>JAUIDW010000303.1 GCA_030428395.1 bacterium | reverse complement strand
CGCGCACATGGGGCACTACACGGGCCTGCTGCACCTGGGGCGCGAGGCCTACGGCGCGCGCGACCTGCCGCTGCACGTGTCCGCGCGCATGGCCGGGTTCCTGCGCGGGAACGACCCCTGGCGCACCATGCTGGACCAGGGGAGCTTCCGCCTCGCGACGCTGACGCCGGGCGAGCCGGTCGCGCTGGCCGACGACCTGTCGGTCGAGGCCTTCGCGGTCCCGCACCGCGACGAGTACAGCGACACGCTCGGGTTCGTCGTGCGCGGCCCGCGGCGCGCGCTGCTGTTCCTGCCCGACATCGACAAGTGGGAGCGCTGGGACGAGCGCGTCGAGGACCGGCTCGCGGACGTGGACGTCGCGCTGCTGGACGGGACCTTCTACGCCGCCTGGGAGCTGCCGGGCCGCGACCTGGCCGAGATCCCGCACCCGTTCGTCGTGGAGTCGATCGCGCGGTTCCAGTCCCTGCCCGCCGACGAGCGGGCCAAGGTCGTGTTCACGCACCTGAACCACACGAACCCCGTGGCCGACCCGGACTCCCCCGAGGCGGCCGCGGTGCGCGCCGCCGGCATGGCCGTGGCGCGCGAGGGCCAGCGGATCGGGCTCTAGACGCCTCCGGCGCCCCGGGAGGCCGCCGGGGCGCTCGACGGTGTAGGCTCCCCGGCCGAACCCGCTCCCTTCCACCGACCCGAGGAGGTCTCCCCATGCGTCTCGCCGCTCTGCTCCCCTGCGCGCTCGTCCTGGTCGCCGCCTGCTCCACCACCGAGGACGTGGTGCAGATCGACATGGAAACCATGACCGCGCCCACCGACCACCACGCGCGCGTCCTGTCGGCCGTGGGCCAGTGGGAGGGCTCGCTGGAGAGCTTCGGCCCCGGCCTCGGCGAAGACCCGATCCCCGCGCGCCAGACCGTCCAGGCCGTCGGACCGTTCTGGACCCAGACGCGCTTCGAGTGCGACCTGATGGGGATGTCCTACGTGGGCGAGGGCACCCTGGGCTACGACCCGCTGACGCGGACGTACCGCGGAACGTGGGCCGACAGCTGGAGCTCGTACCTCGCCGTCATGGAGGGCGAGTGGGACGCCGACCGCGAGGTCCTCGTCATGCGCTGGGACGCCCCCGACATGAACGGCGTGATGAACGCGCACCGCTACGAGCTCGCGCAGACCGACACCACCTACGTCAGCACCTTCTACATGGGCCCCGGCGAGGGCGAGAAGTCGATGGTGATCTCGATGAAGCGCGCCGACTAGGCGCGGCTCACGACGCGCGAGCGCGCGCGTCGTCGTTCACTCGCTCGCGCGAACGCGCGCGCGTCGTTCACTCGCTCACGCGTGAGCGAGCGACGCGATCGGCGGAGGATTTCGGACGCCGGCGCGATACTCCTCGCACGAGCCTCCTAGTGTTCCCCCGGCGGCCGACGCGTCGCCGGGAAGGAGGAGGATCGCAAGTGATCGCCGCGGCGTTCTGCTTGCTCGTGGCCTGCGCGCAGCAGGCCCTCGTGGCGTCCCCGACGGAGCGGTCGGGGGCGCGACCCAACCTCGTCGTGCTCGTGCTCGACGACGTGGGCATCGACCAGGTTCGTCTGTACGACGACCGGAACCGGTACTCGGATCCAGCGGGGTATCCGTACGCCTCGACTCCGAGCCTCGAGTCGTTCGCGGCGGCGGGGATCCGGTTCGAGGAGTTCCGCGCCCAGCCGCGGTGCTCGCCGTTCCGCGCCACGGCGTTGACCGGCAGGTACCCCTTCGAGCACGGCCAGGGCGAGCTCGCGCGCTTCGCGTTCCGGGCGCCCGACTTCCTCGAGCTGCTCGTCCCGCCGGCGCCGACCTGGCCGCAGGTGGCGCCGCTCCCACGCCTGCTGGGAGCCGCCGGGTACTCGACCGCCGCCTTCGGGAAGTGGCACCTCGGGCTCGACCCCGTCGAGGGCGGCACCATGGACGTCCATCCGACCGCGGGGCTCGGCTTCGACGAGTGGCGGGGGACGCCGCGCAACCTCTCCAACGACGGGTCCGTGCCCGGAGGCGGGCACTACCTGTACTGGTGGGTCGAGGGGGGCGTCCGCACGACGGTCCAGGGCCCCTGGGTCACGAGCTACACCACCGATCGCGCCCTGGACTGGATGGCGAGCGCCTCCGAGCCCTTCTTCGCCTGGGTGGCCTACAGCGCCGCCCACGTGCCCCTGGACGGGGCCGACTGGGCGCCGGCGTCGCTCCACGGCTTCGGGAGCACGCCGAGCCCGGGGCCGAACACCCAGTACCGCGCGGCGCTCGAGGCGCTCGACGGCGAGGTCGGACGCCTGGTCCAGTCCATGCCGGCCGACCGGCGGGCCCGGACGCTGTTCGTCGTGCTGGGCGACAACGGAACGCCCGGCTACGTCGTCCAGCCCGACGCGACCCACGACGTGCGTTATCCCGCCGGTCACGCCCTGCACCGGGCGGGAGACGAGGTGCTGCACGTGGACGCCGCGCCGTACGACGCGGCGCACATGAAGGGGACGGTCTACGACACGTCCAGCCGCACGCCGCTGCTCGTGTTCGAGGACCCGTTCGCGGCCGCGGCGTCCGGACTCGTCACGAGCCCGGGGCGCTCGGAGCCCGGCTGGGTCGACGCCGTCGACCTGTACGCCACCCTGTGCGAGCTCGCCGGCCTGGGGTCGACGGCCAGCACCGCGCCGCACGCTAGCAGCTTCGCGGCCGTGCTCACCGACCCCGCGGCCGGGACCGACCGCGACTGGTCGCTGCTCCAGCGTTTCCGACCGAACGGCACGAGCGTGGACAACCGGGAGGACGACCGGTACGGCTTCCTGCGGACGGCCGGGGGGCACGCGTGGAAGCTCGTGCGCCGCGGGGGGACGAATCCGGCGACGGAGTTCTACGACCTCACGGTCGATCCGCTGGAGGCGACCGACCTCGGAGCGTCGCACGCGGAGTTCGCCGCCAGCTTCGCGGCCCTGGACGCCCTCGTGCCCTGAGGGGCGACCCTTCGCGGGCGCCCCGTCAGCCCCAGAGGGCCAGGTTCGTCAGGGCGCCGAAGGGGTCGACGTCGGGGCGCGGGCGGACGCGGATGCCGTAGGCGTGGACGCCGGCGCGCTCGACGGTGGCGGAGCCCTCGAAGCGCGTCGAGCCGTCCTGGCCGCTGCCGGTCGGGGCGAGCGTCGTCGGCTGGGCGTCCACGAGGTCGTGGTCGCCGGCCGCGTGACCGAGGACCAGCTCGACGGAGACGCGCTCGGCGGGCAGGCCGCCGAGGTCGACGTCGACGGCGACGTCCACGCGGTCGCCCACCTTCAGGTCCGACACGTCCGCGACGTGGGCCGCCACCAGGCGGACGCTCTCGAAGCTCCTCTGGACCGCCTGGACGTCGCGGGCGATCTCCTTCAGGCGGCTGCGCCGGTTGGCGGTCAGCTCGGCGCGGTTGGCGGCCAGGCGCTGGTAGGCCAGGGCGACGTAGTCGCGCACCATGCGGTCGGTGTTGAAGACCGGCGGGATCGTCGCGAGGTTGTCGCGGACGCGCTCGAGCCACTTGCGGGGGACGCCCTTCGCGTCGCGCTCGAAGAACAGCGGGGCGACCTCGCCCTCGAGCAGCTGGTAGAGGTGCGCGCTGTCGAGCTGGTCCTGCAGCTCCTGGTCCTCGTACACGCGCGCGCCGCCCAGGGTCCAGCCGTTGCGGCCGTCGGCCGCCTCGGGCCACCAGCCGTCGGCGATCGACAGGTTCAGCCCGCCGTTGGCGGCGACCTTCATGCCGGACGTTCCGCTGGCCTCCTGCATGCGCGTCGGGTTGTTGAGCCACACGTCCACGCCCTGCACGAGGCTGCGCGCGAGCTTCATGTCGTAGTTCTCGAGGAACACGACCTTGCCCGCCAGGCGGTCGCTGCGCGACCACTCGACGACGCGCCGCAGGATCTCCTTGCCGCGGCCGTCCTGGGGGTGGGCCTTGCCGGCGATCAGGATGCGCACCGGGCGCTCGGGGTCGTCGAGCAGGCGCGCGAGCTGGTCGAGGTCCTGGAACAGCAGGTGCGCGCGCTTGTACGGGGCGAAGCGCCGGGCGAAGCCGATCAGCAGCGCGTCGTCGGTGAGCCCCTCCAGGGTGCGGGTCAGCAGCAGGGGGTCGTCGTTGCGCTCGAGGAACGCGTGCTTGACGCTGGCCTGGATGTGGTCGACCAGGCGGCGGCGCGCGGCGCGGCGGACGTCCCACAGCTCGTCCAGGTCGACCGACGCGGCGCGGGCGGCGAAGTCCTCGCCGGTGACGCGGCCCGCGGGGGCCAGCAGCCGCGCGATCCCGGGCTGGGTCCACGTGGACAGGTGGATGCCGTTGGTCACCGAGTCGATCGGGACCTCGCTCTCGAGCAGGTTGGGCCAGAACGAGCGCAGCAGCGTGCGCGACGCGGTCCCGTGCAGCTTGCTGACGCCGTTGACGACCGAGGCGAACTGCATCGCCAGGTACGTCATGTTGAACGAGTCGGTGTGCTCGGCCGAGTGCCCCAGGGCGTAGAAGCGCTCCCACGGGACGCCCGCCCACTCCGCGACGTCGGAGAAGTAGCGGCGCACGAGGTCCTCGCCGAAGCGGTCGTGCCCGGCGGGCACGGGCGTGTGCGTCGTGAAGAGCGTCGTCGCGCGCAGGAACGTCCGCGCCTCCTCGAACGTCAGGCCCTCCTGGCGCACGAGCTCGGTGCCGCGCTCGAGGGTCAGGAACGCCGCGTGCCCCTCGTTCAGGTGGTAGGCCGAGGGCTCGATGCCGATCCGGCGCAGCAGGCGCATGCCGCCGCGGCCCAGGACGATCTCCTGCAGGATGCGCTTCTCGGTGTCGCCGCCGTACAGGCGGTCGGTGATGGCGCGGTCCTCGGCGCGGTTCGTGGGCGTGTCGGTGTCCAGCAGGAACAGCGGCACGCGCCCGACCTCGACCTGCCAGCAGCGCAGGTGCAGGCGGCGGCCGGGCAGGCCCAGCGAGATCTCGATGGGCTCGCCGTCGTCCTCGCGCAGCAGCTCCATCGGCAGGTTGGCCGGGTCGTTGACCTGCTCGCCGGCGATCTGCTCGCCGCTGGCCGACACGTGCTGCTCCACGTAGCCGCGCCGGTAGAACAGGCCCACGGCGACGAGCGGGAGGCCCAGGTCGCTGGCCGACTTCAGGTGGTCGCCGGCCAGCACGCCGAGGCCGCCGCTGTAGATCGGCAGGGACTCGTGCAGGCCGTACTCCGCGCTGAAGTAGGCGACCGGGTGGTCCGCCGGGACGTGCGTCGTGTCCAGCGGGGCCTCCAGGTACTTGCGCTGGCGCTTGCAGACGCGCGCGACGCGCGCGACGAAGTCCGCGTCGGCGGCGCGCGCGTCGAGCTCCGTGGCGTTCAGGCGGCGCAGGAACTGGACCGGGTTGTGGCGCGAGGCCTCCCACGCGAGGGGGGACAGCTCGCGGAACAGCTCGCCCGCCTCGGCGTCCCAGGACCACGCGAGGTTGCGCGACAGCGGCTCGAGGGCCTGCAGCTCGCGCGGCAGGCGCGCGGCGACGTCGAACGGGACCAGGTGCGGCCCGGGGCGCTCGGTCCGCAGCGCGACGGGCACGCGCGGGCGCCGCGCCTGCACCACGCCGCGCTCCAGGCGCGCCTGCACGGCCTCCAGGGCGCGCCCGTAGGCGTCCTGGTAGTGGGCGAACAGGTCGGACCAGGACGCGCGCGCCGCCGTCGCGCGGCACGCGGCGCGCAGCGCCTCGCCGTCGCCCTCGCGCGCGGCGTGCTCCTCGATGCGGTCGGCGAGCTGCTCGACCACGGCGCCGTACTCGACGTGCACGCGGTCCAGCACGGTGAGCCCGGCGTCGGGGCCCAGCTCCAGCGAGCGCGCCCAGCGGCCGAAGCCCGCGTAGTCGGTGGTGATCGTCGGCACGCCGACCGCGAGGCTCTCCTGGGGCGTGTAGCCCCAGGGCTCGTAGTACGACGGGAAGCACGACAGGTCCATCGCGCGCAGCACCGCCTCGTAGGGCAGGCCGAACAGCCCGTCGTCGGGGGCCAAGTAGATCGGGACCTGCACCACGAGCACCCGCGAGTCCGGCGCGTTGTCGAGCCCCAGGCGCTGGCAGTGCTCCTGGACCGGGTCGCGCTCGGCGTCGAACAGGTTGTGCGTGGAGAGCCCCAGCGGGCCGTCCGCGACGTCCTCCTCGGTGTTCAGCCGCTCGATCAGCTCGCTGCGCACGCCCGAGTTGCCCGCGGGCACCAGCACGAACAGCACGACGCGGCGGCCCTCGCGCTCGCGCACCTGGGCCATCGCGTCCAGCAGCACGTCGAGCCCCTTGTTGTGGAACTCGTAGCGCCCGGACACGCACACGAACAGCGCGTCGTCGACCGGGGACCCCAGGAAGCGCTCGGCCACCCGGGTCACCCGCGCGCGCGCCTCCGTGCGCCCGACGTCGCCGGCGATCGAGTCGATGACGTCCAGGTCGAGGCCGTTCGGCAGGATCGGCTCGGGCCGGCGCTCGTGCAGCAGCTCCGCCTCGTCGGCCGTGATCTGGCTGACGGTGGTGAACACGTCGGCCTCGCGGCCCGCCACGCCCTCGAGGGAGTGCTTGGCGACGACGTGGTTCTCCTCGGCCAGCTCGGCCGGCGTCTTGCCGGCCAGGCCGTCCTCGGGCGAGTGGCCCAGGGACGACAGGGCGCGTCCCAGCATCGTCGCGTGGGTCGTGAACACCGTGCCGAAGCTGGGCGAGGTGCGCTTCACGTGCAGCA
>JAUIDW010000302.1 GCA_030428395.1 bacterium | reverse complement strand
CCGTGGGTCCGGGCGGGTCGCCGTCGACGTTGACCCAGAAGATGTCGCTCGTCTCCAGCCCGGTGCCGCCCGGGCCGATCTGCGGGTCGAAGCCGCAGGGGATGTTGAACGTGCAGGCCCCGAAGGTCCCGCGCATCGGCTCGCCCGCGATGATCGGGCCCCCGCGCTGGCCGCCGGTCGTCGCGGCCGGGTTGTTGTGGCGGAAGGACCAGTTGAAGTTGTCGAGCCCGTTGAACGGGGTGCCGTCGCCCTCGGCGATCAGGCAGAACTCGCCGCCGCCGGTCAGGTCGAGCGTCACGATCCAGGCCGTGCCGCCGAACGGCGTCGGGTCCCCGGGCAGGATCACGCCGTTGGCGGGGTTCAGCAGCAGCTGGCCCTGCGGCGGCGGGGCGGGGGGCGAGGGCGGCATCATCTGCACGCAGGGGCCGCCCAGCGAGTCGAAGAACGACAGGCGGATGTCCACCGTCCCCGGGTTGGCGAACGTGACGTAGCCGAACGTCACCTCGTCGACGAGGTAGTCCGGATGCGTCCCCGGGATCCCGGTGCGCGGGCCCGGCAGGCGCCCGTCGTCGTACAGCTCGATGCAGCAGTTCGTGCCGCGCCACTGGATCGTGTTCTGCGCGGCGCCGGTCCACAGCATCGTGTTGTCGTAGATGCGCACGTCGAACCCCTCGGTGGGCGGGGCCGCGCGCCCGCGCGTCCACGTCCCGGAGGCCACGTGGTAGGTCCCCGCGTACCGCGGCCGACCCTGCAGGACCTGCCACCGCGTCAGGTCCTGCGCGTGCGCGTCGACGGCCAGGGCGGCGAGCACCGCCGCGACCGTGAAGTTCCTCAGCATGTCTGTTCCCCTGGTTCCTCTTCGAGCGAGCTGCTCGAAGCGATCGTAAGCGGGGGTGCGCGAATCCGTCCAGGCGCCGGCCGCCCCGGACGCGGCGCGTCGGTGCCCCGGCGACCCGCCGTCCGCCGGGGTCCGCGAGAGCACGCGCGAGTCCGGTCGGGCGCGAGCCGGAGACGGAGCGGGCACGCGGCCGCGCGCGTCGCGCGGCCGGACCTCCCCGCGGTTACGACGGATCGCCGACGGCGCCGGTTCCGATCCAGGTGCGGTTTTCCACCCGCAGGCGACCGCGCGCGTCGGCGTGGGCGCGCATCTCCTCCAGCAGGCTGTCCCGCACGCGCGCGAGCTCGTCCTCGGCGAGCTCGGCGAGCACCCGGCGCGTCGAGCTCGACAGGTCGAGCAGGAACCTCCAGTACTCGTCGCCGTCCTCGAACTCGAACACGACCGGGAACGACTCCACGCGCACGTCGACGAAACCGGCGCGCTCGAGCACCTCCGCCAGCGCGCCCTCCGCGCCGAGCCGCAGCGGTCCGGGCGCGTCGGGGTCGGGCGCCGGCAGGCCGAGCTCGCGCGTCAGCACGCGCCGCGGCGTCGCCAGGAAGGGCACCTCCGCCGCGGACCGCCAGACCGCGGCGGCCACGCGCGCGCCCGGCCGCAGCGCCCGGTGGATCCCGCGCGCGCCGCGCCCGGGCTCGAGCAGCAGCATCAGCCCCCAGCGGCACAGCCCGGCGTCGAACGCGCCGGCGGGGACGCCCAGGTCCTCGGCGTCGTGCACCTCGGTGCGCACCACGCCGTCGAGGCCCGCGGCGGCCGCGCGCTCGGACGCCACGGCCAGCATCTCCTCGGACGCGTCCGCCGCCAGCACGGACCCGCCCGCGCCTACCCGCCGCGCGGCGGTCAGGGCCGGCTCGCCGATGCCCGTGGCGACGTCCAGCACGCGGTGACCGGGCGCGACGGCGGCGAGCTCGACCATCCGGTCGTTCAGCGGCTGGGCGGCGCGCTCGAAGGTCGCCGCCCAGGCCTGCCAGCCGCGGGCCACGGAGTTCCAGGCGGCGCGCTGCTCCTCCAGGAAGGACGGGGTCTCGGGGTCGGGTGCGCTCATGGGTGTCCCGTTCGGTGGAAGGGCGGCCGCCTCCCCGCGCCGGGCCGTCAAGCGCCGGGGGGGTCGCGTCGATGGGAGAGCCGCGATCTTCCCGCACACCCCGCGGGGAGGCCACCCCCGCGTACCCATGCCCGCCTCGACGCCCGACGTCTCGATCCTCGTCCCGACCTACGGGCGGCCCGCCGCCGTCCGCGACCTGCTCGCGAGCCTGGCGCGCCAGACGCTCGACCCGGCGCGGTTCGAGGTCGTCGTGGTGGACGACGGCTCGCCCGAGCCGGTCGCGCTCGCCCCGGGGGACCACCCGTTCGCGACGACGCTGCTGCGCCAGGAGAACGCGGGGCCCGCCGCGGCCCGCAACCGCGGCCTGGAGGCCTGCCGCGGGGCGCTCACGCTGATCCTGAACGACGACGCGGTGCCGCACCCCGAGCTGCTCCGCGAGCACCTCGACGCGCACGCCGCCGCCCCGGCGCGGACGGCCGTGCTGGGGTCGTTCCCGTTCACCGCCGAGGCGCGCCGGCACCCGTTCGTGCAGGTGCTCGAGGGCAGCGACCTGCTGTTCGACTTCCCCGGCCTGCGCCCCGGGAAGCTGCACGGCTGGACCTTCTTCTGGACGTGCAACCTCAGCCTCCCGACCGACGCGCTGCGCGCGGTGGGGGGCTTCGACGCCGAGCGGTTCCGCGACGCGATCGTCGAGGACGTCGAGCTGGGCTACCGGCTCGAGCAGCAGGGCTGGAAGGTGCTCTACCACCCCGAGGCGCGCTGCGAGCACGACCACGTCCTGACCCCGGAGGCGTACTTCCGCCGGCACGTCCTCCTCGGCAAGAACCTGGCGCGCATGGCGCGCAAGTACGACGACCCGCGCTTCCTCTGGCTGCCGGAGGGCGTGGCGCTCGACGCCGAGTTCCGCCTGCGCGCCCAGGCCACGGTCGAGGCCCAGCACGCGGTCACCGGCCGCGTGCTGCAGAAGCTGCGCGACCTCGAGGAGCGCCTGGCCGGCACCGTCGTCCCGCCCGGGACGCTCGAGACGGTGCGCGGCCTCGTCCGCAAGACGGGCAACGTGCCGTTCCTGCGCGGCATGCTGCTGGAGCTCGACGGCGGCGACCCGGGCCCGGCCCTGGACGGCGGGCCGCCGGAGGGCGAGCGGACGTCGGTCGTCGTCGTGTCCCACCAGTCGCTGGACCAGCTGCGCCGCTGCGTCGAGGCGCTGCGCCGCTGCGCCGAGCCGGCGCACCCGATCGAGCTGATCATCGTCGACAACGGCTCGACCGACGGCTCCGCCGAGTGGCTGGAGCAGCAGGACGACGTCGTGCTGCTGCGCAACGAGTCGAACCTCGGGGCGCCGCGGGCGCGCAACCAGGCGCTCGCGCACGCGCGCGGCGCGTGGGTCGCCTTCCTGGACTCGGACGCGATGGTGACGCCCGGGTGGCTCGGGCGGCTGCTGCACCACGGCGCGGTCGACGCCGGCGCGGCGTGCGTCGGCCCGGTCACCAACCGCGCGGCCCACGGGCAGGCGATCGAGGCCGAGGGCCTGGGGACCGTCGAGGCCCGCGACGCCCTGGCCGCGAGCCGCCGGGCGGAGCGCCCCCTCGCGTGCCGCTACGCCTCGCTCATGTCGTCGTTCTGCATCCTCGTGCGGCGGTCCACGATCGACCGCATCGGCGGGTTCGACGAGCGCTTCGGCCCCTGGGGGTTCGAGGACGACGACTTCACCCTGCGCGCGCGGCTCGCCGGCGGCCGCCTGCGCGTGGCCCAGGACGTGTTCGTCGAGCACGAGGGCTACGCCGGCCCGAAGCTCGAGCGGCACGACGACCTGCTCGTCCGCAACTGGCGCCGCTTCGCCGCGAAGTGGGGCCTGCCCAACGCCCACCGCCACGGGGACTACTCCGGGCTCGCCGCGCTCGCCGCTCGCACGTGGAGCGACGAGGCGCTGCGCGTGCCCCCGGAATCGCCCGCGGCCCTTCCCGCTGAACCGGCCCGCACGGTGGCCGCCGCACCGACCCCGAGGATCCGAACGTGACGCACATCACCCTCTGCCTGATCGCCCGCAACGAGGAGGCGATGCTCCCCGGCTGTCTGGAGTCCGTCCAGGGCGCCGTCGACTCGATCGTCGTCGTGGACACCGGCAGCGAGGACGCGACCGCCGCGCTGGCCGCGGCCGCCGGCGCGACGGTCGTCGACCACGTCTGGAACGACGACTTCGCCGCCGCGCGCAACGCGGCCCTGGGTGTGGCGCGGGGCGACTGGGTGCTGCTGCTCGACGCCGACGAGCGGCTCGCCGCGGGCGCCGCGGACGTCCTGCGCGCCGCGGCGGACGAGGGCGGGTTCGACTGCGGCCTGCTGCCGCTGCACGACGCGGAGCGGCTGGACGCGACGCCCGAGCAGATCGTCGCCGGCGAGGGCCGGCGCAACACGCCCATGCTGGTGCCGCGGCTCTACCGGCGCACGCCCGACCTGCGCTGGGAGGGCATCGTGCACGAGCAGGCGACCACCTGGCTCGCGCACCACCGCCGCCTGCGGCGCATCGAGGCGCCGATCGCGCACTTCGGCACGGTCGAGTCGGTGCGGGTCGACCGCGACAAGGCGGCGCGCAACCTGCGGCTGCTCGAGAAGCGCTGCGCGCTGGAGCCGGACAACCCGACCGTGCGGGCGTACCTGACGCGCGAGCTCGTGCGCGCCGGCGAGTCGCAGCGCGCGCGCGAGGTGATCGACGCGGCCTGGGAGCTGCTCGAGCAGGCCGGCGAGCCCCGCCCGGACGCGACCACGCCCGCCACGCTGCGGTGCTGGCTGCACCTGGGGAACGACGCGTTCGACACGGTGCTGGAGACGGTCGCCCAGGCGCGGACGTGGGACGGCGACCACCCGAACCTCGACCTGCTGGAGGGCGTCGCGCACGAGCGGCTCTGGCTGGCCGAGCCCGCGGGGGGCGGCGAGTCGCCGCTGCTCGCCCGCGCCGCCGACTGCTACGCCGCCTGCCTCGAGTTCGGCGACGTGCTGTTCACCGCCGAGCCCATGCCCGGCGCGACGTCCTGGGCCGCGGCGACGCGGCTGGGACTCGTGCGCATCCTCCAGGGGCGCTACCAGGAGGCGCTCGCGGCGTTCGAGCAGGCGCTCGTCGCGAACCCCGAGCACACCGAGGCGCGCCTGGGTCGCGCCGAGTGCTGGATCGAGGCCGGCCGCCACGCCGACGCGATCCGCGAGCTCGAGGCGCTGCTGGCCACGCCCGGTCCGGACGTCTGGATCCTCGGCGCGGTGGCCGCCCTCTTCGGCGGAGCGCCCGACACCGCCGCGCCCATGGTCCAGGCGGCGCGCGCCTCGCTGGCCGAGCAGCCGCTCGTCGCGCCGCACCGTCTCCTGATCCTGCACGACCTCGAGGAGTGGGCCCGCGGCCACGCCGGACCCGCGACGGTCGAGGCCGCGGCGCCGCCGCCCGCCGCCCCCGAGGTGGCGCCCGGTCAGGCGTCGGAGGAGGCGACCGGGGAAGCGCCGGAGCAGGCCGCACCCGCGCGGTCCGCGCGCCTGCCGATCGAGCTGCGCGAGGACGTCGAGTCCGTCTCGGTCGTGATCCCCGCCTACGGGCGGCCCGAGCTGCTGAAGCCCGTCCTCGAGGGCTTCCTGGCCGAGCGCGCCGACGAGCCCTTCGAGCTGATCCTGGTCGACGACGGCTCCGAGCCGTCCCTCGAGCCCGACTTCGTCGCGCTCGACCCGCCCGCGGAGTGGAGCTACGTGCGCCACGCCGAGAACCGCGGGCGCTCGGCCGGCGTCAACACGGGCCTCGACCTGGCCCGCGGCGACGTCGTGGTCGTCTGCGACAGCGACGTGGCGCCCGAGAAGGGCTTCGTCCGCGCGCACCGCGACTACCACCGCGAGCACCCGTCCCTGCTGGCGACGCACCTCGGCGACCTGACCTGGGGCACCGACCCGGGGCTGTTCGGCCGCCTCATGGGGCCGCGCTCGAACCCGCGCCTGCGCGGGCGGCTGGGCCGCGTCGACTGGAGCACGTGGTTCACCGACAACTGGTCGTGCAAGCGCGAGCTGCTCGAGCGCGGCAACCTGCGCTTCGACGAGACGTTCCACGTCTGGGGGTTCGAGGAGCTCGAGCTCGCCCACCGGCTCGAGCGCAGCGGCGCGACCAACGAGCTCACGCGCGCGGCCTGCGGCCGCCACCTGAAGGCCGCGACGCTCGAGGGACAGCTCGGCAGCTTCGCGCGCTCGGTGCCGAACCTGCTGCACCTGGCGAGCGCCGTCGGACCGGACCCGCGCGTCGTCCAGTGGCTGTCGTTCCGCCGCGGCGACGCGGAGGGGCAGCGCCGCTCCGAGGAGTTCCTCGCCGCGATGTGGGAGCGCGTCGCGGGGCTGGACCTCGCCGCGCCGAAGGGCCTGCGCCCCGACCTCGACCCGCAGGTGCAGCGGCTGGCCGTCGAGCTGTCCGACGCCGTCTTCCGCATCGGACTGGGGCGCGGCTTCCTCGACTGCGCGGGCGAGGCCGAGCGCCGGGGCGTCGAGCTCCCGCAGGCGAGCGACGCCGAGCAAGTGCTGGCCCTCGCGCCGCTCACCGTGGTGTTCGACGAGCTGGCCGACCGCCTGGGCGAGCCGGACTGCGAGGAGACGATCGCGCGGCTCGGCCTCGAGGGCGACCTCGCCGCGGCCTTCCGCGCGCGCCGCGAGTACCACGTC
This sequence comes from bacterium, assembly GCA_030428395.1. Classification (GTDB taxonomy): domain Bacteria; phylum Planctomycetota; class UBA1135; order UBA1135; genus JAUIDW01. The sequence continues at coordinate 143 of JAUIDW010000302.1, read as the reverse complement.
GGCGAGCGGACGCGGCTCGCCACGGCGCCGTAGCGCGCTTCCGCACGGCGCGCGCGAGCGCGCGCCGCCGCGCGGCTTCGCGCGCACCGTCGCGCCGCGCCGCGCGGCGACGGACCGGCTCCCGCGACGCTTCGCGCGCCGCG
>JAUIDW010000301.1 GCA_030428395.1 bacterium | reverse complement strand
CGTCCTGCCCGCCCAGCGCGTAGACGTACTCGTCGTCGCCGAGCGCGGCGGCGAAGGCGTAGCGCGCCGTCGGCATGTCGGGCGCCTGGCTCCAGACCAGCGTGACCGGGTCGAGGATCCAGGCCGTTGCCACGGGGACGCCGGCGGCCGGGTCGGCGCCGTTGAGCCCGCCCAGCACGTACACCATGCCGTCCGAGCCCAGCACGGCGCGCTGGTCGCTGTAGCGGTCGTCGCCGCCCGGGACGGCCGGCAGATCGGTCACGTACGACCACAGCCCGGTGGCGAGGTCCAGCGAGAAGACGCTGGAGGTCCGCGTGCTGGCCAGCGCGTCGTAGCCGCCGAACACCAGCACGTGGCCCTGGCCGTCGTGGGCCGCCGTGGCGTTCGCGCGCGGCGCGGGCAGCGGCGCCAGCACCTCCCAGGCGTCCGCCAGGGCGTCGTAGCGCTCCGCGACGTTGCGGTTCGGGGCGCCGGCGTCGGCCCCCACCCCGGGCCCGCCGCCGAGCGCGTACAGCCGCCCGGCGTCGTCGACGGCGTGGGCGAAGTTCGTGACGTCGAACGTGCGGTCGGCGAGCGTCGGGCCGACCTCGGTGCCGAGCACCGCGTCGTAGACGTACGTCCGCACCGACGCGTTCGGGTCGCCCTCGGTCGCCGGGCCGAACACGACCAGCCGGCCGAGCGCGTCGACGCCCGCGCCCATGCGGTCGAGCATGCCGTCGAACTCCTTCGACAGCTCCCAGGCCGTCCCGCCGGCGCGGTACACGTCCGCGGCCCCGCGCTCGGGCTCGCCGACCGGGATGTCGTCCTCGAAGCGCAGCGGCCGGCCGCCCAGCACGTAGAGGTCGCCGGCGTGCACGACGCCCACGGCCCCCGTGCGCCCGACGGTCGGATCGGGGAACGTGCCGAACGCCTCCCACGCCTGCGGGGCGGCGAGCGCGGGGCCCGCGAGCAACGTGCCCGTCAGGGCGATCGAGAGGCACGAACGGAGGGACGCTCTGGACGGGTTCGGCTGCATGGCGCGGGGCTCCCGGGGGCAGGGGACGGTGGCTCGGCCCGTCGACCCTACGGGGTCCCGCGCCCGCGCGGGATGAACAGCTCGTCATGCAGGCGCGCGCTACGCACGAGTGCGTAGCGCGCGCGTGCCGGCATCAGCCCGAGGGTGCAGGAACGGTCACGACGCCTCGTAGGCCTGCTTCAGCCAGCGCTTCAGCTGCGCGTCGACCTCGTTCGGGGAGCTGACGCGGACGCGGTGGGTGACCATGCCGTTCCAGCTGCCGGCGGCCTCGAGGCGGCCGTCGGGCGGGACGCCCTTCAGGTTCAGCCCGACGTCGACGCGGGTCGCCGTGGAGGGCTGGATCAGGCCGAACTGCACGCTGCGCCGCAGGCTGACGTAGCTCTTCTTGGGGGACAGCTCGGCGTCCCGGCCGAGCTTCGCGACGGCCTGCACGAGCTTGTCGTAGATCGGCCGCAGCGCCTCCTTCTTGCCGGAGTACTGCGCCGCCACGGGGTCGTCCGCGCCGCCGCCGGCGGCCGCCCGGAAGTGCTCGTGGGCCACGAGGTTCGCGTAGCCGTGCGTCAGGCCGTGCTCGGCCTTCAGGTGCTTCACCAGCTCACCGTGCTTCGCGGCCTGCGCCTTCGCGGCGAGCTTCAGCCACTGCGGCAGGGTCTTGCCGGTCTTCTCCTTCAGGTTGGCCACCATCTTCGCGGCCATTTCCTCGGGGGTCGCCATGTCGTCCCCCCCTCAACCCTTCGCCAGGAGCCGGTCGAGCGGCTCCAGGGGCCAGCGCTCGCTGCGCGTCTGCTTCGGCGACAGCGGCTCGAGCACCTTGAACAGCGTGTAGAGCGCGCGCGTCCCGGCCGGCACCTTGCCGGTCTCGACGACCGACTTCAGCGTCTTCAGGATCATCGTGGCGCCCTGCTTCATCTGCTTGGCCGTCTTCGTGCCCGGCGGCAGGTCCAGCAGCGTCATCGTGAAGCGCACCTGGTCGCCCTCCTGCTTCAGGTCCATCACGACCTTGCACGGCGGGTCGTCGAAATTCGTGAACTTGAAGGTGTGGGCGTAGCGGTTCGGCGGGTCGAGCTCGAGCACCTCCCCCACGACGCCCGTGTACTTCCCGTTGCCCGTGCGCATGCGGATCTGCCCGCCGGGCTTCAGGCCGTCGGTGTGGAGCTGCGTGTTGAACATGGCGGCCTGGATCTCGTCGGTCTTCGTGATCTCGTGCCACACGTCGTCGATGGACCCCCGGATGAGGATCTCGAACACGGCCTTGTCGGTGTCGGCCATCGGGCTACCTCTCGCGTTCTTGCTTGGATTCGACGCGGTACTTGACGCGCGTCAGCTGGGCCGCCCACAGCCCGCTGAACTCGGTGGTCCAGCGGTCGTAGATCATCTGGATGGGGACGGCGTTGAAGTAGAGCTCGCGCTCCCGGCCGCGCTTCTCGGACGTGATCAGGCCCGCATCCTCGAGCACCCGCAGGTGCTTCATCACGGAGATGCGGCTGGTCTCGAAGTGGCTGGCCACGTGGTTCACGTTGCACCCGGGTCGGTCCTTGACGATGTCGAGGATGCGGCGACGCGCCTCGCTGGCGAGGGCCGCGAAGACGGCGCCCTGGGGGTCCGAGCTCATAAGTAACCAGATGGTTACCTATGGAGCCCGGGACGTCAAGGGGTGCCGCGGGGGCGGCGGTCCTGGCCCCTAGGCGTGCGGGTCGGCCGGCCCCGGTCGGGGCGGCGGCTCGGTCGGCGGGGCCGGCGGGGGCTCCGGCGGAGCCGCGGGCGAGGGCGGGGTCGGCTTCGTCGGGGGCGGCTCGGGGGCGGGCGGGACCTCGGGCGGCGGCGTGGAGGGCACGTCGGGCTTCTCGGGGCTCATGCCCCGAGCTTCGTCCGACTGGCGATCGGCCTCAAGAGCCGCTTCTCCGCTGGCCGAAGGGCGTTCGGTCGGGCCCCCCCTCGCCCCACGACCTCACGTCCCCGGAACCACTCCGACCTGACGTCCCTAGAAGAGGAAACGAACCGCCTTGAAGCGCAGCAACCTGACCACCGCCGCCCTGGCCCTGCCCCTGCTCCTGACCCTGGGGTCGTGCGCGGGCTTCACCGACAGCATGCGAGGGTTCTTCTCCCGCGGGAAGGACGGGCCCAGCCAGGTCGACGACCTGCTGGCGCGCATCGAGGCCGTGCAGGTCCAATGCGAGACCGCCGAGAAGGCCTCCCGCGAGGCCGTCGCCGCGCTGCACGCGCTGGTCTCCCCGGACTTCCAGGGCGACCCGCTGGCCGCCTACGAGGAGCTGCTCGACCGCATCGACGCCTCCGGCAAGCAGGCCAAGCAGCTCGAGAACGCCGTGCAGCCCATGAAGCGCGCCGCCGGTCCGTTCTTCGCGCAGTGGGAGGCCGACCTGGCCGAGTTCTCGAATCCCGAGCTGCGCCAGCGCAGCCAGACGCGCCTGGACCGCACGCGCGCCCGCTACGACGCGATCGTGCGCTCGGTCGACCCGGCCCTCGTGACGTTCCAGACGTTCAACGCGAACATGCGCGACCACGCGCTGTACCTCGAGAACGACTTCAACGCGAACTCCGTCGCCTCGCTGCGCGGCTCCGTCCGCGTCGCCAGCGAGCAGGCCGCCCAGCTCAACGGGTACCTGAAGGCGACCATGAACGCCTCCGAGCAGTACGTCCAGAAGGCGGCCCTGCGCGGTCAGATGGAGATGACCCGCAGCCCCGCCGACGAGGAGCAGGAGCCGGCGCCCCGGCGCTGAGCGTCGCCCCCGCGACCGCGTCCAGGAACCGGGCGCCGGATCCCGCCGCACGCGGGGCCCGGCGCCCTTTCCGTTCAAGGCGACCCGCGGGGCCGGTCGATCCCCTTTCGGCGAGCCGCGCGCTCACCAAGCACCGATGGATCCTCGCAGGAGACGTCGCCGCGCGGCCCGCGGCCCGTCCAGCCCGTCGTCGGGAGGGCGCCGTTGAGCTGGGCGCTGCTCGTCGGGCTCGTCGGAGTCCTGGGCTTCGCCCTGTCCGTGGCGTGGGCGCGCAGCACCGAGCTGCGCCGCATGCGGCGCGCGCTCGGCGAGCGCGACCAGGCCGAGCGGGCCGGCAGCGCGCAAGCGCAGCTGCAGCACCCGGTCGTGGACCTGTCGCGCTGCCTGGGCTGCGCCACCTGCGTCGCCGTCTGCCCGGAGGACGGCGTGCTGGAGATCGTCCACGGCCAGGCGATGATCGTGAACGGCGCGCGCTGCCAGGGCATCTCCGCCTGCGAGCGCGAGTGCCCGGTCGGCGCCATCACGGTCACCCTCGGCGACCTGCGCGAGCGCGACGACGTGCCCGTGCTGCGCGGCCTCGAGGCGGACGGCACCCCCGGCCTCTTCCTGGCCGGCGAGGTCACCGCCCACGCGCTGATCAAGACGGCCGTCGAGCACGGCACGGCCGTGGCCGACGAGGTCGCGCGCCGCGTCGCGGCGGACGTGCCGGCGCCGCTGCCCTCCACGGCCCTGGCCGCGGCGCGCGCGGGCGGCGGTCCGCGGTCCGCGGCGGCGGTCGCGGAGCCGCGCCCGTCGGCGGACGACGGCGTGCTGGACCTGGTGGTCGTGGGCGCCGGCCCGGCGGGCCTCGCCTGCTCGCTGCAGGCGAAACAGCACGGCCTGCGCTTCGCCACGCTGGACCAGGAGGACGGCGTCGGCGGCACCGTCGCCAAGTACCCGCGGCGCAAGCTCGTGCTGACCGAGCCCGTGGCGCTGCCGCTGCACGGTCCCCTGGACCGCCGCACCTACACGAAGGAGGAGCTGATGGAGGTGTGGCGCGGGGTCGCCGAGCAGCACCGCCTCCCGCTCCACCCCGGCCAGGTCTTCGAGGGCCTCGAGCAGGACGCCGACGGCCGCTTCCACGTGCGCACGCGGACGCACACGTTCGTCGCCCGCCACGTCTGCCTGGCGCTCGGTCGGCGCGGGTCCCCGCGGCGCCTGGGCGTGCCGGGCGAGGACCTGCCGAAGGTCGCCTACAGCCTGCTGGACGCCAGCTCGTACCAGGGGCGGCGCGTGCTGGTCGTGGGCGGCGGCGACTCGGCCGTCGAGACGGCCCTGGGGCTCGCCGAGCAGGCGGGCAACGAGGTCACGCTCTCCTACCGCAAGGACGCCTTCTTCCGCATCCGCAAGCGGAACGAGGAGCGCCTGCGCGGCGCCGTCGAGGGGCAGCGCCTGCGGGTCCTCGTGTCGAGCGAGGTCGCGTCGATCGCCCCCGACTCCGTCGAGCTGACCGTCGGCGGCGACGGCGGGCCCGAGCGGCTGGTGCTGCCGAACGACGAGGTCTTCGTCATGGCCGGCGGCGTCGCGCCGTTCGACCTGCTGCGGCGCGCCGGCGTCTCGTTCGACCACGAGGAGGTCGCGGTGCAGCCCCGGGCCGCGGAGCAGGGCACCGGGCTGATCCGCGCGCTCGCGATCGGCTTCGCCATCTCCGTGTTCGCGCTCGCCTGGGCGCTGGGGAACGCGGACTACTACGGCCTCGTCCGCGTCGAGCGACCGGCCCACGAGAAGCACCTGTGGCTGCGCCCCGGCCAGGGCCTGGGCCTCGTGTTCGGCGGGATGGCCGCGACGCTGATCGGCGTCAACCTGCTCTACCTCGTGCGGCGCTCGCCGCGCTTCCGGCTGCGCTGGGGCTCGCTGCAGGCCTGGATGACGAGCCACGTGGCGACGGGCATCCTGGCCCTGCTGCTGGCGACGCTGCACGGCGCGATGGAGCCGCGCCACACGGTCGGCGGGCACGCGCTGTGGGCGCTGGTGGTCCTGCTCGTGACCGGCGCGATCGGGCGGTACTTCTACGCCTACGTGCCGCGCGCCGCGAACGGGCGCGAGCTCGAGCTGAAGGAGGTGAAGAGCCAGCTCGAGCGCCTGAGCCGCGCCGAGGGCGAGGACGGCCGCTTCGGCCAGCGCGCGCGCGACGAGGTGCTGCGCCTGATCCACGCGCGGCAGTGGCGCGGGACGTTCACCGGCCGCGTGCTGGCGCTGTGCGGCCTGCAGCTCGGGCTGCGCCGCACCCTGCGCCGCCTGGCCCGCGAGGGCGCCGCGGAGGGCGTCGACCCCGAGCAGGTCCGCGAGGCCCTGGGCCTGGCGCGGCGCGCCCACCGGACGGCGCTGATGGTCGCCCACTACGAGGACCTGCGCGCCGTGCTCAACACGTGGCGCTACCTGCACCGCTGGGTCGCGGCGCTGATGGTCCTGCTGGTCGTCGTGCACGTCGCCTACGCGCTGTCCTACGGCGCCTACTTCGAGGGAGGCGGCGGATGAACGTGCGCAGCCCGGGGCTCTGGATCGGCGTGTTCTCGCTGCTGGCGGTGCTGGGCGTGGCCCTCGTCGACATGCGGCAGACGTCGCCCGGCCCGCTCGCGACCGCCCACGGGCGCGTGCCCGAGCTGAACGGCCGCGCGGGCTGCGCCGAGTGCCACGGCGGGCTGATGGGCGGCATGACCCAGGCGTGCCTGGACTGCCACGCGGTGGTCGCCGACCAGATCGAGCTCGGCGACGGGCTGCACGGCGCGGTCGAGGCCGAGCGTGCGCGCCTGTGCTCGCTGTGCCACAGCGAGCACCACGGGGCGGAGTTCGAGCTCGTGAACCGCGCCAGCTTCGCCCAGGTCGGGGCTCCGTCCGTCGAGGAGTTCGACCACGGCCTGGTGGGCTGGGAGATGGCCGGCGCGCACCTCGAGCTGGAATGCTCCGAGTGCCACGAGAACGCCGACCTCGACGTGCTGCCCGAGGGCGCGCTGCGCTTCATCGGGCTGGACCAGGACTGCGCGACGTGCCACGAGGACTCGCACCAGGGCGCGCTCGGGCGCGACTGCGCGACCTGCCACGGGCAGGAGTCGGCCACCGAG
>JAUIDW010000300.1 GCA_030428395.1 bacterium | reverse complement strand
TCTCGGCGAGGTACTCGCGGATGGCCTCGACGTCGGCCTCGGTGCGCTCGCGGTGCGGCCAGTCGGCCGGCGCGATCTCCAGGGCCTTCTCGAAGGACTCGAGGGCGCCCTCCAGGTCGCGCTGCTGGACCTGGTCCCGCGCGCGCGTCCGGGTCGCGTCCGCCAGGGCGGCGTTCATCTCCGCCTCCGCGCGGGCCTGCCGCTCGCGTTCCGCGATGCGGGCGGACAGCGCGTCGATCTTGTTGACCAGGCGCATGCGCTCCTGGCGCACGGCGAACATGCCCAGCCAGACCTTCTTCGCGTCCAGGAACTGGTCCAGGGCCGCCAGGCGGGTCTGGAGCGAGTGCATGTCGGACTCGGTGGCCGGCGGGATCCGGAGGAACTCCTCGTCGACGGAGCGCTCGCGGTGCACCACCCCGACGAGGACCAGCGCGATCACGACCGTGACCGAGAGGAACTGCAGCCGGCGCGCGCGGCGGCGGCGGCCCTGGTCGTCCTGGAACCGCAGGTCGCGGATCATGCGCGCGACGTCGCGCCGCGAGCCGTCCAGCACGAGCGCCTCCTGCAGCCACGCGATCGCGTCCGAGGAGCTGCCGCGCTCCATGGCGTCCTCGGCGTGCAGGACGTAGCGCTCGATCAGGCGGTCGGAGTTCCCCGTGCGCCGCATGAGCGACGCCAGGTCGTGCTGGATGCTGCGCTCCTGCGGGACGCGCGCGGAGAGGACCTCCAGCAGCGCCTGCGCGCGATCCACGCGCTCGGCGTGCTCGAGCAGCAGCGCCAGGCGGCGCCCCTCGCGGACCATCTCGTCGGAGTAGCGCTCCAGGACCGACGCGTGCGCCAGCCCGAGGATCAGCAGCGACTCGAGCTCGCGGAGGTTGTTCGGATCCTCCTCGAGGCGCGCGAGGAGCTCCTGCACCACGGTCTGGACGGTGTCGGCCTGGAACTCCTCGGCGGCGAGCTCCATCTGCTGCCGCAACGACTCCTGGCCCGCTGCGGGCTCGCCCTCCGGTCCGGTCAGGCAGGAGACGACTTCGTCGACGATTTCCATGGGTTCGGTCGGTCGCTTGGATGGATGGGGCCCGCGCGACGGGCTGCTGGCAGGGCCCGGGAGCCCCGGCGCGGGTGCGTCCGGGGCCCGCCTTCGGGCGGCGCGGAGATGGAGCCTCCCGGGTATCGAGCGGCCCTCCGGGGGATCTGTAGCGCATCCCCGGAACCCCCCGGACGCCCCGCGGTCGCGCCCGGGACGTGCCGGACCCGGCGGCCCGCGGGGCGCTCGCCGGGTCCGGGAAGGCAGCCGGGCGCGCGGCGCGCGGCCGCCGGTCGGTCGAGGTCGGGCGGCCTCAGAGGGTCGGGGCGATGGAGAAGGTCACGGCCACGTTGCCGGCCACGTCGGGCACCCCGTCCACCTGCAGCATGTCGCCGCCGGCGAGGGGCGCGTCGAGCGTCAACCGGTAGTGGCTGGCACCCAGCACCTCGACCGCCGTGACGAGCGCGGCGCCCGTGGTGGACCAGTTCAGCACCTGCGAGGCGAAGCCCTGGTCGACGTCCTCGTCGAACAGCACGTCGATGGCCAGGCCCCCGGCGTCCTCGCGCAGGTTGGCGAAGGCCTGGGCCGAGCTCGGCGGCGTGGTGTCCCCGGACACGGCGCCGCCGACGTTGGCCGGCGGGTTCATGACGAGCCCGGAGAAGTCCGCGATGTTCTGCGCCTGCACCGTCAGGCTCTGGGTCGGGTCGAGCTCGACGCCGGGCGCCAGGTTCACGATCAGGCGGTTCGAGCCGCTGACGTAGCGCGTCGTCGCGTTCGACAGGTCGATCAGCGCGGCGCCGTTGGTCACCGTGTAGTTGGAGAGGTTGAACCCGGTGGCGGGGTCGATCGGCTCGTCGAAGTCGATCGTCACCGTGTCGCCCCCGAGGCCCTCGACGGACTGGCCGGAGACGCTCAGGATCGACGGACCGAACGCGTCGGCGGCGGCCAGCGTCACGGTCGACGCGCCGGTGTTGCCGGCCAGGTCGTCCCAGGTCATGTCCACCGTGTCGCCGACGTTGAAGCCGCCGGGGAAGACGCCGACGACGCTGCGCGGGCCGACGCGCGTGGCGCTGGTGGCCGCGACGCCGCCGACCATCAGGTTGCCGAGGACCGCCACGGAGGCGGGGTCCACGGCCTCGTCGACCTGGATCAGCACCTGGTCGGTCGGGCTCGACGCGTCGATCCGCGCCAGGCCCTGCGCCAGCACCGGCAGGGTGGCGTCCCCGGCCGCGACGATCATGGTCGTGTCCGGCCCGGGCATCGCGCGCCCCTGGGCCGTGGTCAGGCCGTCGATCGTGACGTCGTAGTTGGTGCCCGTGGTCAGGCTCGACGAGGTCACGCCGTCCAGCCCGATGGTCAGCGTCGTGTTCCCGTCGAAGGAGAAGCTCGCCTGGGTGAGGTCCAGGGCGGCGCCCCCGCCATTCGGGGCGATCGTGAAGCTCGCCGGGTCGTCGAGCCCCGCGGAGCTCGGCGGCTGGTCGAACTCGACGACGATCGTGTCGTTGCGCTCGCCCGAGACCGTGCTCAGGCTCGACCCCACGCCGAACGTCAGGTCGGTGGCGTTCTCGGGGTCGATCGCGGCGTCGTCCACCGGGAACATGTGGTTGCCGGCGAGGTCGGTGACCCCGCGGACGTCCATGAAGTCGGTGCCCGCGACCACGCCGAACGGGTAGGTCAGGGTGACGCCGCGCTTGTCGGCGTCGCGCACCGCGCTGGTCGGCGAGCCCTTGAGCACCGGCGGCCCGCCCATCATGGCGTTCGGCGCGTAGACGTCGTAGGACGTCAGGCCGGCGAGGTCGTCGACGAGGGCGCACGCCTCGCTGAAGCGCACGTGCACCATGTTCGTGGGCACGTTCTGCACCCACACGGACTCGACCTGCGGGAGGCTGGACTCGGCCACGACGGAGCCGTTGCCGGTGCCGCCCTGGATCGTGTTCCCCGCGATGTCGCGCGCGCCCGTGATGGTCACCCGGACGTCGTCGCCGCGCTGCAGGTTGATGTCGTCGGGCGCGGCGAAGGTCAGCACCGCCTGCTGCGTGCTCGGGTGGTACGAGATCGTCGCGGACGTCGGGCTCAGCGGGTTGCCGACGGGCGACTCGATCGCCCAGTTGCCCAGCATCTCGACCTCCGCCTGGATCATGCGGTCGTCGAAGCCGACCACGAGCGTGTCGTTGTCGGCGCCCTCGATCGCGTTCGCCGCGACGCTCGCCACGCCCGGCGCGGTCGCGTCGGTGGTGGCGACGGCCAGGGTCGTGGCCGCCATCATCGCGTTCCCGGCGAGGTCGGTCGTGCCGGACACGTCCAGGGTGACGTCGCCGGGCACCACGACCGCGTCCGTCGTGACGCGCACGGTCGTCGAGCCGACCAGCGCCGGCATGCCCATCACGTTGACGCCGCCGGTGAAGGTGTAGGTCGCGCCCTCGGCGGAGACCTGCTCGACGTCCTCGGTGTACACCACGTCGACCGTCTGGCCGGTCGGGTCGAACGCGCGGTTCTGGGTGACCGAGGCGATCCCGGGCACCACCGCGTCGCCGGCGACCGCGCCGCCCGTGCCGGCGCCGAAGGTCTGGCCGTCGATCTCGAGCACGTTGAGGGCGGTGACGCTGAAGGCGTCCCCGTTGGTCATGTCGAAGTCCAGGTCGACCGTCAGCGTGCGGGTCAGCAGGTCGTAGGCCAGCGTCTGGTTCGCCATGGTGACCGGCGCCCCGTCGACCATCACCGACCACTTCGTGTCGTCGATCGCGTCGCGCGGGTCCAGCGCCTGGGTCGTGACGATCAGCAGCTGGTCGCCGAGGAGCCCCTCGACGGTCACCGCCGAGGTCGCCGGGTCGTAGGCCGCCGCGGTCGCGCCCGTCGACGTGACGGCCGTCGGGCCGCCGTTGCCGAGCGCGTTGCCGTGCGAGTCCACCAGGTTCAGGACGTCGACCTGGTCCACGCCCGGGACGACGGGCGCGTTGAACGAGACGCGGTACTGCGAGTCCGAGACCCGCGTGACGCTGGTCGCCAGGTTCGGCAGGGGCACCGAGAAGTTCGAGAGCGCCGGCGTCACGTCGGGGTCCATGGCCTCGTCGAACGTGAAGTCCACCACCCGGCCGAAGGGGTCCACCGTCAGGTTCTGGTCCGCCGTGGTCAGCATCGGGGCGGAGGCGTCCCCGGCCGCCGAGCCGTTCACCGTGCCGCCGGCGACGCCGACGTCGGCCACGCTGAGCACGCCGCTGGCCTGGAGGGTGAACGAACCGTGCACCGTCGCCAGGGACCCGAGCGTCATCGTCAGGCGCTGCAGGCCGACGTCGAAGACCAGCGTGGAGTCGCTGAGGTCCTGGGCGTTGCCGTTGTTCGAGAGCGTCCAGTTCGCGTCGTCCTCCGCCGTGGACTGCACGATCCGGGCCCCGGAGAAGTCGAGCACGATCGTGTCGCCGCCCACCGAGGCCGGGTCGACGACCTGCGTCGCGCTCGTGACCGCGTAGGTCGGCGGCGTCGCGTCGGTCGTCGTGACGCCGAGGAAGGTCGCCACCACCCCGGCGACGCCGTTGACGCGCACCATGTCCGACGGCGTCACGCGGTCGTCCCAGGTGATGCGGACGGTGCTGCCCGTCTTCATCATCAGCTGGGCGACCTGGCCCCCGTTCGACTCGAAGTTCCCGCGCGCCACCGCGCCGGGGTCGGCGCTGAACGTGAAGACGGTGGTCCGGCCGGTGGGGTCACCGGTGAGGTCCTGCTGCGCGCCCGTCACGACGATGGCGCCGCCTCCTCCACCACCGCCGGACGAGCAGGCCGCGAGACCGAGCGATCCCGCGACGACCGTGATCCAGAGCAGTTTGCTACCGATCGCCATGACCAGGGGGTTCCTTCTTCTTGGCTGACTGAGGCGACCCCCCGTCGGTGGGCCTCCGCGAGCGGGCCGGTGCGTCGCGGACGGGGGCACACGAGCCCCCCGGGGTCGACGCTCGGCTATCGGCCCGGGGACGCGACGGCCTTGCGGGCCCCGCCGGGACCGCCGCGCGCTTCTCGCCATCGGGACCGGGCCCGGTCGGCGGCGTCAGTCGAGCACGACGGGCAGCGCCAGCTCGGGCGAGAGCACGGTGCCCGCGGGCGTGCGGAAGGCCACCTGGACGCCCAGCCGGCGCCCGAGCCAGGCCGGGTCGTCCGGCAGGCGCAGGGTCAGGGCGGCGCGCCCCTGCGCGTCCGCCGGCACCGCGTGGGAGGCGACGCCCGCGTCGCGGTCGAGCAGCAGCTCCCCGGACACCCCGGGGACGGCGGAGGGCGCCGCGGCGGGCACGCCGACCAGGAAGACCGCGCGCGTCGCCGCCGGGCGCGCGGCCCGCACCCGCACGGTGCCGCCCAGGCGGGCCTGGCCGAGCACCTGCACGCTGCGCTCGCCCGTGTCGTAGAGCCGCACCGAGCCCGTCGTCCCCACCTGGTTCGCGTGCACGTCCTTGCCCGCCACGGCCAGGCGCGTGCCGTCGGGCGACAGGTCCAGCGCCAGGACGCTGCCGGGCAGGTCGGCGCGCAGGACCTCGCCGAGGTCGCGGTCGACCACGAACACCTCGGGGTCGGCGTCGCCGTCGCCCCAGGCCCCGAAGGCCGCGCGGCGGCCGTCGGCGGTGACCTCGAGCGCCTGGGGGAAGTTCTGCAGGCCGCCGGGCACCCCGGGGTACGGGCGCTCGAAGAGGCGCACGTCCGCGACGCAGTCCCACCACTCGAAGCGGGCGGACACGGCGTCCGCCGCGTTCCACCAGCCCACCGCGAGCGTCCCGCCGTCCGCCGACAGCGCCAGGCGCGCGGCCAGCTCGTGCGCGGGCGCGGCGCGGCTCCAGGCGGTCGCGAACCCGCCGGTGCCCTCGCGCAGCAGGCGCGCGGAGCCTGGCTGGCCGACCGCGAAGGACGCCCCGTCGGCCGCCAGCGCCACGCCGTCGGTGGCCGCCTGCAGCGGCTCGTGGTGCACCACGCCGCTCTCCTCGAGCACCCACACGCCGAGGCCGGCCGACAGCAGCGCGCGCCGCCCGTCCGCCGAGAGCTCCAGGCGCCGCAGGGACGCGGCGGGCACCAGCTCGCGGTGCCGCAGCGCGCCGTCCTCCGCGTCGAGCCAGTCGAGCTGGACGTGCCCGGCCGCGGGGTCGTGCACGGCCGCGACCAGACGGTCGCCGCGCGCGTCGCAGGCCAGCCGCGCCGGCGCGTTGCCCAGGGTCCCGAGGTCGTGGGTCCACACCGGGTCGAACGGCCCTCCCGCCACGGCCGCGGCCAGCGGGTCGTACCGGCGGACCTCCGTGCGGCGGTGCAGCGCGTCGGGCGCCGGCCGCTGGACCAGGGTCAGCAGCACGTCCGGCCGCTCGCCGGCCGCCACCTCGAAGCTGCCCGCGACCGGCCCCACCCCGCGGTCGGCGAACAGCACCTCCGCGTGGCGCCGGACCGGGCCGGAGAGCGCCAGGAGGTGCGGCGTCGCCACCGCCGGTGCCGCCCAGCAGAGCTCGCCGCCCGCGGCCAGGGCGACGTCGGCGGGGATCCAGGGCTGGCCCGGGCCCGGGCGGTGCTCCCAGCGCTCGGCGGGGCCGAACACGCCCTGCGCGGCCGTCGCGGCGGGCAGGGCCAGCACGAGGGACAGCGCGGCGGCGGCGCCGCGGACGGTCGGGGGCGGGGACGGCATGGCCGGGGGAAGCGGCCGGGCCTCCGGGCAGCCGACCTCGGAAGCCTATCCGCCCGCGCGGGCCCGCGCGCCGCGCGGGGGCCGGGCGACCGACGCAAGCGCCTGCCCCGCAACCGCTTGAACGTGCGCCGCGGGCGCGCGCCAGGCCCCGCGTCCCCCGTCCCCGCGCGGCCCCCGGGCGCGGGCCGCCGCG
>JAUIDW010000008.1 GCA_030428395.1 bacterium | reverse complement strand
AAGCCGCGGCGCAGAGCCGCACAGGAGGCCCGGTCCATGAGCAAGGTAGCGAAGTACGTGGGTCTGGACGTGCACAAGAGCACGATCTCGATGGCGGTGTGCGAGGGGGGCGCGCTGCGGCGGCCCCGGGACGGGGGGACCTTCGCGCACGACGTGCCGACGCTCTTGCGGCGGCTGGAGCGGCTGGGCGAGCCGGAGCACGTCCACGTGGCCTACGAGGCGGGCCCGACCGGCTACGGGCTGTGCCGGGCGCTGCGCGAGCGCGGGTATCCGTGCATCGTGATCGCGCCCTCGAAGACGCCGATCGGGCCCGCCGATCGGGTGAAGACCGACCGGCGGGACGCGGCCCGGCTGGCGCGCCTCTTGCGCGCGGGGGAGCTGGTGCCGGTGACGCTGCCGGGCACCGAGCAGGAGGCGCTGCGCGATCTCGTGCGCGCCCGTGAAGACGCGATGCACGCGCAGCGGCGCGCGCGCCAGCAGCTCTCCTCCTTCCTGCTGCGCCACGGCCGCGCGTGGTCGGGCAAGACGGCCTGGACGCAGGCGCACCAGGCCTGGATCCGCTCGCAGCGCTTCGAGAGCGAGATCCAGCGCCAGGTGCTGGAGGACTACTTCCAGGAGACGGCGCGGCTCGACGCGCGCCTGGCGGAGCTGACCAGGCTCCTGGAGCAGGCCGCGCAGACGCTGTCGTCCCACCCGCTCTTTCGCGCCCTGCAGGCCCTGCGCGGCGTGAGCACGGTCGTCGCGGCCACGCTCGTGGCCGAGCTCGGCGACCTGCGCCGCTTCCGCACGGCACCCCAGCTGATGAGCTACGTCGGGCTGGTGCCCTCGGAGCGCTCGAGCGGAGACCGCACGCGACGCGGCCGGATCACCAAGACCGGCAATCCGCACCTGCGGCGCGTGCTGATCCAGGCGGCCTGGCATTGCCACAAGCGCCCAGGCCTGTCGCTGCACATGAAGCGACGACAGCAGGGCCTACCGCCAGCGATCCTCGACGTCGCGTCGAAGGCGCAGAAGCGACTCCATCATCGCTACTGGTCGCTCGTCAATCGCTGCAAGACCAAGCAGGTCGCCGTCGTGGCCTGCGCCCGCGAGCTGCTGGGCTTCGTGTGGGCCATCGGCCAGCTCGAGCCCGCGGCCACCTGATCCCGAACACGAACGAGATCCCGTGAGCGCGGTGGGCGAACCGAGTAGCACGACGAGGCAACCCTCGATCATGTCCGTTGAGCAGGTGACCAGCGGTCACCCACGCTCGCTCTCAAACCGAGGCAGGCCTCCCATCGACCGCCCGACCTGCGGTAGCCAACCCGCGAATATCAAACCGATCCACCGTCGCAAGACGCATCGGCGCCCGCCGCGCTCACCCTCTCGTCCGGCTTGAAGTACACTGGGCCACCGCGCCACGGCGCGGCGGCCCAGTCACAATCCGTCGAGCGTGATCCGCTAGATCACGGAGTCACTGCGGTCCGTCCATATCACGGGCAGATCGTGAACTCGAGCCCGTTGGTGAGGCTGTCGTTGAAGCCGTCACCCAGCGCCGCGTCGCGACCCCGGTACTGCGCGTTGACCTGCGCGCCGGCGGTCAGCAGCGGGTCGTTGCCGCTCTGGATGCGGTTGTTGAAGTTGATCGTGACCGTCCCCGTGCACGGCGGCGCGCCGTTGGCGTTGGCGATCTTGACCGGCAGCAGGCGCACGAAGGGGGCCTTCACGCAGAGCTTGCCCCCGTGGAAGTCCAGGTTCGAGCGGCCGTTCAGGCTGTAGGACAGCAGCGCCGCCTCGTTGGGGATCATGTCCCCGGCGCGGACCTGGAAGGCCACGGCCTGGGACACGCTCGGCGAGCCCGTGCCGCCGATGAAGGGCACGCAGCCCAGCGAGTTCTGCTTGCCGGTGCAGTAGGTCGTGACGTCCGGGTTGCCCTGGTCGGGGAAGCAGACCCCCAGCGGGTTGGCCAGCGCCGCCTGCAGGCCGGCGTTGTTGAGCGCCGTCCCGGAGTTGGAGCCGCCCGTGGAGCCGCAGCCGCCGTTGGTGTGGATGCCGATGGCGAGCCCGCCCGGCTCCTCGACGACCGGCGAGCCGGAGTTGCCGCCCGTCGTGTCGGTCGCGTAGCGCAGGATCGTGCCGCCGCTGCCCGAGTCCATCGGGCCGACGTGGGTCTTCTGCGCCTGGTTCAGCACGCCGGAGGCGGTGCCGTAGCCGGTGATGCGGATGCTGATGAACGGGTTCCAGACCGGCGGGGTGTCGTCGAGCGTGTAGAAGGCGCCCTGGGCCTCGCCCGCCGTCAGGCCGGTGACGCCGTTGGCGAACACGCCGAAGTACGCCCAGTCGTCGCCGATCGTGGTCCACTGCTCCTGCAGCGAGGACGCGTCCATCGGGTACTGGTCCTGCGGCGGCGGGTGCTGGAGCGTGCCGTCGGGGAGCGAGAGCGGGACGTTGAACTCGATGGTCTGGTTCGAGCCGCCGATGACGGTGCAGTGCCCCGCGGCCAGCAGGCAGTGGTTGCAGTCGTCCAGCAGCCAGGCGGTGCAGCCGACCGGCACCATGCGGCCCTGCCGGGCGTCGTTCGAGGGCTGGCGGTCGTCGACCGGGCCGCAGATCGTCTCGTAGGCGTTCAGCGCGCCGATCTCCGCGGTGCGGAGGCCCACGCGGTCGCCCACGGCGCCCGGCGCGGAGACGAGCTCGACCTGCACGGCCTCGCCGTTGAAGTAGGCCGAGGCGCGGTTCCAGCGGCGCATCTCCTCGGCGTCGAGCTCCTGCACCCAGCCCTCGGCGTGGCCGGTCACGCGGACGAACGAGCCGGGCGCGAGCGAGACGTTCTCGAAGTACACCCGGATCCACGGGGCGCCGGCGACGAGCACGGTCTCCGACGCGACCACGCGGTCGGCGGCGTCGGGGTTGGCGAGCGGGCCGGAGTCGTAGGCCCACGGCAGGCTCTCGCGGGCCATCGGGCCCATCTGGGCGGAGGCCACGTCGGCGGCGGCGGCGAGGGCCAGGGCGGCGCACGCCGTCCGCAGGGCGCGGCCGGGCTGGGGAGAGGTCATGAAGTCGTTCCTCGGGATGTCGGGAGAGAGCGAGGGGCCTCCGCGCGCGGCGGAGGGGCCGGTGGGGCGATCTTCGAGGACGCCCCCCGGAGCGTCAAGGCGAGCGGCGTCAGCGGCCGTCCCCGGGGTTCGTTCCGTCGCCGCGGGCCTGCTTGCCGCCGCCGGCCTGCTTGCCGCCGGCGCGCTTGCGCTTCTTCGGGCCCGTGGGCGCTCCGTCCGGGGGGGGCGTGGCGCTCGCGTCGCCCGCCCCGGGGGCCGCGGAGGCCTCGGCCGGCCGGGCCGCCGGCTTGCCGGGGGCGCCCACGGAGCTCAGCGCCAGGATGGTCTCCCCGGCGCCGGTCTGGAGCGCGAGGTCGGTGTGCGGGCCCTGGCTCGCCACGCGGAACACGCTGTGCCCGGCGGCGTCGAAGAGCGACAGCGAGCTGCCCCGCGGCTCCGGCTGGACCGCGAAGGTGGGCTTGCCCGCGGCGTTCGAGACGGCCAGCGCCCCGCCGAACGTGTTGGCGCGCGCCACGAGGCGGCGCCCGCCCGTGCGGTCGCTCAGGGCGAGCGACGCGCTGACCAGGGTCGTCTCGAGCTCCGCGAGGACCTCGCCGCCGCGGTTGGCGACGGCGACGCTGGCGCCCTGGCGGGAGGGCGTGGCCGAGAAGACCGGCTGCCCGCCCATGCCGATCAGCGCCAGGTTGCCGCCCTGGCGCGTGGCGTTGGCGAACAGGCCGCCCTCGGACTCGAGGCTCCACAGGCCCAGCTCGCCGCCCTCGGGCCCGGCCTCGGCGCTGAGCACCGGCGTCCCGCGCGCGTCCTGCACGGTGATCGAGCCCCCGTCCGGCGCGTCCATGACCGTGACGACCGGCTTGCCCAGGGCGTTGTGCACCGTGAACATCCCGCCGTGGTCCTCGGCGCGCAGGCTGGTGAGCCGTCGCCCGGAGGCGTCGAAGAGCTCGAGGGCGCCGCCGTGGGCGTCGGCGCGGGTGACGACCACGACCTCGCCAGTGTCGTCGACGACCTCGAAGCGCTTCGCGCGCACGACGAGCGGGACCTCGTCCGGCGTGCCGGTGGCGGGGTCGACCGGGGCCGCGGCGGGGAGCAGGCTGGCGGCGAGCAGCGCGCCGAGGCACCCGGCGAGGAGCTGCGCGCGGCGGGCCGAGCGGCGGGCGGCCCGCAGGTCGGTCTCGAGCGCGTCGTGGCGTCGCGCGCGCGCCTCGAGCCGGTCGAGGCGGAGCCGCAGGGAGTCGAGGGCGGAGTTCATGGCGGACCCGACGCGGGAGCGTCGGCCAGGGACGGGGCCGGGACGGATGGAAGCGCGCCCGTCGCCGGGTGCGCTCGCGCGCGGTGCGATGACGGGGTCGCGCGCGGGCGCGCGGCGACGCGGCCCGGGGGTGACCGGCGAAGAGACCGGTCGACCCTGCAAACATACCCCACCGCCCCGCCCGACCCGGCCCGCCGAGCGCGCCGCGGCCCCGGGGGCGCGCGCCGCGGGGGCGCTGGCGGTGGAGCGCGCGCGACGACCCGCCCATAATCCCCCCGTGGGCTCCTCCGATCCGGCAGACGGCGAACGCGCGGGCCGCCTCCCGGCCGCGCACACCGCGCGCCGGGTGGCGGCGGTCTGCGCCGTGCTGCTGGGCCTCGCGTGCGGGGGCTACACGGGCTGGCGCAACGGCTGGGCGGCGGACGGCACGCTCGACGTCGAGAAGACGGGGCTCTACGAGGGGGGCACGCGCATCGTGCCGCGGGACGACCGGCTGCTGTACCCCAACGGGCGCCGCGGGGCCATGGGGGTCACGCTGCACGGGCGGCCCGACGGCTACTGGATCTACTGGCACGACAACGGGCAGCGCGCGGCCGAGGGCCTGTGGAAGCACGGGGTGCGCGAGGGGCAGTGGGTCCACTTCCACGAGGACGGCCACAAGCGCAGCGAGGGGACGTTCGAGAAGGGCGCGAAGGTGGGCGTCTGGACGTTCTGGCGCGAGGACGGGAGCCTCGACACCCTCCGCTCGGGCGAGTACCGCGACGACCGCCGCACCGGCGGCTGACCGCGCTCAGGCCTCGCGCGGCGTCTTGACGAGCTTGCCCAGCTCGATGATGGCGCGCGCGTGCATCATGCGCGCCGCGGCCGCGCTGGGGCGACCCGTCTCGGCCGCCACGGTCTCCCAGGTCGCGCCGGCGTAGTTGCGCAGGATCACGAGCTCGCGGTACTCCTCCGGCAGCTGCCGGATGGCCTCCTCGACCCGCTCCGACTGCTCGGCGTCCGCCAGGGCGTCGAGGGGGCGTGGCTCGTCGGCCGCGGCCTCGGGCAGGACGGACTCGGACGAGCCGCTCCCGGCGGGCTGCAGCGGCACGTTGCGGCGGTGGTCGCGCTTCTTCGCGTTGTGGAAGTCCGCCGCGGCGATGATCTGGTGGTGCGCGAGCTTGGAGAGCCAGTTGATCAGGCTGGCCTCGTCGCGCATCTCGAAGCGCTCGAACGAGTTGACCGCGGCGATGAACGTCTCCTGCAGGATGTCGCCGGAGTCGACGCACTCGCGCAGGTTGCGCCCGAGGCGCACCCTCACGATGCGGCGGACGCGCTCGTAGTAGCGCTCCAGCAGGCGGTTCAGCGCGTCGGGCTCGCCGTCCTGGGCGCGCCGCACCAGCTCCAGCGAGACGGTGACGTCCGCGCCGGGGGTCTCCTCCTCGTGGGCGTCCTGCGCCATGGCCCGAGTGTAGCGTGTGCGCCGCGCGGGCCCGGCGTGCATTCCCCGATCCGGCTGGCCCCGCGGCGAACCCGCGCTTGACGCGCCGGCCCCGGGCCGGCCAACCTGCCGCGCATGCGGATCGCCATCGTCGGGGCGGGGACCATGGGGCGCGCCATCCTCGGCGGGTTGCTGGAGGGCCGCGCGGCGGGAGACGCCGCGCCGCAGGTGACGGTCGTCACGCGCCGGCCCGAGCACGCCGACGAGATCGCGCAGCGCTTCGGCGTGCCCGCCGGGGCCGACCTGCGCGCGGGGGTGCGCGGGGCCGACACGGTGCTGCTCTGCGTGAAGCCCAAGAACGTCCTGGGCCTCGCCGCGCAGCTGGCCGGGGCGCTGGACCCGGGCGCCTGCGTGGCGAGCATCGCCGCCGGCGTGCGCCTCGCGGACCTGGCGGCCGTGCTGCCCGCGGGGCAGCCGCTCGTGCGGGTCATGCCGAACACGCCGTGCCTGGTCGGCGCGGGCATGACCGCGGTCAGCGCGGGGCCCACCGCGCGGCCCGAGCAGGTCGCGGCCGTGCGCGACGTGTTCGCGACCCTGGGGCGCGCGACCGTGCTCGACGAGGAGTACATGGACGCCGTCACGGGCCTGTCGGGCAGCGGCCCGGCCTTCGTGTACGTCATCATCGAGGCCCTGTCCGAGGGCGGCGTCATGACCGGCCTGCCGCGCGACGCCGCGACGGAGCTGGCGGCGCAGACGGTGATGGGCGCGGCGCGGATGGTGCTCGACACGACGCGCCACCCCGCGGCCCTCAAGGACGCCGTCACGACGCCGGCGGGGTGCACGATCAGCGCGCTGCTCAAGCTCGAGGACGGCAAGCTGCGCAGCGTGCTCGCGCGTGCCGTCGAGGAGGCGGCGCGCAGCGCGGCGGCGCTGCGCCCCCCGGCGCCGGGCGACGAGGCCCCGTGAGCGACCCCGGCCCCGCGGTCCGGCCGGCGACGCGCGCGGACGTCGAGACCCTGGTCGAGTTCAACCGCGCGATGGCGCGCGAGACCGAGCGGCTCGAGCTGGACCCGGACGTGTTGCGCCGCGGCGTCCGGGCCGTCCTGGACGACCCGCGGCGGGGCTTCTACCGGCTGGCCGAGCGCGGCGGCGAGGTCGCGGGCGGCCTGATGGTCACGTTCGAGTGGAGCGACTGGCGCGCGGGCGACGTCTGGTGGATCCAGAGCGTCTACGTCGCCCCCGACCACCGCCGGCGGGGCGTCTACCGGGCGCTGTACGCGGCCGTCCTCGACGAGGCCCGGGACGCGGGGGCCCGGGGCCTGCGGCTCTACGTGGCCGCCGACAACGCCGCCGCCCGGCGCGTCTACGGGGCGCTGGGGATGGAGCCGTCCCACTATCGCCTCTACGAGGCGCCGCTCGACCCGGCGGGGCTCCGGGCGCGGGCCTCCGCTGCCGACGGGGAGAGGGCGGCGACCGACGCCAACGCCGGCCCGCCCGGGCCGTAGCTCTCCGCGGCCGGCCGCGCGCGTCCCCGCGCGACCGGCCGCGGCGTCCGGACCTCCCCGGACGCGTCCCGCCTCCCCCCGATCGAGCCGCACGCCCGCCTCGCCCCTGCCCGCCCCCTGGCTTATGGTGTCGCCCATGCTGGTCCCCCTCGTCCCGTTCGCGCTGCTTCCCGCCCTGGTGGCGCTCCCGCCGGCCCCCCCCGCGGCCCCGCAGCAGGAGACCGTGCGGCCCGTCCGCGAGGCGCCGGAGGGGGACGAGCTGGTGCTCTACCACCGCAACGGCGAGGTGGCCGCGCGGGGCCCGCTCCACCACGGCCGGCGCCACGGCGTCTGGACCCGCTTCCGCCCCGACGGCACCCGCGAGTCGGTGGGGGCGTACAGGGACTACAAGCGCACCGGCGTGTGGTCGCTCTTCCGCCCCGACGGCTCCCTGCTCGAGCGGGGCGAGTTCGTCGACGACCTGAAGCAGGGCACCTGGACCACCTTCCACCCCAACGGCGAGAAGGCCCGCGAGGGGACCTACGTCGACGACCTGAAGGAGGGCGAGTGGACGGCCTGGAGCCCCGAGGGCAGCCCCACGGCGTCGGGCGAGTTCGTGCGCGACCGCGAGAACGGCCCCTGGACGCTCTGGTTCGCCACGGGCGAGCGCTGGCGCGAGGGCGAGTACTTCCACGGCCTGACGGACGGCCCCTGGACCACGTGGTTCGTGAACGGCCAGGTGCAGGAGGAGCAGACCTACCGCATGGGCTATCCGGTGGGGGAGGCGAAGACCTACTACCAGAGCGGCAAGCTGCGCTCCCAGGGCAGCTTCGCCCAGGGCGCGAAGAACGGCCTGTGGCGCCGGTGGCACAACAACGGGCAGCTCGAGTTCGAGGGCGAGTGGGCGGGCGACAAGGAGCAGGGCCTCTGGAAGCGCTGGCACAAGAACGGCCAGGCCATGGCCGAGGGCTCCTACGCCGACGGCGAGCGCGTGGGCCCGTGGAAGGGCTGGTTCGAGGACGGCCAGCCCGAGTACGACGCGAACTACGTCGACGGCGAGATGGACGGGCCCTTCAAGACCTGGCACTCCAACGGGCAGCTGGCGTCGGAGGGCACCATGAAGGCGGGCGAGCGGCACGGCAAGTGCTCCTACTGGGACGCCGACGGCACGTTCGACGCGCGCCGCAGCGGGACCTTCGAGAACGGCAAGCGGACCGGCTCCTGAGCCGCGAGGACGACGAACACCGATGATGCGCACGATCCACCGCCTGCTCCCCCTGCTCCTCGCCGCGCTCGCGCTCCCCGCGACGGCCGGAGAACCGGTCGCCGACACGTTCCGCCAGGGCCTGCGCGAGGGCGCCGAGCACGAGTGGGTGCTGCGCCTGAAGCACGACCTCGAGATCGTCGACGTCGTCCAGCGCCGCGAGGACATCGGCGCCGAGGTCAGCCGCGGCGTGCGGGGCTTCATCCAGAACGAGGCCGTGTACGCCGTGCGCGACCTCGTGCTGGCCGACGACGACGGCCACCCGACGCGGATCCGGCGGCGCTACCGCAACTGCACCGGCGTCGGCAAGGCGACGATCGACCAGCCCGGCAGCCGCGGGCGGCTCGAGCTGCAGTTCTTCACGCCGCTGCGCGGCGCCCAGGTGATCTTCACGTGGGTCCCCGAGGAGAACGACTACGGCCGCCACTACGAGGGCGTCGACGGCCCCGAGATCCACCTGGCCGGCCTGCAGGCCGACATGGGCCTCGCCGGGACCCTGACCACCGAGCCGGTCGAGGTCGGCTCGGCCTGGGACCTCGACCTGGACCAGGCCGTGATGCTGCTGGCGCCCGGCGGCAACCTGCAGATCTGGCCCAAGGAGCTCGGGAACATCTTCCACCGCAACGTCTACATGGGCGTGGGCGGCAACAACGCCGAGCTGCTCGACGGCGAGGTGACCGGCTTCGCGCGCGCGACCTACCAGGGCCGGCGCGAGGTCGACGGCCGCTCGCTGGGCGTCGTCGCGTTCGAGCTCGACGTGAGCTCCCTGGCGGACAAGACGCTCCGCTACCAGCGCGCCATGCCCCGCGAGGAGCGCGCCAACCCGACGATCCTCGAGCGGGCCTACATGAGCTTCCGCGTCCAGGGCAGCGGCGAGCTGCTGTGGGACTTCGAGGCCGGCCACGCGCGCAAGTACACGTTCACCGGGCAGCAGCACGTCAACGGGACGGTCGCGAAGACGTCCGGCCTGCTGGTGCAGGAGGGCGGCTTCCCGGTGACCGAGGAGATGCAGCTCCAGGGCGACATGAGCCTCGAGCTCGAGTACGTGGTGCCGCAGGACTAGCGCGCCCCCCGGCGGGGGCGACGGGCCGCGGGGTGCGGCCGAGGAGGAAGCGACGATGGGGACCGGTGTCGAGAGCCGGAAGTTCGAGGCCGAGGTCCAGCAGCTGCTGGACCTGATGATCCACTCGCTCTACTCGCACCGCGAGATCTTCCTGCGGGAGCTGATCTCGAACGCGAGCGACGCCCTGGACCGGCTGCGGCACGAGGCGCTGACGCGCCCCGAGCTGCAGGCCGCCGGGGACCCGTTCATCCTGCTCGAGGTCGACCCGGGCCTGCGCGTCCTGCGCGTCGTGGACGACGGCATCGGGATGACGCGCGAGGAGCTGGTCGAGAACCTGGGGACGATCGCGCGCTCCGGCACGAAGCAGTTCGCGCGCGCCCTGCGCGAGCAGGCGGCCGCCGCGGAGGGCGGCGACGGGGGCCCGGGCCCGGTGACGATCGGCCAGTTCGGCGTCGGCTTCTACTCGAGCTTCATGGTGGCCGACCAGATCACGGTCGAGACGCGCCGCGCGGGCAGCGAGGTCGGCTGCGCGTGGCGCTCCGAGGGAGCGGCCGAGTACACCCTCGAGGACTTCCCCGACGCGGACCCGGGGACCTGCGTCAGCCTGCACCTGCGCGAGGAGGCCGACGGCGAGTCGTTCGACGAGTTCCTGCAGCCGATGCGGCTCGTGGAGCTCGTGAAGAAGTACTCCGACTTCGTCGAGTACCCCGTGGTGATGGACCGGCGCCACTTCGAGGGGCACGACGAGCTCGAGACGATGACGATCGAGGGCGACCGCGAGGTCGTCGTCCTGAACTCGCGCCGGCCCATCTGGGCGCGCCCGAAGGCGGACGTCACCGAGGAGGAGTACGCGCGCTTCTACCAGCACCTCGCGCACGACTGGAACGCGCCGCTGGAGACGATCCACTTCCGCGCGGAGGGCGTCACCGAGTACGCCGCGCTGCTGTACCTGCCCGGGCAGCGGCCGTTCGACCTGTTCGACGCGGACCGCGAGCGCTCGCACGTGTCCCTGTACGTGCGGCGCGTGTTCGTGATGGCGAACTGCGAGGAGCTGATGCCGCCCTGGCTGCGCTTCGTGCGCGGCGTGGTGGACGCCCGGGACCTGCCGCTGAACGTCTCGCGCGAGATCCTCCAGCAGAACCGCGCGCTGCACCAGATCCGCGACCGGCTGGTGAAGAAGGTGCTCGACGCCCTCGCGCGCATGCTGGCGGACGACCGCGAGCGCTACGCGAAGTTCTGGACCGCCTTCGGCGCCGTGCTGAAGGAGGGTCTGGTGGTCGACGCCGAGCGCCGCGACGCGCTGGCCGACCTGCTGCTGTGCGCGACCACGGCGGGGGACGAGCCGACCACCCTGGCCGAGTACGTCGAGCGCATGCCGGAGGGCCAGGAGGCCGTCTACTGCCTGCGCGGCACGGACCGCGCGACCGCGGCCAGCTCGCCGCACCTCGAGGCCCTGCGCGCGCGCGGCCACGAGGTGCTGCTGTTCCTCGACCCCGTCGACGAGTGGGTGCTCCAGCAGCTGAGCACGTACCGCGAGCTGCCGCTGCGCGTCGTGAACGAGGGCACGCTGGAGCTGGGCTCCGAGGCCTCGCAGTCCGAGCGCGAGGACCGCGAGCGCGAGTTCCGCCCGCTGCTCGAGGCGCTCGAGGCGCGGCTCGGCGACCACGTCGAGAGCGTGCGCTTCGGCGGCCGCCTGGCGGAGAGCCCGGCCGTGCTCGTGGCCCCCGAGGGGACCCCCGGGCCGGCCATGCGCCGGATGATGCGCGAGACGCGCGGGGCCGACGTGCCCGAGCCCAGGCAGATCCTCGAGTTGAACCCCGACCACGCCCTCGTCGCGCGCCTGCGCGCGCTGGCCGAGGAGGACCCCGCGCACCCGCGCCTCCAGGACCTGGCGGACCTGCTGCTGGGCCAGGCGCTGCTGGCGGAGGGCGCGCCCCTGCCCGACCCGGCGCGCTTCGCGCGGCTCGTGACCGCGCTCATGGTCTCCGCGGACGCGGGTCCGTCCGCGGATGCGGACTCACCGGGAGCGGCGGGCGACGGAGACGCGTCGGCGGAGGCCTAGCGGCCGTCCCGCGCGGGCGGGCCGTCGGCCTCGCCGCCCGCCTCGTCCTGCCCCGGCCCCGGGTGCCCGCCCGGGGTCCCGTCGGCGTTCGCGCCGTCCGCCTCGTCTTCCGTTCCGTCGCCCGGGGCGCTCCCGGCCCGCGGCTCGCGGCCGTCCCCCTGCGCCGGCCCGTCGCCCGGCGAGCCCGCCAGCGCGCGCGCGATGACGTTCGCGAGCTTGTCCGCCAGCAGCGCGTGCCCGCGCGGGGAGGGGTGGTAGAAGTCGACGAAGAGCTCCTCCCAGGTGGCGCCCTGGGCGAGCTGCTTGCGGATCAGCCCGCGCGCGCTGAGCAGCGGCACGTCGTGCTCGCCGGCGAAGTCCCGCACGGCGGCGTTGTAGAGCGGGAGCACCGGGGCGTCGCGCTCGCAGTCGGGGTGGCGCGGCATCGAGACGACCACCAGGGTCGCGCCGTCCGCCTCGACGCGCTGGCGCAGGCGCTCGAGGTTGGCCGTGAACTCGTCCAGGGAGACGCGGCGCTGGCCCTCCCAGTCCGCCTCGCCGACGCGCTTGTTCAGCTCGTGCAGGCGCTTCTCCTCGCGCAGGCGGGCGACGCGCTGCTCCTCGCTCTCCGCCTGCAGCCGGTCGCCGACCCAGGCGAACAGGTGCAGCGCGCGCACCTGCTTGCGCATGCGGCGGTAGAACCGCGCCGCCTCGCTGCGGTAGGCCTCGTTGACGCCGATCTTCTCCTCGTCGGGTAGCCCGCCCACCGCCGGCAGGTGCTCGTTCACCGCGCCGAACGCGCACACGACCACGTCGGGGTCGTACGGCCGGATCAGCTCGTCGTAGCGCTCGAGCCCCTGGCGGATCGTGAAGCCGATCACGCCGCCGCAGAGGACCTCGGCGTCGATCCCGTGCGCGGCCAGCGCCGCGGGCAGCTGGCCGGAGTACGACTCGTCGTAGCGCACGCCCATGCCGAAGGTCGAGGAGTCGCCCAGCGTCGCGACGCGCAGGCGCCCGGGCGTCTTCTCGAGCGGCAGCTCGGGCCCGCGGTAGCCGGCGGCGTTGATCGTGCGCCCCTCGTCCCACGAGTCCTGGCTGCCCGGGCGGGGCTCCCACAGCTGGCGGGCCGAGTGCCGGAACATCCCGTCGCGCTGCCGCAGCGCCACGTCCTCGTGGGCGTTCCACACGATCAGCTGGTCCTTGCGCGGCGGGTGGCGAAACCCGGCCAGGCGCAGGCCGCCCTCGAGCAGGGCGAAGAAGACGAGCAGGCTCGCCAGGGAGACGATCAGGCGACGGAGCATCGGGGGAGGGGACCCTGACAGACTATCCCGGACCGCCGCCCGGCCCGCGCCGGATTCCCGTCCACTTGCGCCCGCGGGCGGGCGCCGTCCGCCGATGTGGAACGGCGGGGCGCGTCGGCGGGGCGGGGCCGCGACCTCGCCCGGGCCGCGCTCAGAGCTTCTGCTTGTACTTGCGCTGGTGCTTCTGGCGGGCCGTCTGGATCCAGCGCTCCTTGACGATCCGGTCGGGCGAGACCTTGAGCACCTTGGCCAGGTCCGGCAGCGCGTCCTTCTCCACCGTCGCCAGGTGGTGGAACGCGGTGTAGCCGGCCTTGTTCAGGTTGCGCTCCAGCGCGGGGCCGATCCCGTTGATCTCCTGGAGGTCGTCGCGGGCCTGCAGGTCCTTCGCGGCGAGCTTGCCGCCGTGCTCGCGCACCGCGTCGGCCAGCTGCTTGCAGACGACGTCGCGGTCGCGGACCTCGCGCCGGGCCGCGGCCAGCTCCTCGTCGCGGCCGGCCAGGGCCTCCTCCAGCTCGGCGGTCCGCGCGACCAGCTTCTCGACCTTCAGCTGCGTGGCCTTGGCCTGGTTGGCCACGGCGGCGAGCTGCTCCTTCTGGGCCTTCAGCTCGTCCTTGCGCCCCGCCAGGTCCGCCTTGAGCTTCTCCAGGCGCTCCTCGCGGGTCGCGAGGCTCTTCTCCGCCCGCGCCAGGCGCGTCGTGAGCTTGCGGGCCTCGCCCTGGGCGTCGGCGAGCTGCGCGGCGAGCTCCACGCGGCCGCGCTCCTCGCTCTCGCCCTTCTCGGCGGCCGCGCGGCGCGCGTCCTCGAGGTCGGCGAAGCGGCGCTCCCAGTCGGCGACCTCGGCCGAGCGCTCCTCGAGCTGGCCGACCAGCGGCTCCAGCTCCGCCACGCGCGCCTCCAGCGCGGCGACGCGCGCGTCGCGCTCTGCGATCGCCTCCTCGGCGCGCCGGCGCTCCGCGGCGACCTCGCTCTCGGCGCGCTCGCGCTCCGCCGCCAGGGTGCGCTCGGCCTCGGAGCGCGCGGACCCGAGGTCCTGCTCGGCGCCGCTGCGCAGCTCCGCCAGCGCGGCCTCGAGGCGCTCGCGCTCGCGCTCGCCGGACTCGGTGGTCTCCGCCAGGCGCTCCTCGAGCTCGGCGGCCCGCTGGCGCAGCGCGGCGATCTCCTCGGCGCGCTCCTGCGACTCCGCCGCCAGGCGCGCCTTCTCCTCGCCGGCCGCCGCGAGCGCGCGCGCGTGCTCCGCGCGCAGCTCGTCCATGGTCTCCTCGAGCGAGCCGCCGCGGCGGCGGGCGCCCTCGAGCGCGATGTCCAGCTCGGCCGCGCGCCCGGCCTCGGCCTCGAGCTCGGCGACGCGCGCCTCCAGCTCGCCGATGCGCTCCTCGCGCTCCTGCAGGCTGGACGTCGAGCTCAGCTCGAGCTCCGCGAAGCGCCGCTCGCGGTCGGCGAGCTGCTCCTGGGCGCCCTCCAGCTCGGCCAGGCGGCCGCGCAGGTGGGTGATCTCCTGGTCCTTGCGCTCGCCGAGGGAGCGGTACTTCTCCTCCCAGGCGTCGAGCTGCTCGTTGCGCTGCTCGAGCAGGTCGGGGAACGGCTCCAGGCCGCGCAGGCGCTCCTCGAGGTGCGCGAGCTTCTCGTCCTTGCGCTGCAGGATCGCGTCGCGCTCCTCCTCGAGCTGCGTGATGCGCGCGTCGCGCTCCTCGACCTCGGACTGCTCGAGGCGCAGCGCCTTCACCTGGCCGTCGAGGTCCTTCACGAGCACCTCGCGGTCGGCCAGCAGCTGGCGCAGGTTGGCGAGCTCGCCGGCGAGCGTCGAGCGCTGACCCTCGACCTCGGCCAGCTCGCTCTGGGCCGACCGCAGCCGGTCGTCCAGCTCGCGCGATTCCGCGCGCAGGCCCTCCAGGCCGCGGTTGCGCTCGGCCACGGTGGCCTCGAGCATCTTCACGCGCTTCTCGGCCTGGTCGATGCCCTCCTTGTAGCGCGCCGTGAGCGTCGCGCTCTCCTCCAGGCGGCGCTTCAGGTCGGAGCTCTGGACCGCGTTCTGGTTCAGCGCGTCCTGGGCCGTCTCCAGGTCCTTCTGGAGCACGCCGAGCTTGCGCGACCAGAGCTCGTCCTGCACCGCGCGGTCGGTGCGGCGCGCGAGGCTGCGCAGCCACCACCCCGCCCCGGCACCGAGCATGCCGGAGCCGGTGAAGAGCATCGTCCAGCCAAGCGCGTTCAGCTCCATCGCAGCCCTCGTTCGCCCTGGCGCTCGACCCTTTCGCGAGCACCTCTCACCGCTCCGCCCGACGCGGCGCGGCGGGCGGGACGTTGTAGCGGTCGGACCCGTTCCCGCGCCAGCGAAAATCCGCCTGTGGGCAACCGGTGGAGAAGGGGTGGAGAACGCGTGGAGCGCGCGCGGAGGAGCCGGGGACGCGCCGGTGCGGGCGCGAGCGGAGCGCGCCGCCGCGAGCCTCGTGGCGGCCGCCGCGGTCGCGTATCCTCCGCGGCCATGGCGTCGTTCGTGACCGGCCTGGAGTCGGCGCTGGACGGGACGCGCCTCCCGCACGACCGCCTCCAGACGGTCCACGAGGGGCGGCCGCTCTGGGTGCGCTACGACCTGGACGCGATCCGCGCGGCCGTCGCGCCGGCGGACGTGGCGCGGCGCGCGCCGACGCTGTGGCGCTACGCCGAGCTGCTGCCGGTCGAGGACGTGGCGGCGGCCCCCACGCTGGGCGAGACGACCACGCCGCTGCTGCCCTGCCCGCGGTTGGGGGAGCAGCTGGGGCTCGCGCGCCTCTGGATCAAGGACGAGTCCCGCCTGCCGACGGGCAGCTTCAAGGCCCGCGGCCTGGTGATGGCGGTCGCCCGCGCCCGCGAGCTGGGCGCGCGCCGGCTGGCCATCCCGACGGCCGGGAACGCCGGCGGGGCCCTGGCCGCCTACGCCGCGCGGGCGGGCCTGGAGGCCTGGGTCCTGATGCCCGCGGACACCCCGGTCGTGAACCGCGTCGAGGCGGCCGCCCTGGGGGCGCGGGTGTTCCTGGTGGACGGGCTGATCTCCGACTGCGGCCGCCTCGTGCGCGAGGGGGCCGGGGCGATGGGCTGGTTCGACGTCTCGACCCTCAAGGAGCCCTACCGCATCGAGGGCAAGAAGACGATGGGCCTGGAGCTCGCCGAGCAGCTCGGCTGGGAGCTGCCCGACGTGATCCTGTACCCGACCGGCGGCGGCACGGGCCTGATCGGCATGTGGAAGGCCTTCGCCGAGCTGCGCGAGCTGGGCTGGCTGCGCGGCGAGGGGCTGCCGCGCATGGTCGCGTGCCAGTCCGAGGGCTGCGCGCCGGTCGTGGACGCCTTCGAGGCCGGCGCGCGCTTCTCCGAGCCGCCCGCCGACCCGCACACCGTCGCCAGCGGCCTGCGCGTGCCCACGCCCCTGGGCGACTTCATGATCCTGGACGCGGTGCGCGCCTCCGGCGGCCGCGCCTGCGCCGCGCGCGAGGACCGCCTGACCGCCTGGACCCGGCGCGCCTGCGCGGCCGAGGGGATCTCGGTCTGCCCCGAGACCGCCGCCTGCCTCGACGTGCTCGAGCGCCTGGTCGAGGAGGGCGCGGTCGGCCGCGACGAGCGAGTCGTCGTGTTCAACACCGGCGCGATGCAGAAGTACGTCGAGGCGGTCGACGTGGAGCTCCCCCGGCTGCCGCGCGCGGGCGCGGTCGACTGGGAGGCCCTGCGAGCCGCGTACGGCGCCCCGTAGCCCGGGCGCGGCGGACCCCGTGGACCGGGCGCGCGGGCCGGGCGGGAACGGGGCGCGGAGGCTTTTCCTGGCCCGAACGTGCGCGGCGCTCGCGCGGGGGGCACGCGCGCCTACAATCCGGGTCGTCCAGGCCGCCGACGGCCACGAGGAGCCCCACGCATGACGGAACGAAGAGTCGAGGAGGAGCGGCGGGGGTTCTCCCGCCGGGCGTTCCTCCAGGGCGCGGGCGGCGTCGCCGCCGCGTCCAGCCTGACCGAGGCCGTGCACGCGGCCCAGGACCCGGCCTCCGAGGTCCAGCGCATGCGCGGGCCCGAGGAGGTCGAGCTGCGCGTCAACGGCGGGACGCTGCCCGCGACCGTCGAGCCGCGCACGACGCTGCTGGACGCGCTGCGCCACCGCGTGGACCCGCCGCTCACGGGCACCAAGCTCGTCTGCGGCGAGGGCGCCTGCGGGGCCTGCACCGTGCTGGTGGACGGGCGTCCGATGTACGCCTGCATGCTGCTCGCCGCCGACGTGGTCGGGCGCGAGATCCGCACCGTCGAGGGCCTGGCGGACGGCGACGGCCTGTCGCCGGTCCAGGAGGCGTTCTGCGAGAAGGACGGGCTGATGTGCGGCTTCTGCACGCCCGGCTTCCTCATGTCCGCCACCGGCCTGCTCGAGCGCAAGCCGGACGCCGACGCCGAGGAGGTACGCCGCGCCCTGTCGGGCAACTTCTGCCGCTGCGGCACGCAGCCGCACATCTTCGAGGCCGTGGCCGAGGCCGGCCGCCGCCTGCGGGAGGGGGGACGATGAGCTCCACGCCCCGCACGGCCGCCGCCGCCGCCCTCCAGGAGGGCGAGGCGCCGCGCGAACGCATCAAGGTCACCAAGGTCGTCGACGGCGAGGTCGTCGAGGAGTGGATCGAGGTCGCCGCGTCGGACGACGCGCCCCGCTGGCAGGCCCGCGAGGACCTGCGCCTGCTGGACAGCGACCTGCGCCGCGTCGACGGCCCGGCCAAGGTCACCGGCCGCGCGCGCTACACCCACGATGTGCGCCTGCCCGGGATGAAGTACGGCCGCCTGGTGCGCTGCCCGTACCCGGCGGCGCGCTGCACCGTCGACGTCGACTCCGCGACCGCCCTGCCGGGCGTGCGCGTGGTGCTGACGATCGACGACGGCGAGACGCGCTACCTGGGGCAGCCCGTCGCCGCGGTCGCCGCGGACACCCCCGAGCTCGCCGAGGACGCCGTGCGCGCCCTGGCGGTCCGGTTCGAGGAGCTGCCCTGGGCCGTCACGCGCGACCAGGCCCTGGCGGAGGACGCCGCGCCGGTCGGGCGCGACGGCAACGTCGCCGACGTGCGCACCGACGGCGACCTGGACGCGGCGGAGGCGGCGCTGGCCACCTGCGACGCCACCGTCGAGGCGACCTACGAGGTCCCCGTCCAGCACCACGTGTGCCTCGAGACCCACGGCGTCGTGGTGGACTACCGCGGCGGCGACGAGGCCACGATCTACGCCTCGACCCAGTGGACCCACGTCGTGCACCGCGAGCGGCTGCCCGAGCGCCTGGGCCTCGAGGGCTCCCAGGTCGAGTCGGTCGTCGAGTACATGGGCGGCGGCTTCGGCTCGAAGTTCCCGACCGGGATCGAGGGGCGCATGGCCTGCGAGCTCTCCCGCGAGCTGGGCGCGCCCGTCCACATGATGCTCACGCGCCGCGACGAGTTCCTGTTGGCCGGCAACCGCTCCGGCACGCACCAGACCGTGCGGGCCGGCGCCACCGCCGACGGCAAGCTGCGCGCGATGGTCTCCGAGGTCGACAAGCTCGGCGGGATCGGCCGCGGCTCGCACCCCGGGCTGCCGTACGTCTACGACGTCGAGACGAGCCACCTGCGGATCCGCTCGGTGCTGACGAACCTCGACTCGAACCGCGCCATGCGCGCGCCGGGCCACCCGCAGGCCTCGTTCGCGATGGAGTCGACCGTCGACGAGCTGGCCCACCAGCTCGGCATCGACGGCCTCGAGTTCCGCAAGCGCAACCTGGCGAGCCTGGTGTACCACCGCCAGCTCGACGCGGTCGCCGAGGCCGTCGGCTGGGCCGACCACCCGAACAAGGTCGGCCCGGACACGTCGGACTCCGAGGTGAAGACCGGCATCGGCTTCGGCGTGTCGACGTGGGGCACCCGCGGCCGGCCCGCCTGCGTCGTGACCGTGCGCATCGGGCCCGACGGCGCGGTCACGGTGCTCTCCGGGACGCAGGACCTGGGCACCGGCACGCGCACGTACGTGGCGGCGATCGTGGCCGAGGAGCTGGCCCTGCCCCTCGACGCGGTCGAGGCGCGCATCGGGCACAGCTCCTACGGCGCGGCCAACGGCTCCGGCGGCAGCACGACCGTGCCGTGCCTGGCGCCGGCGGTGAAGGACGCGGCCCACAAGGCGCGCGTCGCCGTGCTGGCGCGCGTGGCCGAGGTGCTGGGCGCCGACCCGGCGCGGCTCGCGCTGCACCGCGGCCAGGTGATCCACCTGGAGCGCCCCGACGAGCGCCTGGGCTGGGCCGAGGCCTGCAGCGCCCTGGGCGCGGACGGGCTGACGACCACCGGCGAGTGGGTGGCGTCCCTGACCGACGCCGGCGTCCACGGGGCGCAGGCGGCGCGCGTCCAGGTCGACACCCTGACCGGCCAGGTGAAGCTGGAGAAGATCGCCTGCATGCAGGACTGCGGACTGCCGCTGAACCGCCTGGCGGTGCGCAGCCAGATCAACGGCGCGATCGTCGAGGCCCTCAGCTACGGGCTCTTCGAGGAGCGCGTCGTCGACCCCGACCTCGGGGTGATGCTGAACGCGTGCCTGGGCGACTACAAGATCGCGGGCTGCGCCGACATCCCCGAGATCGTCGCCATGATCGACGACGAGGACACGCGCGGCCCGATCGGCATCGGCGAGCCGCCGATCATCCCGACGCACTCCGCGATCGCGAACGCGATCTTCAACGCGTGCGGGGTGCGGCTGCGGTCGATGCCGCTGTCGTGCGACAAGATCCTGGACGGCCTGGTGGCCAACGGAACCTGGGCGGGAGGTGAGGCGTGAAGTCCTTCGAGCTGGTCCGACCGCGCACCCTCGACCAGGCGGTGACCGAGCTGGCCGCGGGCGGCGCCATGCCGCTCGCCGGCGGGCAGGACCTCCTGGGCGAGCTGAAGGAGCACCTGGCCGACCCCGAGCGGGTCGTCGACCTGAAGCGCCTCGAGGGCCTCGACGGCATCGACGTGGACGGCGAGGGCAACCTCACCGTCGGCGCCCTGGTCACCCTGACGGCGCTCGAGGAGGACCCGCGCGTGCGCGAGCGCTTCCCGGTGCTGGCGGAGGCCGCCGCCTCGGTCGGCAGCGTCCAGATCCGCAACGCGGGCACGGTCGGCGGCAACCTGTGCCAGCGGCCGCGCTGCTGGTACTACCGCACCGAGGACACCCCGTGCCTGAAGCGCGGCGGGACCGAGTGCTTCTCGTACGCCGGGAAGAGCAAGTACAACGCCATCCTCGGCGGGGGGCCGTCCTACATCGTGCACCCTTCCGACGTGGCGCCGGCCCTGCGCGTGCTCGACGCCGAGCTCGAGCTGCGCGGCCCCGGCGGCGAGCGCCGCGTGCCCGTGGCCGACTTCTTCACGCTGCCCTCGGAGGGCGACGTGCTGAAGGAGAACGTGCTCGAGCCCGGCGAGATCGTCACGCGCGTGCGCGTCCCCGCCCTGCGCGGGACCTGGCGCAGCGGGTACGAGAAGTTCCGCGAGCGCGACTCCTACGACTGGGCCCTGGCGTCCGTGGCGGCGGCCCTGCGCGTGGACGCGGGCCGCGTGGTCGAGGCGCGCCTCTGCATGGGCGGCGTGGCGCCGATCCCGTGGCGCGTCGCGAAGGCCGAGCAGGCGCTGCTGGGCCCCCTGCGCGACGAGTCGGCCTGGACCGCGGCCGGGCGCGAGATGGTGCGCGGCGCCGAGCCGCTCGAGCACAACGGCTACAAGGTGCCGCTCGCCCGGGCGATGATCGTGAAGACCCTGCGCCGGCTGACGACCTGAACGGAGGACCCCGACGATGACCGCTCCGCGACCGACCGACGCCCCGCAGCCCGCCGGCGCCCCGCCGGCGAGCCCGCGCAGCTTCCCGCTCTGCGCGCACCTGCGCAGCAAGAAGTACTTCTTCCTGGACGGGCCGCCGCGCTCGGCCGAGGAGATCACCGACGGCTCGTGCCACTTCTGGTGCGCGCGCACGCACCAGGCGCTCGGGCCCGACCACTTCGCCGTGGCGCCCGCGGACTGCGACGCGACGCGCGACTGCTTCCGCCCGACGTTCCCCTCGCTCGCCTGATCGGCTCCAGGAGCCCGCCATGCTGACCGCCACCCTCCTCCTGACCGTCCTGCCCGCGCTCGCGGCCGCCCCGTCCGGGCCCGCGGCCGACTACGTCGAGGCCCGCACCGCGAGCGTGTACGCCGGCGCCTGCCACGCGGCGGGCGAGTACACGACCCAGGGCCGCGAGGCCGTGCTGGCCTGGCGCTTCGCCCCGGGCGCGCGCGACGCGGCGGGCGTCGACCTGTCCGGCGCCGTGGTCGTGGCCGTGCTCGCGGCCGACCGCAACCTGGCCGAGGACGGCGCGCGCACGCGCAGCGTGCTGTACGCCGACGCGTCCGCCGACCCGCGCGTGCGGGCCGCGGCCGTCGCCGCCGTCCGCGCGGCCTTCCCCGCGCGCCTGGGGCGCGTGGCGGAGGTCCGCACGGCACCGCTCGACTTCGCGCTCGACGGCGAGGCCTTCCGCGTCGCGGCCGGCGACGAGGTCGAGCTGCGCGGCACCACGCTGCCCGACCGCCAGTGCTGCAAGATGCCCTTCGACCGCTGGTACGAGCCCTTCGCCGCGCCGCTGCCGGAGACCCCGGCCGTCGTCGGCAACTGCGACCTGTTCCGCGTCGCGGACGAGACCCTGGGGCGCTCCTTCGCGCGCCGCGGCGAGAACAACGCGTTCCTCTCCCGCGTGGCGCTGCCCCCGGCGGGCGCGGCGGTCGCCGCGCGGTGATCCAGCGGGCCACCCCGCCGCCGCGCTTCGCGCCGGGGGACCTCGTCCGGCACGTGCGCTACGGCTACCGCGGCGTCGTGGTCGCGCTGGACCCCGTCTGCCGCGCCAGCGAGGCCTGGTACCGCTCGAACCGCACGCAGCCCGCCCGCGAGCAGCCCTGGTACCACGTGCTGGTCGACGGCGCCTCCCACAGCACCTACGCCGCCCAGACCAGCCTCGACGCCGACCCCGAGCCGCGCCCGGTCGAGCACCCCCTGGTCGCCGCCTTCTTCGACGGCTTCGCGGCCGGCCGCCACGTGCGCAACGGCGAGCCCTGGCCGGACCTGCTGCCCTGAGGCGGCGCCCGCCCCGGGCGCCTCAGTCGGCGTTCGCGCGCCGGTGGAAGTGGTGCAGGGGGCCCGTGCCGTGTCCGACGTGGAGCTCGTCGGCGGCGAGCAGGGCGCCGCGGACGTAGCGCTTGGCGGCGCGCACCGCGCGGTCGGGGTGCTCGCCGCGCGCGAGGTGGGCGGCCACGGCCGCGGAGAAGGTGCAGCCGGTGCCGTGGGTGTTCGCCGTCTCGACGCGGGGGGCGGGCAGCTCCTCCAGCGCGAGCCCGTCGCAGTACAGGTCCACGCACGTCGGGCCCGGGCGGTGCCCGCCGGTCAGCACGACGGCGCGCGGGCCCAGGACCAGCAGGTCGCGGCAGGCGCCGGCGGGGTCCTCCAGCACCTCCTCCGGAGTGCGGCCGAGCAGGGCGGCGGCCTCGGCCACGTTGGGCGTGGCGAGGGCGGCCCCGGGCAGCAGGCGCTCGCGCAGCACGTCGAGGCCGGCGTCGTCGAGCAGCGCGCGGCCGCTCGACGAGCGCACCACCGGGTCCACGACGAGGGGCGCGAAGCCCGCCAGGGCGTCCGCCACGGCCGCGGCGACCGCGGCGTTGCCGAGCATGCCGACCTTGGCGGCGGCGGGCTCGAGGTCGGCGAGGACGGCGCGCACCTGCGCGGCGACGACGTCCGGATCGACCGCGTGCACGGCGTGCACGCCGGTCGTGTCCTGCACCGTCAGCGCGGTGACGGCCGAGGCGCCGTAGACCCCGAGCGCGGCGAACGTCTTCAGGTCCGCCTGCAGCCCGGCGCCGCCGCCGGGGTCGGACCCGGCGACCGTCAGGGCGACGGCGGTGCGCTTGCTTTTGGCCACGGAGATGGCGCAGTGTACGCGCCCGCGGCGCCTCCGGCAGGCCCCGGCGCGCGACCCCCATGGACGCCGAGATCCGATCGACCCTGGCCGACGCCAGCGGCGTGCTGTTCCTCTGCTCGGGGAACGTGGTGCGCTCGGCCTTCGCCGACCTCTACGCCCGGCACCTGGGCTGCCCGCTGCCGGTCCGCTCCGCGGCGACGACCTACGAGACCGAGGAGATCCACCCGCAGTCCGCGCGCGCGCTGCTGAAGCTCGGGCTGGGGCGCGAGGAGATCCTGGAGTTCCGGCCGACCTTCATCCGCGACCTGCGCGACGAGCTCGACCCCGACTGGATCGTGTTCGGCATGACGGCCGAGCACGTCTCCGCCATGTCGCTGCACCCCCGGCTGCGCGGGCGCACGTTCCTGATGACGCGCCTCCTGGGGCAGGAGGCCGAGCCGATCGAGGACCCGCTGTTCCACGACCACTGGGACGAGGCCTTCGACACGATCCGGCGCTGCGTCGACGCGCTCGTGGCGGCCGCGCGCGAGGCCCGGGCGGCGCCATGAGCGCGCCCGCCGGGGGCGGCCGGCCCGGACCTCCGCGGCGCGTGCCGACCGGCGTGGTGCTGGGGCTCGCGGGGCTCTTCGCGCTGGCCCTCGGGGTGCGGCTGCTCTTCCTGCACCAGTACGCGGCCTGGCCGCTGTACGACCGCATGGGGCCGATCGTCGACTCGCGCTTCTACCTGCTGCGCGCGCAGCAGATCGCCCACGGGCAGTGGCAGGACGCGGCGCCGTACTTCCTGAGCCCGCTCTACTGCTACGGCCTCGGCCTGCTCTTCCACGTCGTCGAGGCGTCGCAGGAGTCCGTGCGGATCCTGCAGGCGGTGCTCGGCGCGGCCTCGTGCGTGCTGTTCGCCGCCGGGGCGCGGCGCGTGTTCGGGACGCCCGTCGGGCTGGTCGCCGGCGCGCTGATGGCGGTCGAGGGGTTCCTCGTCTACACGACCGCCGTGGTGCTGCCGAGCGGGTTCGTGCTGTTCCTGCACGCGGCGCTCGTGTTCGTGCTCGCCGGGCGCGACGCGGACCCGGGGCGCGGCCGCTGCCTGCTCGCCGGCGTCCTCCTCGGCCTGGCCGCGGCCGCCAAGCCGAACGCCCTGCTGACCGCGGCGCTGGTCGCCGCCTGGCTCGCCTGGCGGCGGCGGGGCGGCTCCCCGGGCTGGCGCGCGCGCCTGGCGCCGGCGGCGCTGCTCGCCCTGGGCGCGGCAGCGGCGCTCGCGCCCTTCACCTGGCACAACTGGCGGGTCAGCGGGCACCTCGTGCTGGTCTCGACCAATGGCGGGCGCAACCTCTACAAGAGCGTCGGGCCCGAGGCCAACGGGACGCACGTGTTCCTGGAGGAGGACGTCGGGCTGGGCCTGCGCGACTACCTCGACGGGGCGGTCGACCCCCAGGAGCCGATCCGCGACTCGCGCCAGATGGCGGCGCTGGCCCTCGAGCACGCCCGCCGGCACCCCGGGCGCACGCTGGCGCTGACCGCGCGCAAGCTGCTGCTCGCGCTCCACGCGCGCGAGCTGGGCGTGCGCGACAGCTACGAGTTCGCCCGGCGCTACTCGTCGTTCCTGCGCCACGATCTCGTGGGCTTCGGGCTGCTGGCCTCGCTCGGGCTGGTGGGCATGGTGCTCGCGCGCCGCGTGCCCGGCAGCGGCCTGTTCGCCGTGCTGGTCGCGTCGCAGCTCTTCGCCCTGGTCGCCGTGTTCGTGCTGGGCCGGTACCGCGTCGTGCTGGTCGGGTGCTTCGCCGTCTACGCCGCGCACCTGCTGGCCTGGTGGGCCGCGCGCTGGCGCGAGCGCGCCTGGAGGCCGCTCGGCCAGAGCGCCGTGGCGGTCCTGGCGCTGCTGGTGGTCACGCACCTGCCGCTGCCCGGCTTCCCGCGCGACGCGGGCTTCGCGCTGCAGCACCTGGCGCTGGCACGGCCGCTGCGCCAGCAGGGCGACCTCGAGGCGGCGCGGCACCACTTCCTGGAGGCGTCCGCGGGCGACTGGCAGGGCCTCCCCGGGGAGGACGGGCGGCGCCTCGAGGCCCGCGCCGACGCGGCCGACTGTGCCGCGGAGCTCGGACAGCCCGAGCTCGCGCGCGAGGAGCTCGCCGCGGTCCGCGCGGCCCTCGACGGGCCCGGCGCCCCGCCGGGCTCGGCGGCGCTGCGCGCGCGGGTCGAGCGCCGCCTGCGCGAGCTGGGGCCGGCGGCGCGCTGAGCGGTCCGCCCGTCTCGCTAGTGGTCGCCGACGTAGCCGAGGGCCTCGAGCGCCTCGACGTCGACCTCGGCGCCCCCGTCCTCCGCGCCGGCGGCGGGCACGTCCAGCGCGCCGGTCGCGGCCAGCGCGGCGCGCATCCGGGCGACCTCGGCGGGGTGCTCGGCCGCGACGTTGTGCAGCTCGAGCGGGTCGGCCGCCAGGTCGTAGAGCTCGTCGTTCTCCGGCGCGTGGCGGTGGTGCACGAGCTTCCAGCGCTCCTCGACCAGCGCGAACAGGTCGTCGCGGCACGCCTCCGGCAGGCCGTTCAGCGGGGCGTGCAGGTCGAGCGTGTTCAGCGCGTCCGCGTACGCCGTCCGCGGCTCGTCCGGCTGGCCGCGCATGAGGCCCAGCAGGCTGCGGCCCTCGAGGTGGGGCGGCGGCGGCAGCCCGGCGGCCTCGAGCACCGTGGGCACGACGTCGATCGTGCGCACCAGGTCCTCGACCACGACCCCGGCCTGCTCGCCCGGCACGTCGACCAGCAGCGGCACGCGCA
This sequence comes from bacterium, assembly GCA_030428395.1. Taxonomy (GTDB): domain Bacteria; phylum Planctomycetota; class UBA1135; order UBA1135; genus JAUIDW01. The sequence continues at coordinate 19,099 of JAUIDW010000008.1, read as the reverse complement.
CCGACCAGTCGTACAGCAGCCGGTGCAGCGCCCAGCCGTGGCGCTCCTCGCCGTCCGACAGGCCCTGGCCGTGGTCGGCGGTGACCACGACGACGGTGTCGTCGCGCCAGCCGCGGGCGCCCAGGTCGTCCAGGAGGTCGCCGACGTGGAGGTCCAGGTACTCCAGCTCGAGGTCGTACAGGGCCTCGCGCGCCACCGGGTCGCTGCGCGGCACGGAGGGGTCGTACTCGATCCCGCGCTCGCGCGCGAAGGCCGCGGGGGGCACGACGTTGAAGTCGTGCACGTCGAAGTAGTGCACCCACAGGAACCAGGGCTCACCGTCCCTCCGCCCCTCCAGCCAGGCGCGGGCGGCCTCGGTGGTGGCGTCCGCGCGCCGCTGGGTGGGGACGGCGCGCGCGTCCCGCCAGTGCCCGGCGCGGGCGTCCCGCAGGGGCTCCTTCGACGACAGGTCCACCTGCTCGAGGCCGGTGTCGAACAGGTCGAAGCCGCGGTCGAGCCCGAAGGCGGGTTGCACGGTGTAGGCGCTGACGAAGGCCGCGGTGTGCCAGCCGCGCGCGCGCAGCAGGCTCGCCAGCGTGGGCACGCCGTCGCGGATCCGGTTGCTCGCCCCGCCGGCAAAGACCCGCAGCCCGTGGCGGTAGGGGTTCAGCCCGGTCAGGATCGACGCGTGGGACATGGGCGTCACGCCGGCCGTGGCGACGGCCCGCCCGAAGCGCGCCCCGTCCGCGGCCAGGGAGTCGATCCGCGGGGTGCGGGCCGGCGCGTACCCGTAGCAGCCCAGGCGGTCGGCGCGCGTCGTGTCGAGCGTGATCAGGAGGACGTTCGGGGCTCCCGCGGGCGGACGGGGCTCGTCACCGTCGGCGCAGGCCGTCCCGAGCAGCCCCAGGAGCCCCAGGAGAACGAGCGCGCGCGCCGATCGGGGTGAGGCCCACCGCGGGCCGGCGCGGCGCCCGCGGGGTGCCGGGGGCGGGATCGGGGGGAGGGTGCACACGGCGCGAGGGTACCTGAACCGGCCGCGGGGCTGTAGAACGGGCCCCATGCTCGCCCTCTTCCTAGCGTTCCTCCTGGCGCCCCAGAGCGTGTCGTACCAGGGCCACGACACCAGCGACGTCGGCGGTGCGGGTGGTGGCGGCGGCGGACCGTCCGGCGTCCGCCGCGTGGAGGTGCCCTACAAGGGCGTCGGCGACATGACCGGGACGCGGCCGAACGTCCTGCTGGTCGTGGCGGACGACCTGGGCGCCGATCTCGTCGGCAGCTACGGGCTCGGCGCGGCGCCGCCGTGCACGCCGAACGTCGACCAGCTCGCCGCGGACGGGGTGCTGTTCCGCAGCGCGTGGGCGAGCCCGATCTGCTCGCCGGCCCGCGCGCAGCTCATGACCGGGCGCTTCGGCTTCCGCACCGGCATCGGCCGCAACGTCGGCGCGGGGCTCGAGAGCTACGGCCTGCAGGGCGAGGAGCTGACGCTCCCCGAGCTGCTCCTCGGCTACCAGAGCGTGGCCGTCGGCAAGTGGCACCTGGCGGCCCAGACGGACAGCCCCCTGCACCCCAACTTCTCGGGCTTCGCCGCGTTCTCGGGCTCGCTGTTCAACCTGAGCCACCTGAACGGCGACTACTGGAACTGGCACAAGACCATCGACGGAGTCAGCGCGTTCACGGACCGCTACGCGACGAACGACGTCGTGAACGACGCGATCGCCGCCATGCAGTCGCTGCCCGAGCCGTGGTTCGTCCTGGTGGGGCTCCACGCGCCGCACTCGCCGTTCCACGCGCCGCCGCCGAACCTCTGCGGCAACTCCTGCGGGACGAGCTACTGCGGGCAGCTCCCCGGGCTCCCGAGCGTGGCCGAGTTCGTGAAGGCCATGACCGAGTCCATGGACACGGAGCTGGGCCGGCTGCTGGCGAACGCGCGCGACCTGGACCCGCAGGCCCTGATCGTGTTCGTGGGGGACAACGGCACGGCCACCGCCGCCGTGGAGCCGCCGTACCTGCCCGGGCGCGGCAAGGGCACGCTGTACGAGAGCGGCGTCCAGGTCCCGCTCGTGATCGACGGGCCCGGGATCGCGCCGGGCGTCTGCGACGCCCCGGTCGGGATCGTGGACCTCTACGCCACGCTGGCCCAGCTGGCGGGCGTCGCCTCCCCCGCGGCCGACTCGGTGTCGCTCGTCCCGTACCTGCAGGACCCGACGCGGCCGCCGCTGCGCGAGACCATCTTCGCCGAGCACTTCTCGCCCAACGGACCGGGGCCGTACGACTACCACGACTACGCGATCCGCAACCGGCGCTTCAAGCTGATCCGCGTGGAGGGGCAGCCCGACGAGCTGTACGACCTCGTGGCCGACCCGTTCGAGGCCGCCGACCTCGTCCCGACGCTCGTGCCCGGCTCGGAGGCGGAGGCCGCCTACCTCGAGCTGAGCCAGGCGCTCGTCGACCTGCTCGCGAGCTGACGCGGCGCGCCGCGCGCCCCGGCTCGCCGCGCGGCGACGAGCGCGTACAATCCCCCGATGCAGTACAACCGTCTGGGGCGCTCGGGCCTGCGCGTGTCGGAGCTGTCGTACGGCTCGTGGGTGACCTTCGGCAAGCAGCTCGACGTCGAGGGCGCGCGGGCCTGCATGCGCGCGGCGCGCGACGCCGGGGTCAACTTCTTCGACAACGCCGAGGCCTACGCCGACGGCGTGTCCGAGGCGATCATGGGCGAGGTCCTGCGCGAGCACCGCCGCTCCGACCTCGTCGTCTCGACCAAGCTGTTCTGGGGCGGCGAGGGTCCGAACGACAAGGGGCTCTCCTGGAAGCACCTGCTCGAGGGCACCTGGCGCTCGCTGAAGCGCATGCAGCTGGACTACGTCGACCTGCTGTTCTGCCACCGCCCCGACCCGGAGACGCCGATCGAGGAGACCGTGCGCGCGATGGACGTGATCGTGCGCCAGGGGCTCGCCTTCTACTGGGGCACGTCGGAGTGGTCGGCGGAGCAGATCGAGGAGGCCTACCGCCTCGCGGGCGAGCTGGGCTGCGTCCCGCCGACCATGGAGCAGCCCGAGTACAACCTGTTCCACCGCGACCGCGTCGAGCGCGAGTACGCGCCGCTGTACGAGCGCCACGGCCTGGGGACCACGACCTGGAGCCCGCTCTGCTCGGGCGTGCTCACGGGCAAGTACAACGACGGCATCCCCGCCGGCTCGCGCCTCGACCAGGTCCAGTGGCTGCAGGACTCGCGCACCGACGAGCGCGTCGCGGCCGTCCGCCGCCTGGGCGAGGTCGCGGGCGACCTGGGCTGCACGACGGCCCAGCTCGCCATCGCCTGGTGCCTCGTGAACCCGCACGTCAGCACGGTCATCACGGGCGCGAGCTCCGTCGACCAGGTGCGCGAGAACCTGGCGGCCGCCGAGGTGACCGAGCAGCTCGACGACTCCGTGCTGGCGCGCATCGACGAGATCCTGGCGGGGTGAGCGGCGCCGGCCGCAACGGGAAGCGCCCGTTCGCGGGGCTATTGGCCGCCGGGCTCGTCGCGGGCGCGGCCGCGGCGGGGTGCGCGGACCGCCGCGGGGCCGGGGACCGGGCCCGGCCCGACCTCGTCGTCGTGACGATCGACACCCTGCGGGCCGACCACCTCGGCTGCTACGGCTACTTCCGCGAGACGTCGCCGCGGCTCGACGCCCTGGCGGCCGGGGGCCTGCGCTTCGAGCGCTGCTTCGCGCCGATCGCGACGACGCTGCCGAGCCACGCGACGCTCTTCACCGCGACCGAGCCGCTCGAGCACGGGGTGCTGGCGAACCTCGGCGACGGCGACACGCTGCTCGCGCTGCCCGCCGACCTGACGCCCTTCGCCGCCCACGCGCGGTCGCTGGGCTACCGCACGGCCGCGGTGGTCAGCGCCACGCCGCTCAAGCGCGGCGGGGGCCTCGAGGCCGGCTTCGAGCACTGGGTCGAGCCCGCGGGCGCCGAGGCGCGCGCGGGCGAGTCGGTCGACGCCGCCCTCGCCTGGCTCGCGCAGGTGCCGGCCGCGGAGCCGGTCCTCCTGTGGCTGCACCTGTTCGACCCGCACGGCCCCTACGACCCGCCGGCGGGGTTCGACGTGTTCGACGACGGCGGCGCGGACCTCGACGCGCACCTGGGCGCGCGCGAGATCCGCCGCTCGGTCGCGCGGCCGGGCGGTCGCCAGGTGAAGACCCACCGCGCCTTCGCCGGCTACGACGGCGAGGTGCTCTACACCGACCACGAGGTCGGGCGGTTCGTGGACGGCCTGCGCGAGCTGGGCCGCTGGGACCGCGCGGCCTGGCTCGTGGTGGGCGACCACGGCGAGGGGCTCGGCCAGCACCTCGACCCGGGGCACGGGCAGGTCTGGAACGAGCAGCTGCGGGTGCCGCTGCTGATGGGGGCACCCGGCGTCGACCCGGGGACCGTGCCGGCGCTCCTGGGCATGGCGGACGTCCTGCCGACCTGGCTGGCGCTCGCCGGGGTGCCGGGGCGCGCGGAGTTCCTGGCCGACCGCTCGGGCCTCGACGCCCGGTCCGGGCGCCGCGCGGGCGTGCACGGCATGACCTCCCTCCGCCGCGCGGAGATCGTCCAGGGCACGCGCAACGCCTGGACCGAGGAGCGCTGGAAGCTGATCGTCGGCGCGCGCGGCGTCGAGTTCCTCTACGACCTCGAGCGCGACCCCTTCGAGCTGGAGGACCTCGCGGCCGAGCACCCCGAGCACGTCGCGCGCCTGCGCGCGGCCCTCGACCGCCACGTGGAGCAGGCCCACGAGCGCGGGCGCCGCCGCGCCGCGGACCCCGCCCCGTCCGCCGCCGCGAGCGCGGCGCGGGTCGAGGAGCTGCGCGCCCTGGGGTACGTGTCCGGGGACGACGCGGAGGGGGATCCGGCGGGGGGGTCCGGGGAGCCCGACGGTTCCGTCGAGCGGCGCTGAGGGCGGCGCGCGCGCCGGGTCTGGGCCCGCCGGGGGCCCGTGCTAAGATCCGCGCCTCCCGCGTCCGATAGCCCCTGCGCAGCCTCCGTCCGACAGCCCCGGCACCGCGCACGCCCCCTCACGGTGGCCGCGGCGCGGCGGACGCGCGTGCGTCCGCGCCGGGCCCCGCCCGGGCACCTCGGAGCCCGGGCCGGAGAGACCTCAGCACCCCCCCAGAGACCGACCGCCGAAGATGACGCAGCGCAAGATCCTGATCATGGGAGCCGCCGGCAAGGACTTCCACGTGTTCAACACGTGCTACCGCGGGCGGCCGGAGTTCCGCGTCGTGGCCTTCACGGCGACGCAGATCCCGAACATCGAGGGCCGCCGCTACCCGCCCGGCCTGGCGGGCGACGGCTACCCCGACGGCATCCCGATCGAGCCCGAGGAGCGCCTGGCCGACCTGATCGCCGAGCACGGCGTCGACGAGGTCGTGTTCGCGTACTCCGACGTCTCCTACGCCTACGTCGAGGCGCGCCGGGCGATCGCGGAGGGCGCCGGGGCGAGCTTCGCGACCTTCGACGTCGAGCGCACCATGATCGCCTCGTCCAAGCCGGTGATCGCGGTGTGCGCGGTGCGCACCGGCTGCGGCAAGAGCCAGACGACGCGCGCGGTCATGTCCGTGCTGCGCGACAAGGGGCTGAAGACCGTCGCCATCCGCCACCCCATGCCCTACGGCGACCTGGAGAAGCAGGTCGTGCAGCGCTTCGCGACGCTGGACGACCTGAAGAAGCACGACTGCACCATCGAGGAGATGGAGGAGTACGAGCCGCACATCCAGAACGGCTGCGTGGTGTACGCCGGCGTGGACTACGGCGCGATCCTGCGCGAGGCGGAGAAGGAGGCGGACGCGATCCTCTGGGACGGCGGCAACAACGACACGCCCTTCTTCCGCCCCGACCTGTGGATCACCGTGGCCGACCCGCACCGGCCCGGGCACGAGCGCGACTACTTCCCCGGGCGCACGAACTTCGAGCGCGCCGACGTGATCGTGATCAACAAGTGCAACACGGCCGAGGAGGCGGACATCGCCACGGTCGAGCGCAACGCGGCCGAGATGAACCCCGGCGCCGAGGTGCTGCGCGCCGACTCGCCGGTGACCGCGTCCGACCCCGGCGCCCTGCGCGGCAAGCGCGTGCTGGTGGTCGAGGACGGGCCCACGCTGACGCACGGCGAGATGAAGTACGGCGCGGGGACCGTGGCCGCGCGGGACGCCGGCGCGGCGGAGATCGTCGACCCGCGCCCGTTCATCGTCGGCGAGATCGCCGAGACGTTCCGGAAGTACCCCGACATCGGCGCGGTGCTGCCGGCGATGGGCTACGGCGAGCAGCAGATCGCCGACCTGGCGGCCACGATCGACCGCGCCGACTGCGACGTCGTGGTCATCGGGACGCCGATCGACCTGGCGCGCGTCGTGAAGATCGACAAGCCGACCGTGCGCGTGACCTACGACCTCGACGACGCCACGGCGCGGGCCCTGGCGGAGCGCGTCGAGGGCATCCTGGCGAAGGGGCGGTAGCGGCGATGACGGACTTCCGCGGGCGGCACTTCCTCTCGACGCTCGACTACACGTCGGCCGAGCTCCGCGAGCTCGTCGACCGCACCGTGGCCCTGAAGGCCACCGGCGGCGCCGGCAAGCCGCTGGACGGGCGCGTCCTGGCGATGCTGTTCTTCAACCCCTCGGTGCGCACCCGCGTGTCGTGCGAGTCCGGGATGGCGCGCCTCGGGGGCCACGCGATCGCCATCAACCCCGGCAAGGACACGTGGAACTTCGAGTGCGGCGAGGGCGTCGTCATGGACGGCAACACCCAGGAGCACGTGCGCGAGCTGGGGCCCGTGCTCTCGGAGCTGTGCCACGCCGTCGGCATCCGCAAGTCGGAGCTGATCACGACGGGCTCGGCCCAGGCGCAGCCGACCGGGTCGTACGAGGAGCTCGCGCGCGACGAGTTCATGCACCGCTTCGCGCAGTTCTCCAGCGTCCCCGTGGTCAACCTCGAGTCGAACGCGTTCCACCCGACCCAGGGCCTCGCGGACATGACGACCATCGTGGAGCGCATCCCCGAGCCGCGCGGCAAGAAGTACGTCCTGACCTGGGCCTGGCACCCCAAGTCGCTGCCCGTGGCGACGCCGCACTCGCAGCTGCTCTCGGCCTGCGACCTGGGGATGGACTGCACGGTCGTGCGCCCGCCCGGCTACGCCCTGGCGCCGGACGTCATGGCGGCCGCCCGCGAACGCGCGGAGGCCCTGGGCGGCTCGCTCGTGGAGACCGAGGACGAGGCGGAGGCCTACGAGGGCGCCCACGTGGTCTGCGCCAAGGCCTGGGGCTCGCTCGACTACTACGGGCGCTTCGACCAGGAGGCGCGCGACAAGCAGGCGCTGCGCGACTGGATGGTCACCGGCGCCAAGATGGACCGCACCGACGACGCCTTCTTCCTGCACTGCCTGCCGGTCCGCCGCAACGTGGTCGTCGCCGACGAGGTGCTCGACTCCGACCGCTCGGCGGTGATCCAGGAGGCGGGCAACCGGCTCTGGACCGCGGCGGCCGTGCTGGCGGCCGTGATGGGGGCGTGACCGCGCGGCGCCGGACCCCGGGGCCGCCCGACGAGCGCCCGCGCGGGCGGGTCTCGGTCCGGATGGCGCGCCCCGAGGACGCCTCCCGCGCGCGCGAGGCCGCGGCGCTGATCCGCCGCGCCTCGCGCGACCACGACATCGCCCGCCGGGCGACGCCCTTCCTGCGCGACAAGGTCCTGTCGGGCAAGGCGGTCCTGGCCCTGCACGAGGACCGGCTGGTCGGCTTCGGCTACTTCTCCGACTGGGAGGGCGGCCGCTTCGTGTCGCACTCGGGCCTCGTGGTCGACGACGCCTTCCGCGGCCGCGGGCTGGGGCGGCGCATGAAGACGCGCCTGATGCAGGCGGGCGCGAGGCGCTTCCCGGAGGCGACCGTCATGAGCCTGACGACGTCGCCCGCGGTGCTGGCCATGAACCGCTCGCTGGGGTTCCGCAAGGTCCCGGTCGAGCGCCTGACGACCGACCCCGCGTTCTGGGAGGGCTGCAAGGCCTGCCGCAACTACGCGGAGATGCAGCGTCTCGGGAAGCGGTGCTGCTGCGACGCGATGATCCTGTCCCCGCGGGCCGCCGCGTCGGCGGCGAGGAAGGCGAGCGCGCGTGCTCCCCGCCGACGTCCGTGAGTTCGCCGCGCGCCACCGCGACGAGGTGACGCGCCTGCTGGCGGACATGGTGGCGATCGACAGCGTCACCGGGCGCGAGGAGGCCTTCGGCGCGTTCTGCGCCGACTGGCTCGCCGCCGAGGGCATCGACGCGCGCCTGGTGCCCTGCGAGGGCCGGGCGAACCTGGTGGCGCAGCTGGGCTCGACCGCGCCCGGCGCGCCGACCCTCGTCGTGTCCGGCCACCTCGACACGGTGCCCGCGGACGCCGCGCGCTGGAGCCGCGACCCCTGGGACCCGGCCGTCGTCGACGGGCGCATGGTGGGCCTGGGGACGAGCGACCTGAAGGCGTCCATCGCCGCCGCGTTCGTGGCCGCGCGGTACCTGCGCGACGCGGACCTTGCGGGGCGCGTGGTGCTGGCGATGACCGTCGAGGAGGAGACGACGGGCGCCGGCACGCGGGGCTTCCTCGAGTGGGCGCTGGCCGAGGGCTTCCTGGACCCGGCGCGCACCGTGGCGGCCGTCACCGAGCCCACCGGGCTCGACCACGTCTCGCTGGGCAACCGCGGGACCTGCTTCGCCGCGGCCAGGGTCGTCGGCCGCGGCGGCCACGGCAGCCGGCCGCACCTGGCGCGCAACCCGCTCGACGCCGTGCACGAGCTGCTGGCCGGGCTGCCGGAGGTGCGCGCGCGCTGGGAGCGGACGGCCGCGGACCCCGAGCTGGGCCGCAGCCAGGCGACGCCGACGTCCGTGCTGGGCGGCGCGCGCGAGCGGCTCAACATGATCCCCGAGACGGCCGAGCTCGTCCTGGACTGCCGCGTCAACCGGCCGCTGTGGGAGGACGGCTTCGCCCCGCTCGCGCGCCAGCTCGAGCAGCTCGCGGAGCCCGCGCGCGCCGCGGGGTTCGAGGTCGCCTGGCAGCTGCTGCACCGCCGCGGCGGCCACAAGCTCGCGGCGGACCACCCGCTGGCGCGCCTCGGGCTGGACGTGCTGCGCGGCGACCTCGGATTCGAGCGCGCGGAGTTCCGCTACACCCCGGCCGCGAACGACGCCGTCTTCTTCGCCGAGTGCGGCATCCCCGCCCTGAACAAGGTCGGCCCCGGGCACCCCGAGTGCGCCCACCGGGTCGACGAGCACGTCGAGATCGAGAACCTCGTGCGCGGCGTCGCGTTCTTCGTCCAGCTCGGGCGGCGCTTCGCGGCCGAGGCCTTCCCCCCGGCCTCGGCTACCCCGGAGGAGCGACCGTGACGGACCTGGCGTCGAGGGACTGCGTGCCCTGCCGCGGCGGCGTGCCGCCCCTGGCGGGGGAGGAGCTCGCCCGCCTGCACCGCGAGCTGGGCGAGGCCTGGACGGTCGTGGACGGCCACCACCTCGAGCGCGAGTTCTCCTTCCCCGACTTCGCCGAGGCCCTGGCCTTCACCAACCGGGTCGGGGCCATGGCGGAGGAGCAGGGGCACCACCCCGACCTGCTGCTGGCCTGGGGCCGCGTGCGGGTCACGATCTGGACCCACGCGATCGACGGGCTGACCGAGAGCGACTTCGTCCTCGCCGCGCGCACCGACGCCCTGCGCTGAGCGCCGCCCGGGCGCGGGAGCGGCGCCGGGGCTCCGGGAGGGCTGGCGGCCGGCCCGCCGTGTCCGTATGCTCTCGCGCCCGAAACACCGCGGCCCCCGGGCCGCGGACGCGATTCCCGCCCCTCCCACGGCAACCCGAGGACAGAGACCCCATGGCCATCCACGTCGGCGACAAGGCACCGGACTTCACCCTGAAGACCCAGGACGAGAAGGAGTGGAAGCTCTCCGACCACCGCGGCAAGAACGTCGTGCTGCTCTTCTACCCGCTGGACTGGAGCCCGACCTGCGAGGCGGAGAACTGCTCCATCAGCCAGGAGAAGAAGTTCTCCGGCGCGAACAGCGTCGTGGTCGGCATCAGCCGCGACTCGACCTGGAGCCACAAGGCCTGGAAGGCCGCCCGCGGCATCGACCACGACCTGCTGGCCGACCCGCTGCTCGACGTCGCCAAGCAGTACGACCTGCTGCACCCCGCCGGCTTCATCAGCCACCGCGCGACGGTGATCGTCGACAAGGACGGCAAGGTCGCCTTCTCGCAGGTGCAGGAGAAGACCGGCGACCCGCGCGACATGGCCGAGGTCGAGGCCGCCTTCGCCAAGCTGGGCTGAGCTCGCCTCGCGCCCGGACGACCGGGGGTGGCCCTGCCCGCTGAGCCGGGGGGCCGCCCCCGTTCGCATGGAGGGGGCCGCCCCCGTTCTCGTACCGGGGGTCCGCCCGCGTTCTCGTACGGGTGACGGAGGCCCGGCCGCCGGCGCGTCAGGGCGCGATCTGGAACTCGATGGCGTCGGTCAGGCCGTCGCCGAAGGGGTCCCCGGGGTCCTGGTAGAAGACCTGGGCGCGCACGATCGTCCCGCTGGAGAGCCGCGGGTCCGCGCCCGACTGCACGTGCCCGTTGAAGTCGACCGAGTACGTGCCGCGGCACAGGCCCGAGCCCGCCTTGCCGGTGTCCTGCAGGGGCAAGAGCCGGGTCAGCGGCGCCTTCACGCACAGCGTCGCGCCGTGGAAGGGGAGCGAGCCCCGGCCGTTCAGCCCGTAGACCAGCAGGCTGGGCCGGTTCGCGACCAGGTCCTCGGCGTCGATCGTGAACGGCGCGGTCGAGCTGGCGCTGGGCGCCCCCGCGTGGCTCAGGAACGGCAGGCAGAACAGCGAGTTGAGCTTGCCCGAGCAGTAGACCTCGGGCGTGCCGCAGGAGATGCCCGTGGCGCACACCCCGCGCGGCGCCGCCAGCGCCGCCTGCAGGCCCGCCTGGGCGACGTCGAGGCCGGAGTTCGCCCCGCCGCCCACCGTGCAGCCGCCGTGGGTGTGGATGCCGACCGCCATGCCGGTCTGCTCGACGACCACGGGCGAGCCGGAGTTCCCGGAGAAGGTGTCCGCGCCGTAGGAGAGCACGTCCGGCCCGGTGGAGAGCAGCGGCCCGACGTGGGTCTGCTGGACCCCGTTGTGCTGGGCCGGCGAGCCGTCGACGCCGTACCCGGTGATCCGGATGGTCAGGTTCGGGTCGAACGCCGGCGCGCCCGGGGCCAGCGTGAACCAGACGCCCTGGGCCTCGCCCGCCGTCTTGCCGGTGATCGGGTTGGGGAACGCGCCGAAGTAGGCCCAGTCGTTGCCGAGACCCGTGTTGGCGAACTGCCGCGAGGCGGGGTCGACCGGGTACTGGTCCTCCGGCGGCGGGTGGACCAGCGTGCCGTTCGACGTGGAGAGCGGCACGTTGAACTGCACCGTGTCGATCTCGCCGGGCGTGTCGAAGCAGTGGCCCGCGGTCAGCAGGCAGTGGTTGCAGTCGTCCAGCAGCCAGCCGGTGCAGAGCGCCGGCAGCAGGCGGGCGATGCGCGGGTCGCTCGACAGCGTGCGGTCGTCGGTCGGCCCGCACTGGGTCGCCAGCGGCGGGTGGATCGCTCCGGCCGTGACGCCGCGCAGGCGCACGCGGCAGCGGCCGCTGCGGGGCGGGGCGACGATCTCGACCTGCAGGGCGTCGCCGTTGAAGTACGCCGAGGTGCGCGCCCAGCGGGCCGCCTCGGCGGCGTCCAGCTCCTGCACGGTGCCCTCGGCGTGCCCCACGACGCGCAGGCGCGCGCCCTCGGCGAGCTGCACGTCGGCGAAGTGCAGCCGCATCCACGGGACCCCGGTCGCGACGACGGGGAAGGACGCGATCACGTCCTCGTGGGCGCGCGGGTTGCGCACCCAGCCGGTGTCGGTGGCGAGGTCGTACCGGAAGCTGGGCGGAGGGGCGTTCTGGGCGACGGCCGGAGCCGCTCCCAGGGCCGCGAGGCCCGCCACCACCAGCGCGCGGGTGAGCCGGAGGGGGGTCATGTGGAAGGAGTTTCCGGGGTGCGCGGGTCGCGCCCGGCGCCTCCCCGTCCAGCCTACCTCCCCCCGGCGCCGCGGGCCGCCCCGGTCCGGGGGACCGACGCGGCCCGCGCGGGGACCCGGGAGGGAGGAGGGGAGGGTCAGGGGGCGATGATGAACTCGACGGCGTCGGTCAGACCGTCGCCGAACGAGTCCGCCGGGTCGCGGTAGATGTACTGCGCGTTGACCTGCGCGCCGACCGACAGCGTCGGGTCGGCGCCGCTCTGGATGCGCTTGTTGAAGTTCGTGTTGAGGATGCCGCGGCAGAAGCCGGTGCCGTTCGAGCCGGCGTTCTTCGGCGGCAGGTTGCGGGTCAGGGGCGCCTTCACGCACAGGGTCCCGCCGTGGAACGCCAGGTTCGAGCGACCGTTCTGCCCGTAGAGCAGGAAGCCGAACTCGTCGTCGAGGATGTCGTTGCCCCGCAGCTGGAAGGGCGTCGTGCTCGTGGCGCTGGCCGCGCCGCTGGCGGTCATGAACGGCACACAGAACGACGAGTTGATCTTGCCCTGGCAGTACGTCTCGGCCTCGCCGCAGGTCGCGCAGATGCCCAGCGGGTTCGCCAGCGCGTTCTGCAGGGACAGGCGCCCGACGTTGGTGCCCGAGTTGGCTCCGCCGGTCGCGCCGCAGCCGCCGTGCGTGTGGATGCCGATGGCCTGGCCGGTCTGCTCCCAGATGACGGGCGAGCCGGAGTTGCCGCCGGTCGTGTCCGTCCGGTAGCGCACGCTGGTCGTCGTGATCTGGTCGATCGGCCCGACGTGGGTCTGCTGCACGCCGTTGTGCGTCGGGGGCGTGCTGTCGGTGCCGTGGCCGGTGATCCGGATCTGGATCGCCGGGTCGAACGGCGGCGCCGACGACGCCAGCTCGAACACCGAGCCCTGCGCGGTGGCCGCGGTGAGCCCCGTGTTGGAGTTCTCGAAGGTGCCGAAGTAGGCCCAGTCGGAGCCCACGCCCCCGTTCTGGAACTGCCACGACAGCAGGTCGACGGCGTACTGGTCCTGCGGGGGCGGGTGCTGGTACGAGCCGCTGCCCGTCGAGAGCGGGACGTTGAACTGCGCCGTGCTGACGTCCGAGGCGTCGTTGAAGCAGTGGCCGGCGGTCAGCATGCAGCGGTTGCAGTCGTCGATCAGCCAGCCCGTGCAGCCGATCGGCATGACGCGCGAGACGCGCGGGTCGCTCGAGAGCACCCGGTCGTCCAGCGCGCCGCACTGCGTCTCGGGGAACAGCGGCACCTCGCCGGCGGTGACGCCGCGCAGCACCACGCGGTTCGCGCCCGTCCCGGGGCGCGCCACGATCTCGACCTGGACGGCGTCGCCGTTGAAGTACGCGCTGGTCCGGCGCCACTCGAGCACGTGGTGGGCGTTCAGCTCCTGGACCGCGCCGTCGAGGTGCGAGGTGATCCGCAGGAGGGAGCCGGACTCGTCGTTCGGGCTGCCGGCCAGGATCACGTCCTCGAACTGCAGCCGCATCCACGGCACGCCCGTGGCCACGACGGAGAACGAGGCGACGACCTCCTCGCGGGCGCCGGTGTTCGCGACCCAGCCGGAATCTATGGCGAGGTCGTAGGAGAAGCTGGGCGGCGTGGAGATCTGGGCCGCCGCCGGGGCGGCGAGGCTGGCCGCCGCGAGCAGGGCGGCGGGCAGGCGGAGGGAGAGCGTCATGGGAGAGCGTGGGGGAGCTGGGGAAGGCGGCGCGGCGCCTCGCACCGGCGCGCGGCCGCTGGGGGGAAGGGCGGCGACCCGGTACGGGGCCATAGGACGACCGGCGGAGCGGCCGGGGACGTCGCGCCTCGGGGGTGGGATCCGCGCGGCCCGGGGAGCGCCCGGGGGACGGGCCGGGCCGAGAGTGGAGCTTACCCTTACCCGACGCGGCGGGGGCCCCGGGGGTTCCCCGCGGATCGCGATGTTCGACCCGCGTCGTCGAGGTTTCGCGGCGACCGCGCGCGGCGGATCATGCCCACCGACTACCACCGGGCCGACCGGAGGCCGGGCCGGGGGGCTTGCGCAGGTCTGACTTGACCCCCGCCGCGCCATCGGATCTGGTCTGCGCCCGTTTCCGTTTCCACCCCACAGGACCCCCCATGAACCCCCGCTCCGTCCTCCTCGGCGGCCTCGTCGCCGCCGGCCTCGCCCTCGCCAGCGCCTCCGCCACCCAGCCCCGCGCCGCCGCGCTCGCCGAGCCGGAGACCTACGACATCGACTCCGGCCACTCGAGCGTGGTCTTCAAGGTCAAGCACCTCGACATCGCCTGGTTCTACGGCCGCTTCAACGAGCTCCGCGGCAGCTTCGTGCTCGACGCGGGCGACCCGTCGAAGAGCTCCGTGAGCCTCGAGATCCCCACGGCCAGCATCGACACGAACAGCAGCGACCGCGACGTCGAGATGCGCTCGCCCGGCTTCTTCGCCGCCGAGGAGCACCCGACGATCACCTTCGAGAGCACGAAGGTGGACGTCGTCTCCGAGGGCCACTGGAAGCTCACCGGCGACCTGACCTGCAAGGGCAAGACGAAGGAGGTCGTGGTCGAGCTGCACGCGACCGGGACGACCGACAACCCGCGCTTCGGACACCGCACCGGGTTCGAGGGGACCTTCGAGCTCGACCGCACCGCGTTCGACGTCGCCGCCGGCATGTCCGAGAGCATGCTCGGCAAGACCGTGAAGGTGATGATCGGGATCGAGGGCATTCGCCGCTAGGCGCGCGGCCGCCTCAGGGCAGCGCCACGTCGAGCTCGGCCGTCGCGCCGGGCTCGACGCGGACGCGGCGCTTCTCCGGGAGCCCCGCGGTGCGCAGGTCGCTGACCTGCACCTCCCAGGTCCCCGCGGCCAGGCCGGTGAAGCGCGCCGTGCCGTCCGCGCCCGTGGCCCGCACCTCGGTCGGCGGCACGGGGTCGGGGAAGTCGACCGGCGCGAGCACGACGGCCGCGCGGCCCTCGATGCCGCCCGACACGCGCACGAGCAGGTCGCCGCCGCGCGCGAGGCGCAGCGCGAGGCCCTCGACGCGCTGGCCCGGGCGCGCCGTCACCGGCGGCGACGCGGCGGGCTGGAAGGTCGCGTGCGTCGCGGTGACCACCAGGGGCACCCCGGGCCGCACGCCGCGCAGCTCGAAGGCGCCGTCGGCGTCCGTGGCCACCTCGGTCGAGCCCGTGCGGACGACGCGCACGCCTGGCGTGGACCCTGGATCGCCGACGCGCGCCGCCTCCTGGACCCACACGCGCGCCCCGGCCACGGGCTGGTCGGCCGCGTCCGTCACGTGCCCGGCGAGCGTGGCCTCGTCGAGCTCGACCACGCGCCGCGACTCGCCCGCGGGCAGCCGCAGGTCCTCGACGTGCGCCATGGCGCGCGCGGGGTGCTCGACGACCAGGCGCCACGGCCCGGTGCGCACCGCGGGCAGGCGGAAGGCGCCCTCGCCGTCGGTGCGCGCCGTGGGCGCGCTCGCGCGCAGCAGCGCCGCCGCGGGCGAGGCGTCGTCGGGCGAGGCGACCAGCCGCACGAGCGCCCCGGCCAGGGGCGAGCCCCCGGCGGTGACGACCCCGTGGAGCGTCGCGCGCGGCCGCTGCTGGAGCCGCAGCGCGTGGTTCGAGCCCTCCTCGACCACCGCGAGCGCGCGGCCCGGGTCCTCCAGCCCGGTCGACACGTCGTCCGCGTAGGCCAGCAGCGGTCCCGCCGCGGCGTCGTCCTCGAGCAGCAGGAAGACGTACCGGCCGGGGACGAGGTGGGGGAACGACGCGCGCCCGGCGTCGTCGGTGGGCCGGTCGGCGACCAGGCGGGCGGGGAGCAGCGCGGCGGCTGCGTCGTCGGCGAAGCGCGCGACGGCCACCCGCGCCCCGGCCGCCGGTGCGCCGTCCGGCGCGACCACGTCGACGGCGACGGTGCCGCCCTGGCCGAGGCGCAGCTCGACCTCGGCCGTGCCGTCGGGCCGCGCCCGGACCGGCCAGGCCGGGGCGTGGTCGGGGTGGTGGGCCCACACGAACGACAGGCCGCCGTCCTCGCTCGGCACCGTGGCCCGGCCGTCGGCGTCGGTCGTGCGGCGGCGCCGGCCCTCGGTGTACACGAGCTCGTCGGGCGAGGGCGCCACGCGGATCCGGGCGGCGCGCGCGCCGCCCGGCGCGGCGGCGCGCAGGAACACGACGGCGCCCTCGACGGGCTCGCGCGTCGTCGCGTCGACCACGCGCACCCGCACGCCGGCGACCGGGCGCAGCGCCACCTCGCCCAGGTCGACGTCGCGGCCCGCCAGGACGGGGACGCCCTCGACGGACCAGGGCTCGTAGCCCTCCGCGGCGAGCTCCACGCGCACGCTCGAGCCGGCCAGGGCGCGGGCGATGCCGCGCGCCCGCAGCAGGCCGTCGTCGTCGCGCGACAGGCGCTCGTCGCCCCAGGCGAGCAGGGCCCCGCGGGCGCCGAGCCGCCGGCGGCCGGCGCCCTCGGGCTCGACCCGCAGCGAGGGCTGCGGCACGACCTCGCCCGTGAGCGCGTCGGTGACGCGCGCGAGCACGTCGCCGCCGGTCGTGCGGGTCAGCAGCACGCCGCTGCGCCCGGACTCGGTCCGCACCGGCGCGCTCGCGGGCTCGAGGCTCCACGTCGTCGCGCCGCGCAGCGCGGCGACGAGCTCGTACGTGCGGTCGGGGAGCAGGCCGCGCAGCTCGAAGGCGCCGTCCGCGCCGACGTCCGCGCGGCGCTCGGAGTCCCAGGCGGGGTCGCGCCGCTCGAGCACGGCGAGGACCACGAGGTCCTCGAGCGGCTCCGGCCCGTCACCGACGACGCGCCCGGCGAGCCTCTCGCCGCGCTCGAGGCGCAGCTCGAGTCCCGCCACGACCTGGCCGGGCGCGGGCGCGTCGCCGCTGGCGGCGAGCACCGGGTGCTCGGGTGTGCGCACGTGGATCGTCCACGGGCCGGGCGCGAGCGTCTCGATGCGGAACGAGCCGTCGGCCGCCGTCCGCGCGAGGACCGAGCCGCCGCCAGCCAGCAGCGCGGGGCCCTCCGCGGGGCGCACGAGGTCCGCCGCCGCCACCGGGCGCCCGTCGGCGTCGACCACGCGCCCGGCGAGCACCATGCCGGGCCGCAGCACGATCGCGGGCAGCTCGAGCGCCTGGCCCGGCCCGAGCCGCAGGCGCTCCTCGTCGCGGGGCGCGTAGCCGGTCGCGCGCACCGCCAGCCGCAGCGCGCCCGCGCCGAGGCCCGCGAAGGCGAAGGAGCCGTCCGGCCCGGTCGCCACGCGCCGCACCTCGTGGAAGTGCCGCAGCACGTCGGGGTCGGTGTCGAGCGGCAGCTGCACGCCGCTCGCCCCGGGGCCGAGCAGCACGGTCGCGCCGGGCACGGGCCGGCCGCCCACGTCGACGATTACGCCCGAGAGCGTCGCGTCGCCGCGCGGAACCGCGCCCTCGCCGGCGGCGCGCGCCCGCACCGGCTCGTCGGGCTCGAGCCGCCGCGCGGGGCCGGCGGGCGGCGCACCGGGCGTCGCCAGGTCGGCGACCGCGTCCGGCGCGCCGGGCTCGACGGCGTCCGCGCCGCGCTCGAGCACCGGCGTCGCGTCGCCGTCGCCCAGGCCCCACACGAGCCAGCCGACCAGGCCGGCCGCGACCACGAGCAGACCGGAGAGCAGCAGGACGGGGCGCATGGGGCGGCGGGAGGCGCGGGAGCGCGCGCGGCGCCCCAGGGTAGCGAACGGACGGCCCCGGGCCGCGGGTCAGCGCGGCGCGCCCGGGTCGCGGTCCAGCAGCACGACCGCGACCTGGGGCTCGCCGCCGGGCTCGGCCGGCTCGAAGGCCTCGCGCCCGCCGCGCGCCTCCAGGAACCCGGGCGAGCGCACGACCCACTCGAGGGTGCCGTCCAGCGGGTAGCGCTCGAGCACCGTCGCCCCGCAGGGCTGGTTGTACTTCTTCACGCGGCGCCCGCCGAGGGACAGCTCGACGTCGCAGCTCTCGAGCGGCTGCCGCGTCGAGGCGTCGAGCACGCGGAAGGCGAAGCGCCCGAGGTCCGTGTCGGCGAGGTGGAAGCGGACCTCGGCCGGCGGCCGCACCCGGACCCGCTCCGGGCTCCAGGGGGAGTCGTCCGAGCCGACCACGCGCACGTCGTACTCGCCCCCGGGCAGGCCCTCGATCCGCGCGGTCCCCACGCGCGCGCCCGCGTCGCCCGACCACACGACCGGCCGTCGCAGCGAGCCCGCGGGGGCCCGGCGCGTCAGCACGACCTCGGCGGCGTGCTCGTACGTCCCGGTCGCGCTGGTGAGCGTGGCCACGATCGCGCCGGACGGCTCGCCGGGGTCGAGCGCGACGGCGACGCGCGCGTCGCGGCGCAGCTCGAGCAGCTGCTCGTGCGCCCGGAAGCCCGGCGCGGTGACGCGCAGCCGCCACGTCCCCGGGCGCAGGCCGGCGGCCACGAGCATCCCCTCGACGCGCTCGCCCTCGACGGGCCCCGCGCGCGGCACGTCCGCAGCGTGCAGGCGGGCGCTGTTCCAGTCCTCGCGCGGCCGGCGGTCGGTGCTCCGCGCGGAGGGCGTGCGGTCCGCGAGCCAGCACACCGCCGGTCCGGGCGCCGCCGGGACGGCGGGGTCCAGTTCGACGGGCGCGAGCGCCGCGTGCGCGCCGGGGACCCGCGAGCCCAGGCGGTCCACCGCGTCGATCCACGCCGTGGCCCAGGGGACGTCGGGCGCGTCGAAGCGGTAGCACGCGCGCGCGGCCTCGACCGTCGTGGCCTCCAGCTCGACCTCCCACGTCGCGCGGGCCCGGTGCGGCGCGAAGCGGCGCGCGGGCAGCACGACCCAGCCGCGCGGCGGGTCGACCACGAGCGACTGCGGCGCGCGCGGGCGCTCGGCGAGCTCGAACGTCGCGGACCGGCCCCGGGCGTCCGGCCGGGCCGTCGTGCGCGCGAGCTCCGTGTCGCCCTCCATCAGCCGCACCACGAACTCGGGGAGCGGGGCGCGGCCGTCCTCGCCGGCCCACTCGGGGTGCACGAGCCGGCCGCGGACGCCCGGCGCGGCCTCCGCCGGCGCGGGGGCCGCGTCGGCGCCGAGGCGTTCGCGCGCGGCGGTCGCCTCCGGGGTCTTCCGCGCGACCCCGCGATCGGCCGGGCCCGGCGGCGCCG
>JAUIDW010000299.1 GCA_030428395.1 bacterium | reverse complement strand
CCGGGGGCCGCCGCCGGGGCCGCCAGGGGCGGCCGGGCGGGGCCGGCGGCGGCGGCCGGGTGGGGTCTGCGGGGGCGGCCCCAGGGTGGGGCCTCGGGAGGCCCGAGCTTCCGTCGGCGTGAGGTTTTCGGGCCTCGGCGGTGGCTCCAGGGGGGTCGGGCGCTATCCTGTTGCGGTCCGAAAGGACCTGGGCCGCCCTTGAGGCGGCCTCTCTTGCGACCCAAATAGCACCAAATCGGTGCCCTTTGGCTCGCTCCGCCCGGGCGCCTCTGGCGCTCCCGGCGCTCCGCGGGCCGCCCGGCCCCGAGACCTCGACATGCTGCAGTTCACCAAGCGCACCGAGTACGCCCTGATCGCGCTGGTCCACCTGGTGGACCGGCGGGGCGAGTTCGTCAGCGCGCGGGAGCTGGCCGACCGCTACCCGGTGCCGCCCCGCCTCGTGGCGGAGGTGCTGAAGGAGCTCCAGCGGGAGGGCCTCGTGGACTCGCAGCGCGGCGCCGCCGGCGGGTACGCCCTGGCGCGGCCCGCCGCGGACATCACGCTCGCCGAGATCGTGACGGTGCTCGAGGGGGCCCCGCTGCTGACGAGCTGCGACACCGGCTTCGCCGGCACGGCGGGCTCCTGCGAGGTCGAGCCGACCTGCCCGATCCGCTCCCCCATCCACCGCGTTCGCGACCGCATCCGGGACGTCCTGAGCCACGTCACGCTCGAGTCCCTGGCGCACCCGAACGCGCTTCCCATGGTCACGCCGACCGAGAACCGATGAACAAGCCGATCTACATGGACTACCAGGCCACGACGCCCTGCGATCCGCGGGTGGTCGAGGCCATGCTCCCCTACTTCACGGAGCACTTCGGCAACGCCGCCAGCCGCAACCACGCGTACGGCTGGCAGGCGGAGGAGGCCGTCCAGAAGGCGCGCGAGCAGATCGCGTCGCTGATCGGCGCCTCGCCCAAGGAGATCATCTTCACCTCCGGCTCGACCGAGGCGATCAACCTGGGCCTGAAGGGCGCGGTCGAGATGTACGGCTCGAAGGGCAAGCACATCGTGACCACGCTGGTCGAGCACAAGGCCGTGCTGGACACCTGCAAGCACCTCGAGAAGCAGGGCTGCGAGGTCACCTACCTCAAGCCCGACGAGCACGGCATGGTCAGCGCCCAGCAGGTCGCCGACGCCATCCGCGACGACACGATCCTCGTCACGATCCTCTGGGGCAACAACGAGGTCGGCACGCTGAACCCGATCCGCGAGATCGGCGCGGTGTGCCACGAGCGCAAGGTGCTGTTCTTCACCGACGCGACCCAGACCGTGGGCAAGATCCCGGTCGACGTCGAGGCGGACCACGTCGACATGCTGTGCCTCTCGGGGCACAAGATCTACGGCCCCAAGGGCGTGGGCGCGATGTACGTCCGCCGGCGCAACCCGCGCGTGCGGATCGTGGCGCAGATGGACGGCGGCGGGCACGAGCGCGGCATGCGCTCCGGCACGCTGAACGTGACCGGCATCGTGGGCCTCGGGAAGGCCTGCGAGCTGTGCCAGCAGGAGCTCGAGGCCGAGATGAAGCGCACCTCCGAGCTGCGCGACCACCTGACCGACCGCATCCTCGGCGCCCTCGACCACGTCAAGGTCAACGGGCACCCGACCGAGCGGCTGCCGGGCAACGCGAACATCTCGTTCGCCTACGTCGAGGGCGAGTCCCTCCTGATGGGCATCAACGACGTCGCCGTGTCGTCGGGCTCGGCCTGCACCTCCGCCAGCCTCGAGCCCAGCCACGTGCTGCGCGCGATGGACGTCGGCGAGGAGCTGGCGCACAGCTCGATCCGCTTCGGCATCGGCCGCTTCACCACCCGGGAGGAGGTCGACCACGTCGCCGACCGGGTCATCGAGAACGTCAACCGCCTCCGCGAGCTCTCCCCGCTGTACGAGATGGTGCAGGAGGGCATCGACCTGAGCACCGTCCAGTGGCAAGCGGACCACTAGTCCACCCCCCGAACACAGACCCAGGAAACAGGATTCCTCCAACGCCATGGCCTACAGCGACAAGGTTCTGGACCACTACAACAACCCCCGGAACGTGGGCGCGCTCGACAAGAGCTCGTCCAAGGTCGGGACGGGCATCGTCGGCGCGCCGGAGTGCGGCGACGTCATGAAGCTGCAGATCGAGGTCGAGGGCGACCGCATCGTCGACGCCAAGTTCAAGACCTTCGGCTGCGGCTCCGCGATCGCCAGCTCGTCCCTGGCCACCGAGTGGATCAAGGGCAAGACGGTGGACGAGGCCCTCGAGATCAAGAACACCGCGATCGTCGAGGAGCTGTCGCTGCCGCCCGTGAAGATCCACTGCAGCGTGCTCGCCGAGGACGCGATCAAGTCCGCGGTGCGCGACTACAAGGAGAAGCAGCAGGAGTCGCAATCGTGATCGAGCTGACCGAACGCGCCGTGAAGGAAGTGCGGCGCATCATCTCGGAGCAGAACCTGCCGGACCAGACGGCCCTGCGAGTCGGGGTGAAGGGCGGCGGTTGCTCGGGCTTCAGCTACACGCTGGGCTTCGACGACGCCGTCGGGGACCTGGACCAGACCTGGGAGTTCGACGGGATCAAGATCGTCTGCGACCCGAAGAGTTTCCTGTACCTGAACGGGACGCAGCTCGACTTCGAGGAGAGCCTGATGGGCCGCGGCTTCAAGTTCGGCAACCCGAACGCCAGCAAGACC
This sequence comes from bacterium, assembly GCA_030428395.1. Lineage (GTDB taxonomy): Bacteria > Planctomycetota > UBA1135 > UBA1135 > JAUIDW01. The sequence goes on along the minus strand of JAUIDW010000299.1, from coordinate 4,169 downwards.
TGCGGCTGCGGCGAGTCGTTCTCGGTCTGACGATGGACCCCTGCCCGCAGTGCGGGGCGGCGCCGACGTCGCCCCTGGCGTGCTCCGCCTGCGGGGCACTGCTGGACCCGCCCGCCGACACGGACCCCTGGGCGCTGTTCGGCCTCGAGCCCGGTCCGTCCGTCGACGGCGAGCGGCTGCGCAAGGAGCTGCGGCGCGTCTCCCGGCTCGTGCACCCCGACTTCCACGGCTCGGACGCCGCCAACCGCGACCTGGCCGAGCGCAACTCCGCGCGCCTGAACGAGGCCTACGAGGTGCTGCGCGACGACTACGCGCGCGCCGACCGCCTGGTTCGCCTGCTGGGCGGCCCCGACGAGCAGGCCGAGCGCCAGATGCCGCAGGCCTTCCTGATGGAGGTGCTCGAGTGGAACGAGGCGGTCGAGGAGGCGCGCGACGCCGCGCCGGGCTCGCCGCCGCGAGCCGCGCTCGACGCCCTCTCCGACGACCTGCAGGCCCGCCGGGAAGCCTCCCTGGCGGAGCTCGTCGTCGGGCTCGAGGGCCTGCCCCCCGCCGACAACCCCGGCCTCCCCGAACGACTGACCGAGGCGCGCAAGCTGCTCAACGCCCTGCGCTACCTCGACCGCACCCTCGCCGACATCCGGGAGCTGCGCCTCGAGCAGGCCGCTCGCTGAGCCGCTCCCCCACCCGACCGGAACCATGGCCTTCATCGAGCTCGACGTCCTCAACAACAACGCGGAGCAACTGGCGCTCGGAATCGACCTGGGCACCACCAACTCGCTCGCCGCGACGTGGCGCGACGGACGCCCGACCGTCCTGCGCCCCGACGACGGCGAGGCCGTGGTCCCGTCCGCGGTCTACTTCCCCGAGGACGGCTTCCCCGTGGTCGGCCGCGGCGCCCGCGAGCGGGCCATGATGGACCCCGGTCACACGCTGTTCAGCATCAAGCGCTTCATGGGGCGCGGCCTCGCGGACGTGCAGGCGGATCTGCGGAACGTCCCGTGCGACGTCGACGAGAACGAGAACGGCGTCGTGCGCTTCCACATCCGCGGCAGGCAGTACACGCCGCAGGAGCTGTCGGCGATGATCCTGAAGAAGGTCCAGGACGTCGCCTGCCGCGCCCTCGACGGCGCGGCGGTCACCCGCGCGGTCATCACCGTGCCGGCGTACTTCGACGACGCCCAGCGCCAGGCCACCCGCGACGCCGCGCGCATCGCGGGGCTCGAGGTCCTGCGGATCGTCAACGAGCCCACCGCCGCCAGCCTGGCCTACGGGCTGGACCAGAAGGGCGACGGCCGGATCGCGGTCTACGACCTCGGGGGCGGCACCTTCGACATCTCGATCCTCTCGATCGAGGAGGGCGTGTTCCAGGTGCTCGCCACCGCCGGCGACACGCACCTCGGCGGCGACGACCTCGACCGCGCCCTCGCGGACGAGGCCCGGCGCGAGATCGCCGAGCAGATCGGCGACGAGGCCGCGGACGACCCCGCCTTCCGCCAGGCGCTGCGGCTGGCCGCGGAGCACTGCAAGGTCGAGCTGACCCGCCAGCCGCGGGCGCAGATGCACCTGTCGCTGCCCGACGGGGGCCAGTGGCGCCGCACGTTCACGCGCGAGGAGTTCGAGGCGCTGGCCGCGCCGTGGATCGAGCGCACGCTGGAGTCCTGCCGGCGGGCCCTCGCCGACGCCGGCCTCGGGACCGACGAGATCGACGAGGTCGTGCTCGTCGGCGGCTCGACCCGCGTCCCCGCCGTGCGCCGCCGCGTCGAGGAGTTCTTCGGCCGCGTGCCGCACACCGAGCTGAACCCCGACGAGGTCGTGGCGCTGGGCGCCGCCGTGCAGGCCCACGTGCTGTCGGGCGGGACGCGCGACATCCTGCTGATGGACGTCACGCCGCTGTCGCTGGGCCTCGAGACCATGGGCGGCGCCGTCGCCAAGATCGTGCACCGCAACTCGACCATCCCCTGCCAGGCGACCGAGGGTTTCACCACCTACGCGGACAACCAGACGGGCATCGAGTTCAACGTGGTGCAGGGCGAGCGCGAGCTCGCCGCCGACTGCCGCAGCCTCGGCCGGTTCAAGCTGACCGGCATCCCGCCGATGCCCGCGGGCATGGCGCGCGTGGCCGTGCGGTTCCACATCGACGCGGACGGTCTGCTGACCGTCAGCGCGAAGGAGGAGTCGACGGGCACGTCGTCCTCGATCGAGATCCAGCCCATGAACGGCCTGACCGACGACCAGGTCGAGGTCATGCTGCGCGAGTCCTACGAGCACGCGCAGGACGACTTCGACCGCCGCCGCGTGGCCGACCTGCGGGCCGAGATCGGGATCATGACGCACGCCGCCCGCAAGGGCCTCGAGAGCGTGGGCGCCGAGCTCGACCGGGAGACGCGCGAGGACCTCGAGGAAGCCCTCGCCGTCGTCGAGCGCGAGGCCCGGAGCGACGACGCGGAGGTCGTCCAGAAGGCCCGCGACGCCTTCGAGCGCGCGACGCTCCCCCTGGCCAGCCTGATGATGGACAGCGTCGCGCGGACCGCCCTGACCGGCAAGTCGCTCGACGAGGTCTGACCCGCTCGCGATGTCCGACACGCTGCACTGGTCCGACGTGCACGAGATCGGCTTCCGTCTTTCGGAGGCCCATCCCGACCTCGACCCCCTGTCCGTGCGCTTCACCGACCTCCACCGCTGGGTGACCGAGCTGGAGGGCTTCGCGGACGACCCCGGCAAGTCGAACGAGCAGATCCTCGAGGCCATCCAGATGGCCTGGCTCGACGAGCGCGACTGAGCGACTCCGCCCTCGCTCCGCGGACCGCGCGGAGCGGGCCACCCCGCGGAGCCCCGGCACCGCTGCGGCCGCCGGACGCGCACGCGCGCAGATTCTCGCGCCCTCGATCGTCACCCGCGCGATCCACGCCGGTCCATGGGTGGAGGAGGGGGCGGCGGGTCCCCGTGGACGCTCGGCTCGCCCGCGCGCGGGCGCCGCGACCCTGCTACGATCCCGCGCTCGCGGGGGACCGGGCGGCCGCGGCCCGTTGGTGGTCGGTGGTCGCGACCGTTCGCGTCCCACCGCTTTCTCCCCCGCCGTCCGTCCACGCCGTCCGCCCCCCGCCGCCCGCCCGGAGGCTCCATGCGTCCGCTCCTGCCCCTCGCCGCGCTCGTCGCGGCCGCCCTCCCCGCCCGCGCCCAGGACGAGCTGCTCACGCTCGAGCACGTGTACGGGACCGACTCCGAGGTCCGTGTCGAGTTCGGCGGGAAGACGCCGCGCGGGCTCGAGTGGCTCGACGCCGAGCACTACCTGCAGCGCAGCGAGGACGGCGACGTCCTCGAGCGGGTCGTGGCGGCCACGGGCGCGACGACGCCGTTCTACGACCCCGAGGAGATGGCGAAGGCCCTGGCCGAGCTGCCGGGGCTGGACCTCGACGACGCGAAGCGCTGGACGAGGCCGACGGCGTTCCGGTTCGACTCCGGGCACCGGCGCGCGCTGTGGAACCGCGCGAACGACCTGTTCGTCCTGGACCTCGAGACCGGGCGCGCGGCGCGCCTCACGAACGACGCGGCCGAGGAGGTCGGCGAGGAGTTCAGCCCCGACGGGCGCTTCGTCAGCTTCGTGCGCGACCACGACCTGCACCTGGTCGAGGTGGCGACCGGGCGCGAGCGCGCGCTGACCGACGACGGCAGCGACGAGCTGTTCTACGGGCGCCTGGACTGGGTCTACCAGGAGGAGGTCTACGGCCGCGGCAACTTCACGGGCTACTGGTGGAGCCCGGACAGCTCGCGCATCGCCTTCCTCAAGCTGGACGAGTCGCCGGTGCGCGAGTTCACCGTCGTCGACCACCTGCCCAAGCGCCTGGCGACGGAGGTCACGAACTACCCCAAGGCCGGCGACCCCAACCCGCGCGTGTGGCTGGGCGTCGTGCCGGCGGTGGGCGGCGCCGTGCGCTGGCTCGACACCGAGGAGTACGAGCCGATCGAGCACCTGATCGTGGACGTCGACTGGTCGCCGGACTCGGCCCGGGTCGTGTTCCAGGTGCAGGACCGCGAGCAGACGTGGCTCGACCTGAACGCGGGCGACCCGCGCTCGGGCGCCGTCGAGAGGCTGCTCCGCGAGGAGTCCCCCGCCTTCGTCCAGCGCTTCGGGTCGCCGCACTGGCTCGACGACGGCTCGTTCCTGTGGA
>JAUIDW010000298.1 GCA_030428395.1 bacterium | reverse complement strand
GCTCGAGGGCGTGGGCGAAGACGAGCGCCGTGCCCGGCCCGCGCGCGCCGGCGGCGGGCGCGTCGTCGAGGTCCGCGAGCAGCGCCGCGGGGAAGCGCGTCCGCGCGGCGCGCTCCGCAGCGGGCCGCTCGCCCCCCGCGAGGCCCAGCGCGGAGGCGACCTCGGCGTCGGCGCGCGCGCGCGCGCCGCGGGGCAGACCGAGCGTCCCCAGCGCGGCCAGCCGCCGCCCGCGCCCCCGCCCGTGCCAGGGGCGCGCGGCCTCGGCCGCGAGCGCCAGGGCCTCCTCGAGGTCCGCCGACGACGAGCGCGGCCACAGCCGGTGCTCGGCGCGGGCCGTGGCGACCTCCATGCGGCGGCACTCGCCGGAGCGCGGCGCGCGCCACTCGCCCGCCACCCAGTTGCCCGCACGGCCGCCGGACCCGCTCGCGCCGCTCCCCGCGCCCTCCCCCGGCGGGGCCCCGGGCCCCTCCGGAGCGGAGGGACGGGCGGGGCGGGCTGGCTTCCTGGGCTGCTCGACCACGGGTGGCTGGGGACGCCTGCGTCCGGCGCCTAGCATACGGGGCGAGGGTCCCCCGCCATGCGTCTCCGCTTCCGCCGCTCCATGCGCCTGGTGCGCCGCCGCGACTTCCAGCGCACGTACGCGGAGGGAGGCCGCGCGCGCGGTCGCTGGCTGCTCGTGGTGGCCGCGCCGCGCCCGGGCGAGCCGACGCGCCTGGGTCTCTCCGTCGGGCGCGCGATCTGGCGGCGCGCCGTCCAGCGCAACCGCCTGCGGCGCCTGTTCCGCGAGGCCTTCCGGCTGTCCTACCCCGACCTGCCGCGCGGCGCCGACGTGATCCTGATCCCCGCCCGCCCGCGCATCGAGCCGCCGCTGGAGGAGCTGCGCGACGAGCTCGTCGAGCTGTGCCCGCGAGCCCTGGCGAAGAGCGGGCGCCGCCGCGGCTCCCGGCGCCGCTCGCCTCCGCCCGGCGAGGCCCCGGGGGCGCCGGCGTGAGCCTGCTCGCGACGGTCGCCGCCTGGCCCGTGCGGTTCTACCGCCGGTTCCTCTCCCCCCTGAAGCCGCCCACGTGCCGCTTCCACCCGACCTGCAGCGAGTACGCCCTGGACGCCCTGCGCGAGCACGGCTTCTTCAAGGGCTGCCTCCTGACGCTCTGGCGGCTGCTGCGCTGTCAACCGCTGTGCCGCGGAGGGTACGATCCCGTCCCCGAACCCGGGCGCTGGCGGCCCGCTCCCCCCGCGCCGGCCCCGGACCCCCCCGCCGCGGCCTCCGACCGCCCCACCGACTCCGGAGAACGCCCGTGAACGCCCTGCTGTTGCTCGCCCTCGCCCTGCCGCCCCAGGAGGCGGCCTCCGACGCCGCCGTCTGCTCCTGCGTCAGCCCGATCCCCGGCGCGCAGCGCGCCGACCACCTGATCCAGCCCGGGGAGGAGCACTTCGCCCACCTCTGGAAGCTGACCGCCGGCGGCGAGAACGCCGAGGGCTACTTCTCGTTCGACGGCGACCGCCTGGTCCTGCAGCGCAAGCCGCCCGGCGCCGGCTGCGACCGCATCTTCGTCACCCACCGCCACACCGGCGAGCTGCTGCCCGTCTCGAGCGGCCGCGGCGCGACCACCTGCGCGTACTTCCTGCCCGGCGACCGCAGCGTGATCTTCGCCTCGACGCAGCGCCACGTGGACGACTGCCCGCCGCCGCTGGACTTCTCCCAGGGCTACGTCTGGGCGGTCCACCCCGAGTACGACCTGTGGGTGCACGACCTCGCGACCGGCGAGGAGCGCTCGCTGACCGAGGAGTGGGGCTACGACGCCGAGGCCACCGTCTCGCCCCGCGGCGACCGCATCGTGTTCACGTCGACGCGCTCGGGCGACCTCGAGCTCTGGACGTGCGACCTCGACGGCTCGAATCCGGTCCAGGTGACCGACGCGATCGGCTACGACGGCGGTGCGTTCTTCAGCCACGACGGCAAGCGGCTCGTGTTCCGCTCGACGCAGTTCACCCCCGGCAAGGAGGCCGAGGAGCAGGCGACCTACCGCGCGCTGCTGGCCGACTGGAAGGTCCGGCCGCAGGCCATGGAGATCATGCTGATCGACGCCGACGGCTCGAACCGCACGCAGCTCACCCAGCTCGGCGGCGCGAGCTTCGCCCCGTACTTCTTCCCCGACGACCGCCGCGTGATCTTCTCCACGAACCACCACGCGGGCGGCGGCGGCGCGGGCAACTTCGACCTGTTCGCCATCGGCGTGGACGGCGAGGGGCTCGAGCGCATCACGACCTACGACGGCTTCGACAGCTTCCCCATGTTCGCGCCCGACGGCGCGCACCTGGTGTTCGCCTCGAACCGCGGCGGCGAGGTCCCGGGCGAGACGAACCTGTTCGTCGCCCAGTGGCGCTGAGCCCGGGCGGCTACAGCAGGTGCCGCGAGGCGCCGCCGTCGAACGGCAGCGCCACGCCGGTCAGGAAGGCCGCGCGCTCCGAGGCCACGAACGCCACCAGGGCGCCGAACTCGGCGGGGTCGCCGACGCGGCCGGCGGGGATCTGCGCGACCGCGGCGGCGCGCTCCTCCTCCGCCGTGCGACCGCTGCGCCGCGCGCGGGCCGCGAAGAGGTCGGCCAGCCGGTCGGTGTCGAACATCCCGGTGCAGATCGAGTTCACGGTCACGCCGTCCGCGGCCACCTCGGTCGCGAGCGTCTTGAGGTAGCCCGTCAGCCCCGCGCGCATCGTGTTCGAGAGCGCCAGCCCCGGCAGCGGCTGCCGCACCGTGGAGGACGTCAGCGCGACGACCCTCCCCCAGCCCGCGGCGCGCATGCCCGGCAGCACCAGGCGGATCGCCGCGACGGCGGAGCGCAGCGTCAGCCGGTAGGCGGCCTCGAGGTCGTCCGGTCCGAGCTCGGCCGCGGTGCCCGGCCGCGGGCCGCCGGCGTTGGTGACCAGCACCTCGACCGGGCCCCAGCGCGCCCGCACGGACTCCACGTGCCGCGCCAGCGCCGCGTCGTCGGCCACGTCCACGCGCTCGGCCAGGACGCGCTCGTCGGCTCCCGCGGAGAGAGCGGCGCGCGCGGCCTCCAGGCGCCCGGGGTCGCGGCCGGAGATCGCCACGCGCGCACCCTCGGCGAGCAGCGCGCGGGCCGCCGAGAGGCCCAGCCCGTCGCTCGACGCCAGGCACACCGCCACGCGGTCGGTCAGCCCGAGGTCCACCGCGCCTACCCCTGGCCCTCGCCGCTCCCGCCGCCCCCGTTGCCCTCCAGGGCGCCCTCGCAGATCCCGCGGAAACGGCACCAGCGGCACGCGCGCGGCGCGCCGTCGGTGGGCCAGCGGTCCAGGTCGGTGTCCTCGACGTCGGGGTCGTAGTGCAGCTCCGCGAGGCGCGCGATGCTCTCCGCCGCCGTGGCGCGCACCTCGTCCAGCCAGGCCGCGTCGACCGGCACGCGCTTCACCTCGCCCGCGCCCAGGTACGCGGCGGTCAGCCGCACGCGGTCGAAGGGGGTGCCCCACTTCGCGTGGGCGTACAGCGCGTAGATCCCGAGCTGCAGCCGGTCCTCCTCGCGCGGCTTGCCCGTCTTCCAGTCGACGATCTCGAGCACCCCGTCGCGCTCGTACGCCAGGTCGGGCACGGCGTAGACCTTCACGCCCTCCAGCTCGAAGCTGTCGAGCGCCTCGATCGCGCGCCACGAGTCCGGCTCGCTCGCGCGCACCGGCTCGAGGTCGGGGTGCTCGCAGAAGGTGCGGCTGGACTGCAGCAGCAGGTCCCGCGCCGCGTCGGTGCGCGCCTTCTCGATCGGCTCGCGGTAGTGGTGCTCGTCGAGGTGCACGGACTTGTTCGGGCGCTGCTCCCAGCCCCCGCCGGCGCTCTGGCGCCAGCCGGTGCGGAACAGGGCGCGGGCCTCGACGAAGAGCTCCTCGGCGTCCAGCGTCGCGCCGCGGGCGCGCGCCCGGAACCAGCCCTCGATGGCCCGGTGGACGCAGTCGCCGGTGAAGGCCGGCAACGAGGTCAGGTTCTTGTGGACCATCGCGCGCCACTTCTCGCCGCGCGGGCGCTCGGTCCACCAGCCCCAGCTCGCGTAGCGCGCGTACCAGCTCTCCCGCCGGCAGCGGTCGAACTCGCGCGCCCGGCTCGCGGACCACGACAGCTCGCAGCGGATCTCGGAGCGCGCCACGCCCGGAGTGTAGGGTCGCGCGGGGCGCGGCCCTACACTCCGGGCGTGCTCACCGCCGAGAATCCCCCCGCGGGAAGCGCTCTCCGCCGGAGCCCGTCCCCCGTACGCTCCCCCGCCCCCGTGACCGCCGCCCTCGCGTCCCTCGTCCGCCGACCCGCCGCGGCGGCCGCCCTGCTGCTCGCCGGCCTGCTCGCCTGCGCGCCCGCCGCGCCGCGCCCCGCCGGGCCCAGCGTCCTGATCGTCGCCGTGGACACGCTGCGCGCCGACGCGCTGGGCTCCCACGGCGCGCCGGGGGACCCGACCCCCGCGCTCGACGCCCTGGCCCGTCGCGGCACGCGCTTCTCCGAGGCGCGCGCGCACGCCCCCTGGACCCTGCCGTCCTTCGCTTCGCTCTTCACCTCGCGGCCGCCCCACCGCCACGGCGCCGGCGGCCGGCTCGGTGCGTTCCAGGCGCTCTCGGCGGACGCGCGCACGCTGGCCGAGGTGTTCCAGGACGCCGGCTACCGCACCGGTGCCGTCACGAACGTCGACTTCCTGACCGCGCCCTTCGGCACGCTGCAGGGCTTCCAGCACCAGGACGCGCTCGCCCCGCAGGACAACCGCTCCGCCCGCGACGCGCGCGCGACGACGGACGCCGCGATCGCGTGGCTGCACGGCGTCGGGGACGCGCCGTTCCTCGCGCTGGTGCACTACTTCGACCCGCACGCGGTGTACGCCCCGCCCCCCGACGAGCGGCGCCGCTTCGCCCGCCCCGGGGACGCCGAGAGCGGCTGGACCTTCGGCACGCGCGAGGAGGTCGTCGGGCACCGCACCGGCCGGCTCGCGGTCGACGCGGAGCTCATGGAGCGCGCCCACGCGCTGTACCGCGGCGAGGTGGCCCACGTCGACGCCCAGGTCGCGCGGCTCCTGGCCGAGGTCGAGGCGCTGGGGCGCGGCGACGACCTCGTGGTCGTGCTGACCTCCGACCACGGCGAGGAGTTCTTCGACCACGGCGGCTGGGAGCACGGGCACACGCTGCACGACGAGCTGCTGCGCGTGCCGCTGGTCCTGGCCGGGCCCGGGGTGCCCGCGGGCGCGGTCCGCGCGGACCCCGTGGGCCTGATCGACGTGGCGCCGACCCTGTGCCGGCTCGCCGGGCTCGAGGTGTCGCCGGCGTTCCTCGGGCGCGACCTGCTCGACGAGGGTCCCGAGCGCGCGCACCTCGCCCTCGGCAACTTCTGGGGCCCGGCCTGGGCCAGCTGGCGCGTCGGCCGCGAGAAGCTCGTCGTCGACGGCGCGGGCCGCGCGCGCCTGTACGACCTCGGGCGCGACCCCGGCGAGCGCGAGGACGTCTCGGCGCAGCGCGGCGACCGCACCCGCGCGCTGCGCGCGGAGCTCGAGGCGGTGCTCCAGTTCGGAGCCGCGCCGGCGGGCGCGGAGCCCGAGCTCTCCGAGGAAGGCCTGGAGCGCCTGCGCGAGCTCGGGTACCTGGGCGAGGGATGAACGGCCCGCCGGACCCGCCCGCGCGACCCGCGTGGCGCCGCGAGGGCGCCCTGGCCGCCGGCGTGGTGGTGCTGGCCCTCGCCGTGCGCGTCGTGTACGTGCTCCAGCAGCGCGCCAACCCCTTCTTCGACGCGCCGGAGATGGACCCGCTCGTGCACCTCGAGTGGGCCCGCGCCGTGGCCGCGGGCGAGACGTACTGGGACGGACCGTTCTTCCGCGCGCCGCTGTACCCCTGGCTGCTCGGCCTGCTGCTGCGGGCCTTCGGCGAGGACCTGCTGCTGGTCCGCCTGGTCCAGGCGGTCCTGGGCGCCGCCACGGTGGGCCTCACCTACCTGGCGGGCCGCCGGGCCTTCGACGCGCGCACGGGCCTGCTGGCGGCGCTGTGCGCGGCGCTCTACTGGGTGCTCGTGTACTTCGAGGGCGAGCTGCTGCTCGAGTCGCTGAGCGTGCCGCTGACGACGCTCGCGCTGTGGCTGACGCTGCGCCTGGACGAGCCCGCCCCTCGCCCGGCGCGCGCGGCCCTCGCCGGCCTCGCCTGGGGGCTGTCCGCGATCACGCGGCCCACCGTGCTGGCCTTCGTGCCGGTGCTGCTGCTGGGCCGCTTCCTGCACCGCCGCGCGCAGCCGCGGGCCGCCACCCTGGAGGCCGCGCTGCTGCTCGCGGGCCTGGCGCTCCCGATCGCCCCGGTCGCGGCCACGAACGCGGCGCGCGGCGACTTCGCCCTGGTCAGCACGCAGGCGGGCGTGAACCTGTGGATCGGCAACAACCCGCGCTCCGACGGCAGCTCCGCGATCGTCCCCGGGACGCGCCAGGACTGGTGGGGCGGCTACCGCGACGCCGTCGCGCAGGCCGAGCAGGCCGAGGGCCGCGCGCTGAAGCCCAGCGAGGTGTCCAGCCACTACACGCGGCGCGCCGCCGCCTTCGTGCTCGGCGACCCGGCGCGGTCGATCCCGCTGCTGCTCTTCAAGCTGCGCCTCTTCTGGACCAACGCCGAGCTCGGCAACAACCAGGAGCCGCGCTTCATGGCGCGCCACTTCGCGCCGATCGCCCGCGCGCTGCCGCTGGGCTTCTGGTTCGCGGGGCCCCTGGGCCTGCTCGGCATCGTCCTGGCCCGCGGCGCGTGGCGGCGCACGTTCCCCCTGTGGAGCTTCGTCGGCGTGTACTCGCTCGTGGTGGTCGCGTTCTTCGTGAACGCGCGCTTCCGCGTGCCCGTCGTGCCGGTGCTGCTCGTCTTCGCGGCGCACGCCTGCCTC
>JAUIDW010000297.1 GCA_030428395.1 bacterium | reverse complement strand
CGGCCCGGTGCTCGCCGCCGCGGGCCTCGCGGCGCTCGCCGCGGCCGCCGGCGTCGCCTGGCTGTCGCTCGCGCCGCCTCCCCCCGCGGAGCTGACCGGCGGGCGCGGGGGCTCCGGCGCGCTGGGGATCGCGGCCCCCGCCCCGCTGCGCTCGCCCTCCGCCTCCGGGGAGGGCGGCGTCGCCGCGCCGGAGGCCGGCGACGACGCGCCCCGCGTGACCGCGCCGGGCGGCGCGGGGTGGAGCGTCGCGTCGCTGCCCCCGCGGATCACCGTGCAGGGCCAGGTGGCCGAGTGGGTCGACGGCCGGCGCGAGCCGCTCGCCGGCGCGGAGCTGCGCCTGGCGCTCGAGGTCGACGGCGAGGAGCGCTGGTCCCACGCCGCGCGGCTCGAGGGGGACGCGTACGCGTTCGAGCTCACGCTCGGCGGCGCGCGCCCCGAGCAGCGGCCCATGCTGGCCGTGCACGCCGAGGCCCCGCGGCACCTGCCCCACGACCAGCGCCTGTCGATCGACTACGTCGACCCGGCGACGCCGGTGCTGCGCTTCGACGTGCTGTTCGGCAGCCCCGGCCCGGTGCTGCGCACGCGCGTGATGGACGCGGACGGCGAGCCCGTCGAGCGCGCGGAGCTGACGGCCTGGCGCACGGACGGCCCCGCCCCGCGGGTCGACCCCGGGCCAGGGACCGTCGGGCGCGGGTACCTCGACGCGAACCAGCGCGAGCCGCGGCCGGGCGAGTACCTGGTTCAGGTCGCAGGCCCCGGGCTGTACCGAGTCCACGCGGTGAAGGCGGGCCTCGGTCAGGGCGCGACCCCCGCCGTCGCGGTCGGCACGGCGGACCTCGAGCTCCCCGACGTCGTCCTGCACGCCGGCGCGGCGCTCGCCGGGCGCGCGGTGCTGCCCGACGGCAGCGGCGCCACGGGGCTCGCGCTGCGCGCGGAGCCGGCGGAGGAGCTGCGCACGCTCGACGGTCGGCCGGTCCAGGTGCGCGACGGCGCCACGGAGCCGCGCTGGGCCGCGCTCGACCTGGGAGGCCTGCCCGGCGGCCACGCGAGCGCGGACGCGGAGGGGCGCTTCCGCATCGAGGGCCTCGCGCCCGGCGAGTACGTGCTGTCCTCGCCCGTCGGCCTGACGGTGCTCGACCCCGGCCCCCACCGGGCCGGCCGCGAGGACCTGCGCGTGCGGATCGAGACCTACACCGTGATCGCGTGCGTGACGACGCCGGACGGCACGGCGCCCGCCGGGGCGCGCCTGGGACTGCGGCGCTGGGCCGAGCCGGACGCGGAGCTACGCGCGCGCGTGCGCTCCCCGGAGCTGCGGGACGCGGGCGACCCCCGCCACCGGGCCCGCGACGGCGCGCGCGAGCGCCTGCACTGGGCCGGTCCGGTCCAGCCCGGCGAGCTGCTGCGCTTCGACGCGGCCGCGCCCGGCCACACGCCCGCCTTCGCCGTCGTCGAGGTGCAGCGCGGCACGCCGGAGGTCCGCGTCGAGCTGACGCTCGCCCCCGACGAGCGGCGGCGCCAGGGCGTGCTCGAGGTCGACCTCGCGGCGTACCCGGCCGGGGAGGGCCCGCCGCGGGTCACCTGCACGTCCCTGGAGACCGGGTTCGAGCGCCCCGAGAGCGGGCTGCCGGGCCTGCGCAGGTTCGAGGCCACCTCCTGGCGCGCCTCGCTGACCGCGGGCCGCTACCGGCTGGTGGTCGCGCCCGGCGCGCGCGGGTCGCAGCTCCTGCCCTTCGAGGCGGACGTCGAGGTCGTCGCCGGCCGCACGACGACCGTCCGCCCCGAGCCGCGCGCCGGCGGGACGCTGCTGGTCGCGCTGGACCTCGCCGGCGTCGAGCCGGGCGGCACGATCGGCCTGCGCTGGCAGCCGGCGGAGGGCGAGGCGGCCGCGCGCGCCGTCCCCTGGGCCGGCGGCGCCGGCGGGCTCGAGTGGAGCTTCGACCCGCTCGAGCCGGGGCCGGGCGAGCTGACGGTGACCGTCCCGGGCCGGGACCCGGTGCGCCGCGAGCTGGAGCTGCCCGCAGGCGCCACGCTGCGGGTCGACGTGCCCGCGCCGCGCTGACCTAGCGGCCGCCGAGCTCGGCGCGCACGCAGCGGCCGCCGGTCGCCGCGCAGACGCTCTCCCAGAACTTGCGCGTGGTCCCGCCGGCGTCGACGAGCACCGCGTCGATGGCGAGGTGGCGGAAGCGGTTGCGCTGCACCAGCAGCGCCTCCATCAGCTCGAAGTTCCAGTGCGGCCCGCCCGAGGGCACGCCGTCGGAGAACACGACCGCCGTGTCGACCTCCGGGTCGGTGAGGGCGACCCCCAGGGCGTCCCAGACGTTGCCCGTGCCCGTCTGCTTGGTGCGCTCGAGGTGCTCGAGCGCCTTGGCGACGTTCGCGGGCGTGGCGGCGACCAGCCGGCCCTTCCACGGCAGCGGCCGGTCGACGTAGGGCACGACGTCGAAGCGCGCCGTCTCGGGCAGCGCCGTCAGGGTCCGCTCGAGCTCCGCGCGCGCGACCTCGCGGCGCGAGCCCTCCCCCTCGGCCCCCTGGGCCATCGAGCCGGAGAGGTCGACGAGGAACACGACCCGGTCGGAGAGCAGCGGCAGGCCGGCGAAGCTGACGGTCCCCTCGGCGTCCCCCGGGCGCGTCTCGTCCGGCGTGCGCGCCCAGCCCTCCGGCAGCGAGCCGGCCCACTCGCGCCACGGCGCGGGGTCGAGGCCGTGCCGCAGCCCCGACAGGGCGCGCAGCGCGTCCACGGCGTCCCAGCGCGCGCGGAGCGAGGCCGAGGACTGGCCCAGGACGAGCACGAGGCCGTCGACGGCGGCGCGCGTGCCCGCCTGGCGCAGGCCCGCGACCGCGAGGCGCCGCACCGGCGTCGAGTCCGTCAGGACGCCCATCTCGAGCGCGCGGTTCCGCAGGCTCGGGTCGGGGAAGCGCTTCGCGGCCTCGAGCGCCGCGCACAGCTCCGTCGGGTCGTCCGAGTCGAGGCTCTGCAGCACCAGCGGCCCGGCCGCGGCGGGGTCGAGCGTCGCGAAGGCGACCAGCGCCGCCGCGCGGGCGCCCGCGTCGCGGTCCTTGCGGGCCGCCTTCTGGAGCGCGGCCGTCAACGCCTCCGCGGAGCCCGCCAGCCCCTCCGGCCCGGCGCGCGCCACGACGCGCTCGACGCTCCAGGCCGCCAGGTGCCGCACGCGCGGGTCCTTGTCGCCCAGCGCCGTGCCCAGCAGGTCCGCGGGCACCGCCACGGGGACGCGGCCCAGCGCCTCGGTGACGCGCGCGCGCACGAGCTCGTCCCTGTGCTTCAGGCCGTCGCGGCCCGGCAGGAGGTCGGCCACGAGCTCCGCGTCGGCCAGCTCGCCGAGCCGCAGCTGCGCCTCGTCGGCCACCCGCGGCGCGGGGTCGGTCAGGGCGCGCAGGACGAGCTCCCACGCCTCCTCCGTCCCGATCGCCGGCAGCGCCGCGACGCCGCGCCGGCGCAGGTCGGCGTTGCCGTCCTGGAGCCAGCCCTTCACCTCGCGCAGGTCCTGCGCCGGCGCCAGCAGCAGCGCGGCGGTCGCCAGCAGGCCGATCACCGCCCGACCTCCAACGGCTCGGTGGCGACCAGGCGCTCGTCGGTCGGGGGCTCGAGCTCGCCCGCGGCCGCGAGGCACTCCTCGAGCAGCTCGCGCAGCAGGATCGGGTCCTCGACGCGCTCGCGCCCCGCCTCCAGCTCGACGTAGCCGTCGCCCCCCGCCGCCAGGAACGAGTTCGTCGTCACGCGGTAGTCGCGCGCGTCGTCGAGGGGCTCGGTCCCCACGAGGACCGCGGCGAGGACGGCGTCGTCGTCCGGCGTCGGGGGCACCAGGCACACGAGCAGGCCGCTGCCCTCGAGCGCGCTGCGCGAGCCGCGGGCGAGCGCGCGCTCGAGCACGGCGCGCAGCTCGGCGCCCGACAGCGTCATCGTGACGAGGTGGTTGGCGAACGGCACGAGCTCGTAGAGGTCGCGGCGGGTGACGTCCCCGGCGGGGAGCGAGCTGCGGATGCCGCCGCGGTTGTGGAGGGCGACGTCGGCGCCGGTGCGCGCGCGCATGCAGTCGGCGATCCAGCTGCCCGCCGTGGAGGAGCGCCAGTCCGAGCGCGGCTCGAGGGGCGCCGTCACGCGGCCGACGACGCGGCCCATGGCGGCCTCGGCGCGCTCGACGAGCCGCGCGCAGGCGGAGTCGACCGCCGGCACGCGGTCCAGCGGGTCCGGCTCGGCGTCGAGCTCGACCAGGCGCGCGACGGCGCGCACGGGCAGCTTGGAGGTCGGGTCCAGCCAGAGGTCGACGCGGCCGAGCACGGTGGCCTTCTCGCCGGCCTGGGCGATCAGGGTGGCGCCGCTGCGCTCGCCCTGGGGCAGGTAGCGGTGGCCGTGGCCGCCGACGATCACGGGGACCGGCGGGCCGCCGCCGGCCTGCTCGCCCGAGCGCGGCGCCGTCGGCCGCAGCGACAGCGCGCGGGTCTGCGCCGGACCGTAGGGGTGCGCACGGGCCAGGGCGTGGTCCTGGTCGCGGCCGACGTGCGTCAGCGCCAGGATCCAGTCGACGCGCCCGGCCAGCTCGCGGCGCGCGCGCGCCATGGCGACGGCGGGCTCCTCGAACACCAGCTCGCGCGCGTCGGGGTGCGACAGGCGCGGCGTGTCCGCGCTGACGATGCCGACGATCCCGACGCGCGCGCCGGCGACCTCGACCACGCGGTAGGGCTCGACCCAGTCGACGCGCTGCTCCGTCCGCGGGTCCACGACGTTGGCGCAGAGCGCCGGCAGCCGGGCCTCGCCCAGCAGCCCGATCAGGTGCGGGACGCCGAGGTCGAACTCGTGGTTGCCGAGCACGGCGGCGTCGTAGCCGACGTCCGCCATGGCGTCGAGGAAGGCCGCGCCGCCCTCGACGCCGCCCTCGGGCGTGCCCTGGAACCAGTCGCCGCCGTCGAGCACGAGCACGCCGTCGGCCTCGTCCGCGAGGGCGCGCCGCAGCTCGCGCACCTTGGCGGCCACGCGGGGCAGCCCGCCGACCCGCCGGCCCTCGTGGTCGCGCGGCAGCACCTGGCCGTGCACGTCGTTGGTGTGCAGGAGCACGACGTGGAGGCTCGCCTCCTCCTCCCCGGCCCGGCCCGCGCCCGCGAGCAGGGCCAGGACCGTCGCGGCGAGGGCCAGGGCGCGCGCCGCTCGCGCACCGGGCCGCGGGTTCGGTCGGGCCATGGCCCGATTCTAGGTCGGCGCCCGGCGGGGTGGCGAGCGCCCTGGCGGCGTAGGATGGCGGCGTGAAGGGACGCGCCCCCAAGGAGCCCAACCCGCTGGTCGAGCGCGCCTGGGAGGCGCTCGACGAGGGCTTCCCCGAGCGGGCGCTCCAGCTGCTCGAGCGGCTCGACGGCGACTCCGGCGAGGCGCGCCTCGCGCGGGCCATGGCGTGCCTCGAGCTCGGCGACCTGGCGGCGGCCGAGGAGCACGTCGCGGCCGCGCGGCGCGACCCGGAGCTCGACGACGAGAGCCGGCCGCTGGCCGACTGGGTCGCGGGCGAGGTGGCGCTGCGCGCCGGGCGCTTCGAGGACGCGCGCGACGACTTCGAGGCCTCGCTCGCCGGCGACCGCGCGGGGACGACGTGCGACCGGCTGGCGCTCTGCGCGGACCTGCTCGGCGACGCGGACGCGAGCGCGCGCTGGTCGTCCGAGGCGCACCGGCTCGACCCCGACGCGTTCCCCCCGCCGCTGCGGCTGGACGCGGACGCGTTCGGCGACCTCGTCCGGAGCGCCGCCGCGGCGCTGCCGCCGGTGTTCCGCGACGCGCTCGACGAGGCGGAGCTCGTCGTCGAGGACGTCCCCGCGCGCGAGCTCGTGACCGCGGGCCTGCCGCCGGGCGACGGCCCGGACCTGCTGGGGCTGTTCGAGGGCCTGTCGCGGCTCGAGGTGGACGTGGAGGCCTCCGGCGTGCTCCCGCCGCGCATCCACCTGTTCCAGCGCAACCTCGAGCGCGTCGCCCGCGACGCCCGGGAGCTCGAGCTGGAGATCCGCGTGACGCTCTACCACGAGCTCGCGCACCTGCTGGGCTTCGACGAGGACGGCGTCGAGGCGATGGGCCTCGAGTAGGCCACCCAGAAGGCCCCGGGACGACCCGGGACGGCCCCGCGCCCCCCGCGTCATCGAGCCGTCACGTTCGCCGCGAGCCCTTCGCGCGGGGTCATCCGGCCGTAAGGCGCCCTCCGCGGAACGCGCCTAGGTTCGAGCGTGCGCACGAGGAATGCGCGCTCCCGTCGCCGGCCGGCCCGGCCTCCCCGCTCGACGCGGGCCGGGCGGCGACCTTCCCGAACCCCTGGAACCGAACCCGGAGACCCTCATGGAACCCGCGAACCGCAACGTCCTGTCGCTGGCCGCGCTCGGCGGCCTCCTGGCCGTCGCCGTCGCCGCGGCCGCGCCCGGTGTGGACGAGACGAACCCGATCGACCTCGACGAGGCCGAGCTCTTCCTGGAGCAGAACGCCACCGACGGCGACCTCGGGCTGCACTTCAAGGCCGACGGCGAGGCCTGGCGGCGCTTCGTCATCCTGAACCCGCGCAACCGCCGGATGGTCGACGTCAAGGTGCGCGGGCACCTCGGCGAGACGATCGGGCTGACCGAGCTCTTCAGCGAGAGTGCCGAGCCCTCCTTCGACGAGGTCCCGCCCGAGGAGTTCCTGGGCTACTTCGAGGAGGGCACCTACCGCTTCTTCGGCACGACGACCGGCGGCGAGCTGCTGAGGGGCACGGCCCTGCTGACCCACGACCTGCCGGGCGAGGTCGAGCTCCTGACGCCGATGGAGGACGAGGAGGTCGACCCCGACACCGACCTCGTGCTGTCCTGGCTGCCCCTGGCCGACCCGGCGCCGCCCGCCAGCGTCATCGAGTTCTACGAGATCGTCGTGGAGAAG
>JAUIDW010000296.1 GCA_030428395.1 bacterium | reverse complement strand
GGCGCCAGCGCGTCCGCCCCGAGCGCCGCCAGCCGCGCGCGGGCGTCCACGAGGTTGCGGCGCTGCTCGCGGTGCCGCGTGGAGCGCACGACGAGCTCGCCCGCCCGGGTCAGCCGGCCGCCGAGCCGCTCGAGCAGCCGCGCGCGCTGGTCCTCGTCGAGGGCCCGCGAGTCGCGCACGGAGAAGCGCAGGGTGACCGCCGTCGCGCGCTTGTTGACGTTCTGCCCACCCGGGCCGCCGGAGAGCGCGAACTCGGCGCGCAGCTCGTCGGCGGGCAGGACCAGCTGGCGGCCGACCGGGAGGGGCTCCACGGGCGGGCGCGGCTCAGCTCGCGGGCAGCGGCCGCTCGCGCGGACCCTGGTAGACCTGGCGCGGGCGGTTGATGCGGAAGTCGGGGTCGCGGCGCATCTCGAGCCACTGCGCGATCCAGCCCGGCAGGCGCCCCATGGCGAAGAGCACCGTGAACATGTCCACCGGGATGCCCAGCGCCTGGTAGATCAGGCCCGAGTAGAAGTCGACGTTCGGGTACAGCTTGCGCTCGATGAAGTAGTCGTCGCTGAGCGCGACCTCCTCGAGGCGGCGGGCGATGTCCAGCAGCTGGCTCGAGCCGCCGATGCGGTCCAGCACGTCGTGGCAGGCGCTCTTCAGGATCGTCGCGCGCGGGTCGTAGCTCTTGTACACGCGGTGCCCGAAGCCCATCAGGCGCGCGGTGTCGTCCTTGTCCTTGGCGCGGCGCAGGAACGCGTCGGCGCTGCCGTCCTCGGCGGCGATGCGCTCCAGCATCTCGATCACCTTCTGGTTCGCGCCCCCGTGCAGCGAGCCCCAGAGGGCGCTTATCCCGGCGGAGATGCACGCGTACAGGTTGGCGAGCGAGCTGCCCACCATGCGCACCGTGCTGGTCGAGCAGTTCTGCTCGTGGTCGGCGTGCAGGATCAGGAGCAGGTCGAGCGTGCGCGCCACGGTCTCGTCGACCTCGTAGCGCTCGCACGGCGTCGCGAACATCATGTGCAGGAAGTTCGACGCGTACCCGAGGTCGTTGCGCGGGTACATCGTCGGCTGCCCGATCGAGTGCTTGAACGAGTACGCCGCGATCGTCGGCATCTTGGCGATCAGGCGCACGATCGACTTCGCGATCTCGTCGTCGGTGGTCGGCTCGTCGTAGAAGGTCGTCAGCGCGCTGACCGCCGCCGCGCACACCGGCATCGGGTGGGCGCTCTTCGGCATGGCGTCGAAGAAGTGGTGGAAGTCCTCGTGCAGCATCGTGTGGCGCGTGACCTCGCGCTCGAAGCGCTCGAGCTCCTCGCTCGACGGCAGCTCGCCGTAGATCAGCAGCCAGGCGACGGCCAGGAACGTGCTGCCCTGGGCCAGCTGCTCGATCGGGTACCCCCGGTACCGCAGGATGCCCTGCTCGCCGTTGATGAACGTGATCGCGCTCTGGCAGGCGCCGGTGTTCGCGTAGCCGGGGTCCAGGGTGATCAGGCCGGTCTCCGCGCGCAGCCGGCGGATGTCGACGGCCGTCTCGTCCTCGGTGCCCCGGACGAGGGGGAGCCGGACCGGCTGGCCGTCGTACTGGAACTCGATCGCGTCTTGGGCCACGGGGGCACCTCTCTCGGGTCGGCAGGGGGGGCGCGCGCACGCCGCGCGGGGCGGCGATTGTACGAGGATGGGACGGGCCGCGGCAGCCGCTTCCGGGGTGACGAGGCGCGCCGGCTTCCACCCGGCGCGGCGTACGCTACGCTCGGAGCCGACATGCGCACTTCGACCCCCCTGCCGGGCGCCCTCCGCGGCGCCGTCCTCGTTCTCGCACTGGCCGCGTGCCGCTCGGCCGAGCCCCCGCCCTCCCCCAGCGTCAACCCGGGCATCAACGAGCCCTACCTGGCCGAGACGGTCGACGTGGGCGACTGGGTCCAGCGCTTCGAGCGCGAGGGCCGCACCGTGTTCGACAACCGCGACGAGATCGTCGCGGCCGCCCACGTCCCGCCCGGGGCGGTCGTGGCCGACGTCGGCGCGGGGACGGGGCTCTTCGTCCCGATGCTGGCCCGCGCCGTCGGCCCGCGCGGCGAGGTCCTGGCGGTCGACATCGTGCCCGAGTTCCTCGCGCACATCGACGAGCGCGCCACCGCCGCCGGCCTGACCAACGTGAGCACCGTGCTCTGCACCGAGCGCTCCGTGGAGCTGGCGCGCGAGTCGGTGGACCTGGCGTTCCTCTGCGACGTCTACCACCACTTCGAGTACCCCGCCGACACCCTGGCGTCCCTGCACCGCGCCCTGCAGCCCGGCGGGACGCTGGCCGTGATCGAGTTCGACCGCGTCGAGGGCGCGAGCAGCGACTGGATCCTGGAGCACGTGCGGGCCGGCAAGGACGTGTTCACCGCCGAGATCGAGGCCGCCGGGTTCGAGCTGCTCGAGGAGGTCGACCTGGGCATGGAGGACACCTACTACCTGCGCTTCCGCAAGGTGCGCCTGGACGAGTCGGACTGAACGCGACCGGGACGCGAGCCCGGGAGGAGGAGGACCCATGAGGATCGCCGCGAGCGCGCTGCTGCTGCTGGCCCTGGCCGCCTGCCGCAGCGCGGAGGACCACCGCGTGGTCGAGTACCAGCGCCGCGTCGCCATCGACCTGACCGGCGCCCGCGACGAGGGCACGGGGGTCTCGCTCGAGAACGCCGGGCCCGGCCCCGCCGAGCTGGTGTTCGTGCTGGAGACCGGGGCGGAGCACGGCGTCCCGCTGCCCGAGGGCGCCGTCGAGAACCTCGTCGCCGCCAACGTCGGCCGCCTGGAGGTCCGTCGCGCCGCCGCCGGTTCCGGCCGCATCGTGCTGACGTCCACGACGGTCGACCTGACCGCCGTCGGGGTCGAGGCCGACTAGGTCCCGTCCGCCGGATCCCGCGCGGCGGGTCGAGCCGGCGGTCGCCGGACCGCGGACCGATCCTGGGAAACGCGGTGACGAGTCCGCGGGAGCACGGCGCGAGGTCGCCCGGGCCGCGGCGCTCGTGATGGAGACCCGATTCCGGGCCGTTCCCGCTGCGCGGACTCGTTCCGCCCGCGAGCGAGTCCCGCTCGGTGCGCATCGCACGCGACCTGCGCGCGCGATTCGCGGCCGCGACGCGAGGGCGACACCGTGGCCCCGGCCCTCGCCGCGATCGCGATGCGCGCCAGCGCCGCGCCGACCGGCGAGGGGATGGCGACGCGGTGTGCGAACTCCCGTTCGCTTCGCGGCGACGCGGCCCGCGATCGGGAAGGCGTGGGAACGGTGGAGCACCGCGTCGAAGCGCGGACTCACGAACGGGAACACTACGCCTGGAAGCACTGCGTGCCGCCACCGGGAACGCGAGCGCGCCCCTTGCGCAATCGCGCGGACCGTCGTGAATGGAGCGTGCTGAGCGACGCGCCGCCATCGGACTCCCTCGTCCCGCGGCGCGTCGAGTGTTCCCCCGAGAAGGAGGTACGTTCCATGACCACCGGTCCCCTCGTCATCCGTCGTGCGGCGCGCTCCGGCGCAGCGCGCGCGCTCCTGCTGGCCACCGCGGCGCTGGCCGCACCGGCCGCCGCGCAGGAGGAGTTCGACCATTTCCGCATCGTCGACGACGTCCACGACGACTTCGTCAACCTGAACCAGCCCCCCGTACGGCCGCTGATCGTCTCCGACGACTTCCAGGAGATCTTCGCGGTGAACCCGCACGACAGCACGGTCGTGCGCTTCGACGCGAGCTACTCCGGCACGCCGACCCACGCGTGGCGCGTGCCGTGGAACCCCGTCTCGATCGCGGAGTGGACCGACCCCGACGCCGGCGCCGGCGAGCCCGCGGAGCGCCTCGTCGTCGCGTGCCGCGGCAGCTTCTGCCTGGTGGTGATGGACCGCGCGACGGGACGGATCCTGGAGCTCCTGCGGCTGCCCTCCGAGCCGGGGGACCTGCTCGTGGACGACGCGGCGGACCGCGCCTTCGTGTCGTGCTCGGCGGTGGACGTGGTCGTCGAGGTCGACCTGACGGGTCCGGCCGTCGCGGCGACGTACGACATCCCCTCGAAGCACCCGCTGCACATGGCGTGGGACGGGACGGACGTGCTGGTGGCCCCGATGCTGTCGGGCAACAACTCCGTGGTGCACAAGATCGGCCTGGGCCAGGGGCGCCAGGCCCAGAGCAAGGGCATCCTGGACCTCGAGGTCGAGACGACGAACCCGGCCACCGACGCGCTGCCGGACGAGGACGTGTTCCGCATCGTCCGCGCCACGGGCGCGGTGGTCCCCGTCGCGAAGGACGTCAGCACCGTCCTGCTGGGGAACGCCGTCAACCCGGTGACGCAGGAGCTGTGGCTCCTGAACGTCGACCTGAACAACAAGAACCCCGCCCAGCAGACCGAGCACGACGTCCGCGGGGACGTCAGCCGCAACCAGGTCAGCTTCGTCGACCTCGCCACCGGCGCGTCGACGGCCGTCGGGCTGGACGTGCGACTGCCCAGCGGCGCCGTCGACCCGACGCGCAGCCTCGGCAAGCCCGTCAACCTCTGCTTCATCCCTCCCGGCGAGCCCGGCGCCGGCTTCGCCTACGTCGTCGGCGCGCTGACCGACAACGTCGTCCTGGTCGACACGGCCGGCGCGATCGTGCGGCGGTTCTCCGTCGTCGACGGCGGCATCCCCCGCGCCGTCGCCGTCGACCACGCGCAGGACCGGGTGCTGGTCTACTGCTGGGGCACGAACACGATCGAGGTCCACCAGCACGGCGCGGGCGGCGGCTTCCTCGCCAGCCTGGACCTGGGCTTCGACCCGCTGCCGCAGCTCGTCCAGGAGGGCCGCCGGGTCTTCTACGACGCCAGCCACTCGCTGGGCAACAACGCCTCGTGCGAGACGTGCCACGTCGACGGCCGCACGGACATGGAGGAGTGGAACCTCTCGGGGCTGCCGGCCGATGACAAGGGTCCGATGGTCACGCAGACGCTCGCCGGCATCGACCAGGTCATGACCTTCCACTGGCGCGGCGAGCAGCTGAACGGCCTGATCGACTTCAACCCGGCCTTCGACAACCTGCTGGGCGGCGCGCAGCTCGACGAGACACCGGGCGGCGATTTCGACGCGTTCGAGGCCTTCGTGCTGTCCCTGCGCGAGATCGCCAACCCCTTCGAGGACGACCGGCGCATCGTCAGCAACTCGCATTCCCCCGAGTTCATCCCGGCGGGCTTCCCGGCCTTCCCCGGGAACGCCGTGCGCGGCCAGGACCTCTTCTTCGACGTCCCGACCGTCGGCCCGTTCGCGTGCGCCGACTGCCACTCGATGCCGACCGGCACGAGCGGCGACATCTTCCAGGACGCGATCGGCGATCCGCTGCCCGAGCGCGACCGCTTCCTGGTCACCGCGTTCAACGGCATGTTCCGCAAGCGCCAGCCGCTGCACTCGGTGACCTTCACCGCCCCCCAGCCGGGGAACATGTCGAACGTGCAGGAGTACCCGTTGATCGGCGCGGGCCTGTCCCACGCGGGCGCCGTGACGAGCCTGCTGCGCTTCTCCGACATCCTGTTCGACGGCCAGGACGCCGCCGACTGCGAGGCCTTCGTGCACCAGGCCGACTCCGGCATCGCGCCGGCCGGCCACGAGGCGGTGCTGGTCGACGCGACCGACGTCTCGACCACGGGGCGGCGCGTGGCGCTGCACCTCATGCCGCAGGCCGGGCGCGGCAACGTGGACGTCGTCGCCTTCGGCGAGGTCACGCTGACCGGGGGGCCGCGCGCGCTGCGCTGGCTCTACGACCCCGCCGCGGGCCTCTTCCTCCCCGAGGACACGAGCCTGGCGCCGCGGCCGATCACCTTCTTCACCGACCAGGCCGCCCTGGGCCAGGCCTCGAACGTCTTCTGCGGCGTGCCCGTCGGCATGGGCGAGCGCTTCGGCGTCGACTTCGACGGCGACGACCTGTGGAACGGTGACGAGGCGGCGCTCGGGACCGACCCCTTCGACGTCGACACGGACAGCGACGGCGACTGGGACGGCCACGAGGTGCGGAACGCCGGCGACCCCCTGAACTCCGGCGTGGGCTCGAACGACACGACCGACCCCGGGATCCAGCGGCTGCGGCTCGACTGGATCGCCGCGCGCCAGGCAAAGATCAGCTGGCGCACGGACGAGCCGACGACCTTCGACGTCTCCTACGGCACGACCCAGGGGCCCGTGCAGGTGGTGTCGGGCGACCGGCCGAGGAAGGTCCACAGCGTGGTGCTGAACCGCCTGCTGCCGGGCACGGCCGACGACACCGGCGCGCTGGTGCGGACGTTCACCTACACCGGCACGCTGACCGCCCGCGACCTCGCCAGCCGGACGGCGACCGCGCCCCTGCCAGCGAACATGCAGACCGCGACCTTCGGCGAGGTGCTGCCGCCCGGCGGACCGCTGACGGTCGTGCTGAGCGCCCTGGACTGGGGTCCCCTGGCCTTCGCCCAGGCCCCGAACCACGGCGTGCTGGCGAGCGCCACGGCGACGGTCGACTTCAAGATCGACGGCCCGCCCGCGCAGCCGGCCCAGGGCATGCTGATGATCGCGCGCGTGCTCGTCCTGCCGGCGGGCGCGGACGTGCCCGTGGTCAGCTCGACGTTCACGACGAGCGGGCACACGACCTTCACCGTGGCGAACGGGCCGCCGCCGATGCCGGGGCCGTTCCTGATCTCCACGGTGTCCGACGCGAGCGGGCAGGTGTCGTTCCAGTTCACCCAGCTGGGGCTGTCGGCCGGCGACACCGTGATCCTCAACGTCGAGGCGGGTACCGTGGCGCCGCCGGGCTACGACCCCATGAGCGCGACGCCGCCGAACTTCGGCGGCATCAACCGCTGGAGCTTCGCGGACACGCGGGCGCCGTTCCGCGCAATCGAGGTCACCGTCCCCTGACCTCTCGCCGGGGGTGGCGGCGGGCGGGATCCGTCCGCCGCCACCCCCGCGGCGCCGCGCCGACCCGCGGTCGTCACGCGGGCCCCTGGCCCGGGGGTGGCGCG
>JAUIDW010000295.1 GCA_030428395.1 bacterium | reverse complement strand
CGCCGCCACCTCGACGACGAGGACTGGCGCATGCGCCGCGGCGCCGCCGTCGCGCTGGCACGCCTCCACGACGTCGACTCGTTCCCGCGCCTGCTCGAGCTGCTCGAGGACGACTACCGCCGCGTCCGCCAGGGCGCCCTGTGGGGCGTCCAGGAGATGTCGGAGATGCGCTGGTCGGCCGAGGAGGTCGACCGCTGGCAGGCCTGGTTCGACGCCCAGTACACGTGGTGGCAGGCCAACCGCGACCGGCTCGAGGAGGAGCTGCGCTCCCGCGACCCCGGCCACGTCCTGGCGGCCATCAAGGTGCTCTCCGAGCGACGCCTGTTCCGCCACGAGGTGGCGGAGATGATCGCGACCGTCGTGGACCACCCGCGCGCGTCGATCGCGCGCACGGCCTGCACGTCGCTCGAGCGCCTCGGGTCGCGCCGCGTCGTCCCGCCGCTGGTCGCCGCGCTCGAGCGCAGCGACGAGTCCGTCCGCGAGGCCGCGACCCAGGCGCTCTGCACCCTGACCGGCGCGGACCTGCCGGCCGACGCGGAGGCCTGGGCCGACTACCTGCGGTGACCGCGCGCGCGGCGCCGTCGCGCGCGCGCCGCGGGGGCCGGACGCCCCTGGTTGCGCCCTGCCCGGGACACTAGCCTGGGGAGCCGCTCCGCGGCCGCCATGGGCTCCCTCCGAGACGCCGTCCCCCCCCTGCCCGATCGCTTCAACCTCTGCTCCTACTACCTCGACCGCAACGTCGAGGAGGGGCGCGGGGACTCCGTGGCGCTCCTCTGCGGGGACGAGCGGCGCACCTACGGCGAGCTGGCCGCGCGCGTCGAGCGCCTGACGGCCGCCCTGCGCCGCGCCGGCGTGCGGCCGGAGGAGCGCGTGCTCCTGGTCCTGCCGGACGGCTTCGAGTTCGCCGAGGCCTGGTTCGCGACGCTCCGCGCCGGCGCGGTGTTCGCGATGGTCAGCCCGCTGCAGAAGCGCGAGTCGTTCGAGTACTACCTGCGCTACAGCCGCGCCCGCGTCGCCTTCGTCCACGCCGACTGCTGCCCCGAGTTCCTGCCCGCCGCGGCGGAGGCGCGCTGGCTCGAGCGCGTGGTCGTCGTGGGCGGCCCCCCGGAGGGCGCCGACGCCGGGCGCGCCGCCGTCGAGGACCACGAGGCCTTCCTGGCCGGCGGGGCGGGCGGCGACGGCGCGGAGGAGCCCACCGGGCCCGACGACCTGGCCGGGTGGCTCTTCACCTCGGGCTCGACCGGGCACCCCAAGGCCTGCGTCCACGCGCACCGCGACTTCGCCTACGCGACGGAGACCTACGCCCTGCAGGTCGCGGGCTACCGGCGCGAGGACCTGTGCCTGTCCGTCCCGAAGCTCTTCTTCGGGTACGCCACCGGCACGAACCTGATGTTCCCGTTCCGCGTCGGCGCCGCGTCCGTGCTGTTCCCCGGGCGCTCGACCGCCGACCGCCTGTTCGACCTGATCGAGCGGCACCGCCCGACGTTCCTGACGAGCGTGCCGACCATGATCAACAACATGCTGCGCTCGGAGCGCATGGCGGGCGCGGACCTGTCCAGCCTGCGCGTGTGCCTGTCGGCGGGCGAGGCGCTGCCGCCCAAGCTGTACGGCGAGTGGGTCGAGCGCACGGGCGTCGAGATCCTGGACGGCATCGGCTCGGCCGAGATGTTCCACATCTACGTGTCGAACCGGCCCGGTGACGTGAAGCCCGGCAGCCTGGGGCGCGTCGTCCCGGGCTACGAGGTCCAGATCGTCGACCCCGCGGGCGCCCCCGTCGCCGACGGCGAGCCCGGGCGCATGCGCGTGCGCGGCGGCTCGACGGCGCTCGGCTACTGGGCCGACCGCGAGAAGTCCTGGGAGACGTTCCAGGGCGAGTGGTGCACGACCGCGGACGTGTTCCGGCGCGACGCGGACGGCTACTACTTCTACGAGGGGCGCACCGACGACCTGATGAAGGTCAGCGGGATCTGGGTGTCGCCGCTCGAGATCGAGGACGCGCTGCTGGCGCACCCCGCCGTGGCCGAGGCCTGCGTGCTGGGGTGCGAGGACGCCGACCACCTGGTCAAGCCGCTCGCCTTCGTGGCCGTGGCGGACGGGCGCCGCGGCGGCGACGAGCTGGCGGCGGAGCTGAAGACGTGGCTCCAGGGGCGCCTGGCGCCGCACAAGTACCCGCGCTGGTTCCGCTGGCGCGACGCGCTGCCGCGCAACGACCGCGGCAAGGTCGCCCGCCGCGTGCTGCGCGACGAGCTCGACGCGGAGGGCGCCGCGTGACCGACCTGGCCAAGCGCACGTGGGTCGAGGCGCAGGAGCTGCTGGGTCCCGACGTGGTGGCGATCGTGCCCGTCGGCAGCACCGAGCCGCACGGCCCGCACCTGCCGCTGGACACCGACGTGACCATCGCCGTGGCGCAGTCGCGGCGCGCGGTCGAGCGGCTGGCCGAGCGCGGCGTGCGCGCCGTCGTCGTCCCGCCGCTGGCCTACGGGCTGACGAACTACACCGACGGCTTCTCGGGGCGCATCTCGCTGCGGCCGGGGACGCTGTGGGCGCTGCTGGAGGACGTCGTGACGTCGCTCGAGCAGCTCGGCGTGCGCCAGGTCGTGCTGTCGAACGGCCACCTCGAGCCCGAGCACGTCGCCGTGCTGCGCGGCGTCGTGCTGGACCACGCCGAGCGCGGCCCGGGCAAGGCCCACGTCGTCCTGGCCGACAACACGCGCCGGCGCTGGGCCGAGACGCTGGGCGACGAGTTCAAGAGCGGCGACTGCCACGCCGGCCGCTACGAGACCAGCATCGCCCTGGCGGCGGACCCCGGCGCGGTGCGCGCCGACGAGCTGGGCGAGCTGCCCGAGGTGCGCATCGACCTGCTCGCGAAGATGAAGGAGGGCGTGCGCACCTTCCGCGAGGCGGGCGCCGACCGCGCCTACTGCGGCGACCCCGCGGCCGCCTCGGCCGACGAGGGCGCCGACCTGATCGACCGCCTCGGCCGCATGGTCGCCGAGACGGCGCTGGAGACCTGGCCCGACCTCGTCCGATGAAGGCCTTCACCACGCAGCAGCAGGTGCGCTTCGGCCACGTCGACCCGGCCGGCATCGCGTACTACCCGCGCATCTTCGACTACGTCCACGAAGCCTTCGAGGAGCTGTGGGACCTGCACGTCGGCAAGCGCTACTACCACCTGCTGGGCACGGACCGCGTCGGGTTCCCGCTGGTGCACTCCGAGGTCGACTTCCACTCGCCCCTGCGCTTCGGGGACCGCCCGATCGTGCGCGTGACCTGCTTCAAGCTGGGGCGCACGTCCCTCGGGTTGCGCTACGTCTACGAGCTGCACGGGGCCCGGTGCCTGGAGGCGCGCATGACGACCGTCTGCGTCGACCTCGAGGACATGCGTCCGCGCGCCATCCCCGACGAGTTCCGGGCGCGCTTCGAGGAGATCATGGAGCCATCGTGAGGATCCGCGACATCCACGGCCGCTACCGGCCCGTCTTCAGCTTCGAGTTCTTCCCGCCGAAGACCGACGCGGGCGCCGCCAACCTGATGACCACGGTGGGGGAGCTGAAGGCCGCCCTGAACCCCGACTTCGTCTCCGTGACCTACGGCGCCGGGGGCTCGACGCGCGCGCGCACCCTGGAGTGCGTCACGCGCATCCAGAACGAGCTCGGCATCACCGCCATGGCGCACCTGACGTGCGTCGGCCACACGCGCGACGAGCTGCGCGAGATCGCGCGCGGCCTGGTCGAGTCCGGCGTGACGAACGTCCTGGCGCTGCGCGGCGACCCGCCGAAGGGCGAGGACCACTTCGAGGCCGTCGCAGGGGGGCTGGCGCACGCGACCGAGCTGATCGAGCTGCTGCGCGCGGACTTCGGCGACCTGGGCGTGGGCGCGGCCTGCTACCCGGAGACGCACCCCGAGTCCGGCGACGCCGAGCAGGACCTGCGCTGGACCCTGCGCAAGCAGGAGCTGGGCGCGGATTTTTTGACCACGCAGCTCTTCTTCGACAACCGCGACTACTTCGCCTTCGTCGAGCGCGCCCGCCGCGCCGGCGTGACGGTCCCGATCGTGCCGGGGATCATGCCGATCACGAACGTGGCGCAGATCGAGCGCTTCACCAGCATGTGCGGCGCGCGCATCCCCGAGGACCTGCGCGAGCGCCTGAAGGCGGTCGAGGACGACCCCGGCGCCGTGATGGCCACCGGCATCGAGCACGCCTTGAAGCAGTGCCGCGAGCTGCTCGACAAGGGCGCCCCCGGCCTGCACTTCTACACCCTGAACAAGAGCCACGCGACGCGCACGATCCTCGCGGCCGTGATGCGCTGACGGCCGCCGACTCATGTCCTCGCCGCCCTACGTCCTGTTCGGCCACCCGCGGTCGGGCAACGCCTACAAGCCGGCGCTGCTCTTCGCGCTGTGCGACGTGCCGTTCGAG
Source organism: bacterium (assembly GCA_030428395.1). GTDB lineage: Bacteria > Planctomycetota > UBA1135 > UBA1135 > JAUIDW01. Next base: position 2,562 of record JAUIDW010000295.1, on the reverse strand, counting down.
TTCCGCCTGGTCGACGTCGGCGCGGGCGAGCAGCGCGCGCCGGAGTTCCTGCGCCTGAACCCCTTCGGCCAGGTCCCCGTCGTCACGCACGGCGACCGCACCCTGGTGCAGTCGGGCGCGATCCTGCAGTACGTCGCCGACGACGTCGGCCGCTTCGGCGGCGCGGACGCGGACGAGCGCCAGCGCGTGCGCGAGTGGCTGCTGTGGGAGCAGGACACCCTGTTCCCCGGCGTCGGCCGCACGCGCTTCTTCCGCCGCGTCGGCGGCGCCGGCCCCGGGCTGCTCGAGTGGCTCGAGCAGCTGGGCGAGCGCGCCCTGGCCCAGCTCGAGGCGCGCCTCGACGCCTCGCCCTTCCTCGCCGGCCCCGACCCGACGATCGCCGACGTCGCCGCCTTCGGCTACGGCCACCTGCACGCCGAGGCCGGCTTCGATCTCGACGGCCGCCCCGCCTTCGCCGCCTGGCTCGACCGCGTGCGCGCCCTGCCCGGCTTCGCGCCCGCGGCGGAGCTGATGCCGGCGCCCTGAGGGCGGGAGAGCGTCCGGGCGACGCACGGGCGCCCCTGCACTCCGGAGCCGGCGGATCGGGCGCGCCTCACGCGGCGACGGCCGGCGGGGCGAAGTAGCGGCGCTGGAAGTAGAGGGCGACGTTGACGAGCCCGATCAGCACGGGCACCTCGACCAGCGGGCCGACGACGGCGGCGAAGGCCGCGCCCGAGTCGATGCCGAACACGGCCACGGCCACCGCGATCGCCAGCTCGAAGTTGTTGCTCGCGGCCGTGAAGGAGAGCGTCGCCGTCTTCGAGTAGTCCGCCCCGACCCTGCGGCCCATCCAGAACGAGACCAGGAACATCACCACGAAGTAGACGAGCAGCGGGACGGCGATCCGCACCACGTCCAGCGGGATCTCGACGATCAGGTCGCCCTTGAGGCTGAACATGACCACGATCGTGAAGAGCAGGGCGGCGAGCGTCAGCGGGCTGATCCGCGGGACGAAGACCCGCTCGTACCAGTCGCGCCCCCGCGCCTTGACGAGCACGAGCCGCGTCAGCATCCCGGCCAGGAACGGCACGCCGAGGTACAGGAACACGCTCTCCGCGATCTGGCCCATGCGGATCTCGACGACGCTCCCGCTGAGGCCGAAGACGGGCGGGAGCACCGTGACGAAGATCCAGGCGTACAGGCTGTAGAACAGGACCTGGAAGACGCTGTTGAACGCGACCAGCCCGGCCGCGTACTCGGTGTCGCCCCGCGCCAGCTCGTTCCACACGATCACCATGGCGATGCACCGCGCGAGCCCGATCAGGATCAGCCCGACCATGTACTCGGGGTAGCCGTGCAGGAAGGCGATCGCGAGCAGGAACATCAGCACCGGCCCCACGACCCAGTTCTGGACGAGCGACAGCCCGAGCACCTTCCAGTTGCGGAAGACGTCGCCCAGCTCCTCGTACCGCACCTTGGCGAGCGGCGGGTACATCATCAGGATCAGCCCGACGGCGATGGGGACGTTCGTCGTCCCGACCTGGAAGCGGTGGACGAACGCCTCGACGCCCTCGACGGACCAGCCGAGCAGGACGCCGACGGCCATCGCCAGGAAGATCCAGAGGGTCAGGAAGCGGTCGAGGAACGAGAGCCTCCCGCGCGGGCAGGCGGGCTCGCCGTTCACCGTTCCTCTCCCGCGGCGCAGCACCCGCCCGCCTCGCGCAGCCGCCCCGCCCGCTCCGCGTCCGCGCGCAGCTCCGGCACCTCGCCGAAGCAGCTCCCCAGGCAGTCCAGCAGCCGCCCGTGGAACCCGCTCTCCGCCGCGACCAGCGAGTAGAAGCACCACCGCCCCTCGCGCCGCACCTCCACGAGCCCCGCCTCCCGCAGGTACCGCAGGTGCCGCGAGGCCGTCGGCTGCGGCACCCCGAGCACCTCCACCAGGTCCCCGACGCACATCTCCCCGTCGAGCAGCAGGTGCAACGTCCGCAACCGGATCGGATCGCTGAACGCCCGGAACATGCGGTTGATGTCGGCTATCATATTCGCCTGGACGAATACAGCGTTTGGGCCTCGGGGTCAAGCACGCGCGGCGCGTCCACGTCAGGGTGTTGAGCCTCCCGATCCTGGCTCCTTACCGGCGGGTAGCACCTCTAAGAGACGGCCTTCGGTAGGTGCTGGAGACGTGCCCTTCCTACCGCGCGGTAAGCGAGGCTCGAGGAGTTGCGCAGGGTCGTCACCGGGGCTCGGTAGCGGGCCTGGTTCGTCTGCACTTCGTCGCCGCATAGCAAGCCCGACGCCAGCACGAACCCCCCGTGGGCGACCGCCCTCCTACCGCGCGCCACTCCGCACCTCACCGGACCGCATCCCGCGTCCGCGCCGTGCCTGGTCGAGCACCTCCCGAGAGAGAAGGGCCTCTCTGCCGTTGTGGCGGGGCCGGCCAGGGCGGCTGCCATAACGGCGGGAGACCGCCTCGCAGGGGCCGCTGGAGCCGTTGGCACGAAGATTGTTAGGGGTCCGTTCGCCTCCCGGCACGGGGAGCCCCACGAGGATCTCTAACCACCACGAACAGCATGACTGTCAACA
>JAUIDW010000007.1 GCA_030428395.1 bacterium | reverse complement strand
GGCGCGCAGAGTCTACCCCGCGGCCCCGGCGGAGCGAGCCGCCGCGGGGGGCCGGGGCCGCGCGCCCGCGCCCCGGGCGACCGCGGCGCTCCGGGCCGCGCGGGCCGCCGGCGCGCTCACAGCAGGGACAGGTGGTCGGCGAAGAGCGCGGTGTAGGTCGCCGCCGCCGTCCAGAGCCCCAGCCGCGCCAGCGGGAAGTTCTTGTGCACGCACAGGATCAGCAGGGGCAGCGCGATCAGGACCGACTTCCACAGCACGAACCCGAGCCGGCCGCTGCGCAGCATCGCCGCGGCCACGGGGTTCAGCTCGACGCCGCCGTTCTGCAGGTGGAACAGGGTGAAGAAGCTGTCGCCGGCGTTCAGCACGGCCACCCACAGGACCAGCGCGACCACGCGCCAGCCGTGGCGGTCGACGAAGCTGCCCTCGACCTCGTCCGCGCGCCGCACGGCCCGGCGGCGGCCGCCCAGCAACGCGTAGCGCGACAGCCGCGGCGTGGGCTGCGCCCGGCGGTCGCTGCGCTCGCGCCGCCCGCCCGGGTCGCGCGGGTCGTCCCGGTCCCCGAGCGCCCGCAGGCGCGGCCGCGCGGGCGACGCGGGGTCCGCCGGCCCGGGTCGCGGCCCCCCGGCGCCGGGCAGTCGGAAGGAGGCCGGCATGACGGCCTCATCGGCCCGATCCCCGCCGATCTGAACCCGCGGCCGGGCGATGTCCGCCCGCGCCCGTCCCGGCCGGGGCGCCGTCGTCGTCCCGACCGCGCCCGGGGACGGGGAGCGGGGCGCGCGGGTCAGGCCGGGGCCGCCCGGAGCTCCTTGCGCAGCTCCTCCACGAGGACCGTGGCGTAGGAGCCCGGGGGCAGGCGGAAGGCGAGCTCGAGCACGTCCCCCTCCAGGCGCCAGTCCAGCTCCGCGAGCGGCACGCGCAGCGGGCGCCGCCCGCCGCGGGCCGCGGCCCCGCGGCCGACGCGGTCGGTGCGCGCGAAGTCCTCCGGCTCGACGCCGAGCGCGGCCAGGGCGGCGCGCTCGACCTCCGCGGGCCGGCCGCCCGGCGCGAGCGAGCGGGGCCCGGGCAGCGGACCGGTGGCGCTGAGCTCGCCGCGCGCCGCGCGCTCCTCCGCCGCCGCCGCGTCGGCCGCGGTCACGGGGAAGCACGCCCCCGACGCGTGCAGCCACGCCACGTCGCCCGGCTCGACCGTGCCGTGCCCGTCGAGGCGCGCGAACAGCACGTCGTTGAAGACGCGCGCCTGCAGCGCCGAGACGTGCAGCACGCGCAGCGGGCGCGGGACGTGCTCGAGCAGCCCGCGCGGGGCGGGGTCGCGCCGCAGCGCGCGCAGCACGCGGTCCCAGGGCGGGCCGGCGAGGTGCCCGAGGCGGTCCGCGTCGGCGCGGGACAGCGCGCGCTCGCCGGCGAGCGCCGCGCGCAGCGCCTCCTGCGCCTCGCCCGGGCGCCCGTGCGGCGGGGTCGCGAGCAGGCGCAGGTAGTCCGCCGCGTCCCCGCGCACGAGGGCCGCGCCGAGCTCGTGCCCGCGACCGCCGCGCCCGAAGCGCTGGGCCCCGAAGGCGTTGGGGAGCCCCTCGCGCCCGAGCTGCTCGAGCACGGCGTCGACGCGCGGCGCCGCGTCGGCGGCCACGCCCCGCAGGCGCAGGCGGAAGCGGTTGCCCGCGAGCTGACCGGCGCGCAGCTTCGTGCCGTGCCGCTCGGCCGCCAGCACGCGCAGCCCGCGGACCTCGGCGGCGAGCGCGTCCTCCGGCGTGGTCCCCGCCACGGACAGGCGCTGCACGGCCACGCCCCGCGCGTCCTTGCGCCCGGCCCAGCCGACCGCGCCGGCCCGCACGCCGAGCGCCCGGGCCAGCCGCCGCACGGCGTCCTCCGTGGCGAGCCCGCGCTTCTCGACCGTGACGAGGACGTGCTCGCCCGCCCCGCTGGCGGGGAACAGCGGCACCTCCTCGACGCGGAAGTCCTCGAGCTCCGCGCGGAACGCGCAGGGCACGGGCGCGACGTCGCGCGTGCGGTGCGCGTAGCCGGGCGCCCACGGCGGCGGGCCGGCGCCCGCGTCGCCCCGCGCGGGCTCCGCGCTCATCGGCCGAGCACGTCGCGGTACACGGCCAGCGTCTCGTCGACCATGCGGTCCAGGCCGAACACGGCGCGCATGCGCTGGCGCCCGGCCGCGCCGAGGCGGCGCCGCAGCTCGCCGTCCTGCGCCAGGCGGCGCAGGCCCACCGCCAGCTCGTCGGGGTCGCCGGGCGGCACCAGCAGCCCCGTCTCGCCCTCGACGACGACCTCCGGCACGGCCGACACGCGCGAGGCCAGCACCGGCAGCCCGGCCGCCATGGCCTCGAGGAAGACGAGCCCCAGGCCCTCCCAGAGCGAGCTCATCACGAAGGCGTCCGACGCGGCCAGGAGCGCCGGCACGTCGCGGCGCACGCCGGCGAACAGGCAGGCGTCCCCGAGCTCGAGCTCCCGCGCCAGGGCCTCGGCGCGCCGGCGGCCGTCGCCGAACGGGTCGTCGCCGACCAGCAGCAGCCGGATCCGGGGGCCGCCCTCGCGCCGCGCGGAGTCGAAGGCGCGCAGCAGCACGTCGTGGGCCTTCTGCGGCGCGAAGCGCGCGACGCAGGTGAACACGACGTCGTCCGGCGCCAGCCCCAGCTCCGCGCGTGTCGCCGCGCGCCCCTCCGCGTCGGCGGCGGCGCGCTCGAAGGGCGCGGGGTCGAGGCCGTAGTACACGCGCACCTGGCGCGCGCGCGGCACGCGGCCGTGCACCTCGACGAAGCGCCCGACGTGGTTCGACAGCACGACGGTGCGGCGCGGCACGCGCCCGAGCAGGCCGTGGACGCGGGACACCCACGGGCGCCGCAGCACCTGCTCGTCGTTGTGCTTGCCCGCCACCAGCCGCCCGGCGCGGCCCGCCAGGACCGCGGCGACGGCCGTCAGCGCGTCGGCCTTCAGCAGGTGGGAGTGCGCGATCTCGGCCCAGCGCAGCAGCGGCAGCAGCCGGGCCAGCGCCACCGGCGGCGACCCCAGCGCGACGACGCGCTCGGCCCCCGCCGCGCGGAAGTCCTCGACGAGCGTGCCGTGCCCCTTCAGGTACGCCACGCGCACCGTGTGGCCGCGCGCGCTCTGGCCGCGGACCTGCGCGAGCAGGTGCATCTCGGCCCCGCCGACGTCGAGCGTCGTCACGACGTGCAGGATCCTCACGCGACCTCCCGGTACACCTCGAGCAGCCCGTCCACCATCGCGTCCGCGGTGAAGCTCCGCGCCGAGGCCGCGCGGCCCGCCGCCCCGAGGCGCGCGCGGCCGGCGTCGTCGAGCGCCAGGAAACTCCGCAGGGCGCCCGCCAGGCCGGCGACGTCCTCGACCGGGCAGGTGAAGCCGGTCTCGCCCTCGACCACGGTCCCGCGCACGCCGTCGACGCGCGCGGCGACGACCGGCCGGCCCGCGGCCATCGCCTCGAGCAGCGCGTACGGCATCCCCTCCCACCGCGACGGCAGCACCACGAGGTCGGCCGTGGCGACCAGGCGCGGCACGTCGTCGCGCCAGCCGAGCCAGCGGACGCGGTCGGCGACGCCGAGGTCCGCGGCCAGGCGCTCCCACGCCTCGCGGCGGTCCCCGTGGCCGGCGACGAGCAGGTGCAGGTCGCCGCAGCCCGGCTCCGCCAGGGCGCGCAGCGCGAGGTCCTGGCCCTTGGCGACGTTCAGCAGGCCCACCACCGCCGCCAGGGGCACCTCCGCCGGCACCCCCAGGGCGGCGCGGTCGAGCGGCGCGGCCTGCTCCCACGGCCGGGGGTCGATCCCGTTGGGCACGACCCGCACGCGGCCCGCGGGGACCACCCCGCTGGCGCGGAAGGACTCGCCCTCGTCGGCGGACACCGCCACGACCCGGTCGGTCAGTCCGGCGAGGGCCGTCTCGAGGCCGCGGAAGACGCCGCGCCGGACCGGGCCGAACATCTCGGTCAGCAGGAACGCGTAGGTGTGCGGCGTGTGCACCCGCGCGCCGCGGCCGGTCCAGGCCGAGGCCAGGCGCCCGAGCACGCCCGCCTTGCTCGAGTGGGTGTGCACGACGTCGGGCGCCTCGCGCACGAGCAGGCGCTCGAGCGCCGCCAGGTCGCGCGCGTCGCGGCCGGGGCGCAGCTCGCGCACCATGTCGAGCCGGTGGACGACCGCGCCCCGCTGCTCGAGCGCGGCCAGGTCGGCCGCGAAGCGCGGCTCGCGCACGACCGCCGCGACCACGTGGACGTCGAGGCCGCGGGCGAGCTGGCCGGTCGCGACGTCCACCAGGTGGCGGCGCGTCCCGCCGATGGTGGCCTCGAGGACGTGCAGGACGCGCACGGCGCGGTCAGTAGGCCCCCGTCCCCCGCACGACCGCGAAGCCCGTCAGCGCCAGGATGACCAGGTCGAGCAGCAGGGACTGGTTCTCGATGTAGTAGATGTCGTAGTCGAGGTTCTCGTGGATCGGCCCCCCGCGGGCGTACGAGATCTGCCACAGCCCGGTCACGCCCGGCTTGGCGCGCAGGCGCTCGCGCTCGAGCGGGCCGTAGCCGTCGACGATGAAGGCCATCTCCGGGCGCGGCCCGACGAGGCTCATCTCCCCGCGGAACACGTTGATGAACTGGGGCAGCTCGTCCAGCGAGTAGCGCCGCAGGAAGCGTCCGATGCGGGTGATCCGCGGGTCCCGGCGCGAGCTGGGCGACGGGCCGTCGCCGCTGGCCTCGTGGAACATCGTGCGGAACTTGAACATCTCGAACGGCTCGCCGTTGCGGCCGATGCGCGTCTGGCGGAAGAACACCGGCCCGGGCGACTCGCGCTTGATGAAGAGCGCCGGGATCACGAAGAAGGGCGCGCCCAGGGTCAGCACGAGCGCGGAGACGGCCAGGTCCAGCACGCGCTTGCCGAAGGCGGTGGCGATCGACGGCTGGCGGTTGCTCAGCGTGATCAGCGGGATCGAGTCGAGGTTCTCGATGCGCACCTTGTGCGTCATCAGGTGGTAGAAGCGCGGGACGACGTGGTAGACGATCCCGAGGCGCTCGAGCTCCTCGATGATCTCCATCACGCGCTCCTCGCTGCTCTCGGGGAGCGCCACGAAGACCTCGCTGACCTTCATGCGCGAGACCACGGCCTCGATGTCCTCGTGGCCCCCGAGCACGGAGACGCCGTTGAAGACCTGGCCGCGCTGGTCCTCCTCCTCGGTGAGGAAGCCGACCAGGTTCAGGCCCAGCGTCGGCACCAGGACGAACTTGCGCTGCAGGCGCAGCGCCGTGGGCCCGGTGCCGTAGATCAGCACGTTGCGGTTCCCCAGGCGCCGGCGGTGGAGCATCTGGATCACCTTGAAGCAGATGAACCGGTTCACCGTCATGTAGACGAGGATGAACGCGTACGCCAGGAACAGGGTGAGGCGCGAGTACCGCGAGGGGTCGCTCTCGAGGTCCACCAGCTTGTGGAACCGCACGAGCCAGCTGTAGAAGGGCCCCGCCCCGGGCACCGGCGTCTGCCGCAGGAAGAGGATCAGGCCCAGGACCACGAAGAACGCGATGACCGTGCTCTTCGCGATGGCCTTGAACTCCTCGATGTTCAGCAGGCTCTTGATCGGGCTGTACATGCCCAGCGAGTGGAAGCACACCAGGCAGACCGCGGCGGTCAGGAGGAAGACCTCGCGGTAGACCGAGAGCTCGATCGGGGAGCGCCAGCCCACCCACTCGCGCAGCTGGTAGGCCGTCCAGCACGCGAGCAGCACCACCGCCAGGTCCACGAGGACCTGGGTGACCAGCACCAGCGGCTCGAAGTAGCGGCGGACGAAGGTGCCCGGAGTGCTCATTCAGGGGGGCGCGGACCGCCGGCGGGTGCGGGCACGCAGGCCCGGACCCGTCGCCGCGCTGGGGGGAGGACGCGTGACGGAGACCCGGCCCCAGGCCCGCGCGTCCCGTGGAGAGCGGCTACGCGCGGAGCGGGGTCGTCCAGGAACTGTATGCGGACCCGGACCCGGGATCCAGACGAGGCGCCGGAGCGGGCCGCGCGGCGGCCCGGGCGGCGCCCGCCCGGGCCCCTGCATCGGCATTTCGCGCCCCCGGCCTTGCGCCCGCCGGCGCCGCTCCCGCGCGCCGCGGCCCGGCCCCTCACCCTGGTCGGGACCGGGGCGCCCCCCTATCATCACCGCCCTTCTCGGCCCCATGCGCATCGCAATCACCGGCGCCACCGGCTTCATCGGTGGGTACATGGTCCGCGGCATGGCCGCGGCCGGGCACTCCGTGCGGGCCCTGTGCCGCCCGGGGCGCGAGGACGCCCTGGAGCGCCCCGCGGGAGCCGAGGTGGAGGTCCACGTCGGCGACCTGCTGGACCCGGCCTCGCTCGACGGCTTCCTCCGGGACGTCGACGTCCTGATCCACCTCGCGAGCCTGCACGACCACCACGCCGAGGACGAGATGCAGCGGGTCAACATCCGCGGCACCGAGGCGCTCCTCGAGGAGGCCGGCCGGCACGCGCCGGAGGGCTTCCGCTTCTTCGTGATCTCGTCGGCGGTGATCGGCGCGCCGGTCTACAGCTACTACCGCGACTCGAAGCGCGTGCAGGAGAAGATCATCCGCGGCTCCGGCATCGAGTGGGCCTCGTTCCGCCCGACGCTCGTCTACGGGGTCGGCGACCACCGCCACACCGCGCCGCTCCTGCGGCGGTGCGGCGCGCCGAAGGGGACGATCTGGGTGCCGCACGACGGCCTGTCGAAGATCAACCCCGTGCACGTCGAGGACGTCGTCGACGCGGTCATCCGGTTCTTCGACTTCGAGCGCGGCGTGGACTGCGTCTACGAGCTCGCCGGCCCGGCGGGGATCCCCTACAACGAGTTCCTCGACCTCACCATCGCCGCCGCGGGCGGCGGGGTGAAGCGCCGGAACATCTCGAAGAAGTGGGCCGACCGCGCGATCTTCCTGAAGGGCCTCTTCAAGGACACCACGGAGGACCGGCGCGCCTCGGCGTACTTCAACCTGCACCACGAGCACGACATCACGAACGCGACGTTCGAGCTCGGGTGGCAGCCGCGGACCTACGCCGAGGGCATCCGCCAGGTCGCCGCGGGCGACTGGTGGCGGCAGGAGCCGGCCTGAAGGCCCGCCCGCGCGGGCGCGCGGGCCTCAGTCGTCGTACTTGCGCAGGCTGGCGAGGACCGTGAAGTCCTCCAGCGTGGTGGTGTCCCCGGCGGTCTCGACGCCGGCGGCGATGTCGCGCAGCAGGCGCCGCATGATCTTGCCGCTGCGCGTCTTGGGCAGGGCGTTCGCGAAGCGCAGCTCGGCCGGCCGCGCCAGCTTGCCGATCTCCTTCGAGACGTGCTCGACCAGCTGCTTGCGCAGCTCGTCGCCCGCGGGCGCGTCGGGGCCCAGCGTGACGAACGCCGTGATGGCCTGGCCGGTGAGCTCGTCGGGGCGCCCCACCACGGCGGCCTCGACGACCGCGGGGTGGCTCACGAGGGAGCTCTCGACCTCCATGGTCGACAGCCGGTGGCCGCTGACGTTGATCACGTCGTCGACCCGCCCCAGGACCCAGAAGTAGCCGTCGGCGTCGCGCCGGGCGCCGTCGCCGGCGAAGTAGAGCCCGTCGAACCGGGACCAGTAGGTCTCGCGGTAGCGCTCGGGGTCGCCCCACAGGCCGCGCAGCATGGACGGCCAGGGCTTGCGGACGACCAGGTAGCCGCCCTCGTCCACGCCGAGCTCCTGGCCCGTCTCGTCGACCACCGCCGCGTCCACGCCGAAGAACGGCACGGTCGCGCAGCCCGGCTTGGTCGCGGTGACGCCCGGCAGCGGCGACAGCATGATCGCCCCGGTCTCGGTCTGCCACCACGTGTCGACGATGGGGCAGCGGTCGCCGCCGACCTTGCGGCGGTACCACATCCACGCCTCGGGGTTGATCGACTCGCCCACCGTCCCCAGCAGGCGCAGGCTCGAGAGGTCGTGCCGCTCGACGTGCTCGTCGCCCCAGCGCATGAAGGCCCGGATGGCCGTGGGCGCGGTGTAGAACACCGTCACCCTGTGGTCGGCGACCATGCTCCAGAAGCGGTCCGGCCCCGGGTGGTTCGGCGCGCCCTCGTACATGACGACGGTCGCCCCGTTGGCCAGCGGCCCGTAGACGATGTAGCTGTGCCCGGTGATCCAGCCGACGTCGGCGGTGCACCAGTACACGTCGTCCTCGCGCAGGTCGAAGACGTAGCGGCTGGTCAGGTACGTCCCGACGAGGTAGCCGCCGGTGGTGTGCTGGATGCCCTTGGGCTTGCCGGTCGAGCCAGACGTGTACAGCAGGAACAGCACGTCCTCGCTGTCCATGGCCTCGGGCTCGCAGTCCGTCGAGACCTGCTCCGCCAGCTCGTGGTACCAGACGTCGCGCCCCTCGGTCCAGCCGACGTCGTTGCCGACGCGCTTCACCACGAGCACGGTGTGGACGCCCTCGATGCCGTCCAGGGCCGCGTCGACCTCGTGCTTCAGCTCGAGGACCTTCCCGCGGCGCCAGCCGCCGTCGGAGGTGATCACCGCCGTGGCGCCGGCGTCCTGGACCCGGTCGCGGATGGCCTGCGAGCTGAACCCGCCGAAGACGACCGAGTGCGCGGCGCCCACGCGGGCGCACGCCAGCATGGCGATCGCCGCCTCGGGGATCATCGGCATGTACAGCAGGACCCGGTCCCCCCGCGAGACGCCCCGGGCCTTGAGCACGTTCGCGAAGCGGCAGACCTCGGTGTGCAGTTCGGCGTACGTCAGGGTGCGCTTGTCCCCCGGCTCGCCCTCCCAGACGATGGCGCGCTTCTGCGCGCGCTCGCCCCTGGCGTGCTGGTCGACGCAGACCGCGGAGGCGTTCAGCTGGCCACCGACGAACCACCTGGCGACCGGAGCGTCGCTCCAGTCGAGCACGCGCTCCCACGGCTTCATCCACGGGAGCTCTCCCGCCACGCGGCCCCAGAACGAGTCGGGGTCGTCGATCGACTCGCGGTACAGCCGCTCGTACTCCGCCGGGTCCCCCAGGCGGCTGGCGGCGCGAAACTCCTCGGACGGCGGGAACCGCCGCTCCTCCGACAGGTGGTGCTCGATGCGCGTCATGGGCTCAACGTACCCCGCGGCGCCGGGAGTTCCAGCGCAGGTCCCTCGGTCCGGCTCGACCGGGGGTCCGTCCCCCGGCCGGCGCTCTCGCGGAGGAGCGCGGGCGACTCCTCCGCGGGGATTCTCCGCTCGGACACCGTACGACGCGATGCGCACCCGTCCGTAGCCGCGCCCCGCCACGAGCGCAGGCGACCCCCGCCGGCCCCTCGCGGGGCGGGAGCAACGCGCGCCGGCCCCCTCCTCCGCGGCGGTGCCCTCCGGGCGTCAGGCGCGCGCGCGGAAGAGCGAGAAGTAGCGGGCCGCGCGGCGGGCCAGCCGGCCGGGGTGCCGCAGCTCGCGGACGATGCGGCGCGGCCGCAGGTAGAAGCGCCGATAGGCCTCGCGGATCTTGGCCTCGATCTCGTCGGCCGACATGGCCTCGTTGCCCTCGAGGGCGCGGAAGCCCGTCATCGTGGCGTAGTCGAACTCGCGCTCCCCGCGCAGCATCGTGTGCAGCTTGGTGCCGGGGTAGGCGGTCACGGCGCAGAACTGCACCTGGTCGGGGTCGAGGCGCAGCGCCAGCTCGATGGTGTCCTCGACCATCGCCGGCGTCTCCTCGGGGAAGCCGATCATGCAGAAGGCGCGCGTCTCGATGCCCACGTCGCGGCAGTCGCGGAAGACGGCCTCGGCCAGGTCGTGGTCGAGCAGCTTGGCGCCGCAGTGCTTGCGCTGGATCTCGTCGTTGCCCGACTCGACGCCCAGCGAGATGTGCCGGCAGCCCGCCGCGGCCATGTGCTCGAGCAGCGGCCGGTCCAGCACCTTCACGGCCGTCTCGCACTGCCACTCGAGGTCGAGGCCCTCGCGCAGGATGCCGTCGCAGATGGCGTGCACGCGGTCCTTGCGCGTGGTGAAGATCGGGTCGCGGAACACGACGTGCCGCAGGCCGTAGGTGCGGTGCAGGTCGACCAGCTCGGAGAGCACGTTCTCCGGCGAGCGGAAGCGGAAGCGCAGCCCCTGGGCCAGCGTGTAGCCGCAGAACGAGCAGTCCAGCGGGCACCCGCGCGAGGACTTCACCGTCGTGACCGGCCCGTCCAGGCCGGGGAAGCGGTAGGCGTCGTTGTCCAGCAGGTGGCGCGCCGGCAGGGGCAGCGCGTCGAGGTCGGCGATCTTGTCGCGCTCGGGCTCGTCGACGACGCGGTCGCCGTCGCGCCACGACAGCCCCGCCACGCCGGCGAGCGGCTGCCCCGCGCGGACGCGCTGCGCCAGCTCGCGGACGGTGTACTCGGGCTCGCCCCGGACGACGCAGTCCACCGCCTCGTCGCCGAAGACCTCGTCGTGCGCGAAGGTCACCTGCGAGCCGAGGATCGCCACGACGGCGCCGGTGCGCCGGCGGATGGACCCGGCCAGCGCCAGGTCCTGGTCCAGGGACGTGCTGCTCGAGTCCAGGCACACCAGCCCGGGCTCCAGCGCGGCGACGGCCTCCAGGGCGCCCTGCGGCCCGACGTCGACGGCGTCGCTGTCGTGGATGGCCACGTCGAACCCGTCGGCCTCGAGGACGCTGGCCACGTGGGCCAGCTCCATCGGGGGGTAGAGCAGGCCGGGGTTCACGGCCATGCCGAAGCCGCCCATGAGGCCGCGACTGACGCGGAACTCGGGCGGGCTCGGGGGGTTGACGAGGACGACCTTCATGCCGGGGGGAGCCGCTCCAGCCTACCTCGCCGCCCTACTCGCGACGCAGCCGGGCGCCCAGATCCCCCGCGGCGCGCTCCACCCGGTCCAGGAACCTGGCGCAGTCCTTGTCCGTGAGGGTGCGGTCGGCGGCCTGGAGCAGCACGTGGTAGGCGAGGGACTTGCGGCCCGCGCCGAGGTTCTCGCCGCGGTACAGGTCGAACAGCTCGAGCTCGCGCACGAGGCCCTTGCCGGCCTTCTCGACGGCGGCCGCCAGCTCGGCGTGCGCGAGCTCCTCCGGGCACTCCAGGGCCACGTCGACCTTGACCCCGGGGAAGCGCGGGAGCGGCTGGAACCAGCTGCGCGGAATCGGCACGGCGGCGAGCGCGTCCACGGCGATCCAGGCCGCGGCCACGTCGTGCTCCTCGAGCCCCAGCCGCCGCGCGGCGACCGGGTCCAGCTCGGTGACCAGCGCGACCGGCGGGCCCTCGCCCGCCTCCGCGACCGCGCCGACCGCGGTCCGTCCCGGGTGCGCCCAGCCCGGCAGCGGGCCCTCGGCCCGGCTCCAGGTCAGCTCGCGGCGCCGCACCGTGCGGACGACGTCGTCCACCACGCCGGTCAGGCGCGCCTGCGCCCCGGCGTCGAAGCGCGCGCCCGGGCCCGGCCGGGGGGCGGCCAGGACCAGCGCGACCTCGTGCACCTCCGCGGGCTGCCCGCGGTCGCCCTCGACCTCGGGCCGGTAGCCCTTGCCGATCTCGAACAGCCGCACCTCGGGGCGCTCGCGCAGGTTGGTCTCGAGGCGGCCGAGCAGGCTGGGCACGACGCCGCGGCGCACGCGCTCGAGCCCCTCCGAGGCCGGGTTCACGACCCGCACGTAGGGCTCGTCCGCCACGCCCAGGGCCGCGGCCAGCTCGGCCGGCAGGAAGGTGTGCGTGCGGGCCTCGTGGAAGCGCGCCCCGCCGGACAGGCGGTCCTGCACGCGGCGCACGAGCACGCGGCGCTCGTCGCGGGCCATGGGGTGCACCGCGTCGGTGAGGGCCTGCTCCGGGATGCGGTCGTAGCCGATCAGGCGCCCGACCTCCTCGACCAGGTCCTCCTCGATCGACAGGTCCTTGGTGGCGCGCGCGGAGGGGATCGAAACCGCCAGCTCGTCGGCGTCGGCGCCCGGCGCGACGCCGAAGTGCAGGCGCTCGAGCAGCGCCCCGATCTCCGCGGTCGAGAGCTCCACGCCCAGCAGCGAGCGCACGCGCGCGCCGCGCAGCCGGACCGTGCGCGCCGGGTCGGTCCAGTCCCCCGCGTCGGTCGGCGGCGCGGGCAGGCGCACGTCCTGACCGAGCTCCCGCAGGAAGTTCACCAGGTGCGCCGCGGCCTTCCCGGGCAGGGTCGGGTCCAGGTGCTTCTCGAAGCGCGCCGAGGCCGAGGAGCGCAGCCCCAGCCGGGACGCCGTCCGGCGCACGGTCACGGGGTGGAAGCTCGCCACCTCGAGCAGCAGCCGGTGGGTCCCCGGGTTCACCTTGGAGCCCTCCCCGCCCATCACGCCGGCCAGGGCGACGGGCTCGTCGCCGTCGCAGATCAGCATGTCCTCGGGCCCCAGCTCGCGCTCGGTGCCGTCGAGCGTGGTCATGCGCTCGCCCGGCCGCGCGTCGCGCACGACGATCCCGGAGCGCAGCGCCTCGCCGTCGAACAGGTGGTTCGGCTGGCCCAGGTCGAGCATCACGAAGTTCGAGACGTCGACCAGCAGGTCCAGGGGGCGCTGGCCCGCCGCCAGCAGCAGCATGCGCAGCCAGTCCGGCGAGCGCGTGACCTGCACGCCCTCGATGGGCAGCGCCACGTAGCGCGAGCACCCGGCCGTCTCGATGCGCACCGGGAACGGCGCGCCGTCTCCTGTCGGGGGCAGCTCCAGGTCCAGCGGCTTCAGCGGCAGGCCGCGGATCGCCGCGACCTCGGCCGCGATGCCGCGGTGGCCCCACAGGTCCGGTCGGTGGGTCAGCGACTTGTTGTCGATCTCGACGATCCAGTCCAGCGCCCGCACGCCGCCCGGCCCCTCGATCGAGCCCAGCGCCTCGGCGACGGGCGCGCCCACGCTCAGGCCCTCGGGCAGCACCCAGATGCCGTCGTGCTCCTCGCCCAGACCCAGCTCGCGCTCGGAGCAGATCATCCCGCGGGACTCGACGCCCCGGATCTTCGACTTCTTGATCTTGAAGTCGCCCGGCAGCACGGCGCCCACGGTCGCGACGGCCACGTTCTGCCGCGCGTCGACGTTGGGCGCGCCGCACACGATCTGCAGCGGGTCGCCGTTGCCGACGTCCACGCGGCACAGGCTCAGCTTGTCGGCGTCGGGGTGCCGCTCGCGCGACACGACGTGGCCGACCACGACGGTGCCGAGCGCCGGCGCGAACGGGCGCAGGTCCTCGACCTCGGCGGTGTGCAGGGTCAGCTCGCGCGCCAGGTCCCCGGGAGAGACGCCCTCCAGGTCGACGTGGCGCTGCAGCCAGCGGTACGAGACGTCCATCAGAACTGCTCCAGGAAGCGCAGGTCGGCCTCGAGGAAGTGGCGCACGTCGTCGATGGCGGCCCACATCATCGCCAGGCGGTCGAGCCCGAAGCCGAACGCGAAGCCGCTGAAGCGCTCGGGGTCGATCCCGCCCGCGCGCAGGACGTTGGGGTGCACCATCCCGCAGCCGCAGAACTCGATCCAGGTCGTGTGCTTGCAGATGCGGCAGCCGTCCGCGCAGAACGGGCAGCGCACGTCGAGCTCGAAGCCGGGCTCGACGAAGGGGAAGTACCCCGGGCGCAGGCGCACGTCGAGGTCGTCCTTCATCAGCACCTCGCGCAGGGCCGTGCGCAGCGTCATCACCAGGTGCCCCACCGCGACGCCCTCGGCCACGCACAGGCCCTCGACCTGGTGGAAGGTGTGCGAGTGGGTCGCGTCGAGCTCCTCGTTGCGGAACACGCGCCCCGGGACGATCGTGCGGAAGGGCGGCTCGAGCTGCTCCATCGCGCGGATCTGCACCGGCGAGGTGTGCGTGCGCAGCACGAGGTGCTGGTCGCGGTCGCACCAGAACGTGTCCTGCATCTCCCGCGCCGGGTGGTCGGCGGGGATGTTGAGCTTCTGGAAGTTGTACTCGTCGAGCTCGACCTCGGGCCCGTCGAGGACCAGGTAGCCCATCGACGTGAAGACGTCCTCGACGTGGCGCTGGAGCTGCGTCAGCGGGTGCAGCGAGCCCCGGCGCTGGGGCGTGCCCGGCACCGTGGGGTCGAACCCGCGCGCGCCGCGCCGGGCCTCGAGCTCGGCGTCGGCCAGCTCGGACCGGCGCGCCTCCAGGGCCTCCTGGATCGCGGTCTTCAGGCGGTTGGCGTTCACGCCGACGGCCTTGCGGTCCTCGGGCGGGAGGCCCGGGATGGACGCGAGCATCTCGGCCACCACGCCGCCCTTGTCGACGTAGGCGCGCTCGACCGCCCGCAGGGCGGCCTCGTCCGCGGCCTCCGCGATGCGGCGCCGGGCCTCCTCGAGGTGGTCGTCCAGGTCGACGTTCACGTGGGCCTCGCTCTCGTGGGTCCTGCAGGGGTCGGGTCGGTCCGGTCGGCGGGCGGGGCGACGCCGCGCCCCGGGAATGCGAGCGCCGCCAGCGGGCCACGGGGGGGCTCGCCGGCGGCGGGTCGGTCGCTCGGGCGCGGGCGGGGGCCGCGGTCCGAGGTCAGGCGCGCGCGGCCTGGGCCTCCTGGGTCAGGGCGTCGAACGCCCCGGGGTCGTGGATGGCGAGCTCGGAGAGCTGCTTGCGGTTCAGCTGCACGCCGGCCTTCGAGAGCCCGTGCATGAACTGCGAGTAGGTCATGCCGCGCATGCGGGCCGCGGCGTTGATCCGCAGGATCCAGAGGCGGCGGAACTCGCGCTTGCGCGCCCGGCGATCGCGGTAGGCGTAGGCCAGCGAGCGGACCAGGGTCTCCTGGACCGTCCGCCAGAGGCTCGAGCGGCCGCCGCGGTTGCCGCGGGCCTGCTTGAAGAGGCGCGCCTTCTTGCGGGCGCGGGCGGCTCCGTAGGTTGCGCGAACCATGGCTCAGCTTCCCATCAATTGCTTCATGATCGTGCTCCACGTCGTGTTGAGCACCATCGGTTTGCTGATGTTGCGCCGCGTCTTGCCGTTGTAGATGGCGTGGTAGTGACCGCGGTGCGGGTGGCCGCACACGACCTTCCCGTTCTTGGTGACGCGGAAGCGCTTCTTCACCGCGCCCTTCGACTTCATCTTCGGCATGGGGTTCCTGCAGCGGATGTCCGGACCCGGCGCGGGGGGTGGCGCGGCCCCCGGAGGAAGTCCCGGGGCGCCCGGCCGACCCGGGGCACCGCCGGCCTGCGCCGGCGCCCCACGGCGGGTCGCGAGCCGAGCAGAATAGCGGTCCGCGGGCCCGAAACAAGGCCCCCGGGCGCGGAAAAGGGCCCGGAGCACCCCCTCCCCGAGGTCCCCGGCAGCGGAAGCGGGCCGGCGCGCGAGCCCTCGCCGATCGCGCGGCGCCCCGCGGGAGCTCCCGCCGGCGGCCGCGGCGCGGGGCCGCCGGGCCAGACCGTCGGGGGAGGCGGGACCCCGGGGCGCGCCGCCGCGCGCCCGGCGGGCGGCGGCGGCTACTTGTGGCCGAGCAGCATGGTCATCCGCCGGCCCATGAGCTTGGGCGGCGTCTCGACCTTGCTGATGTCCGAGAGGGTGTCGGCGACCTCCCTCATCACGTTCAGGCCGAGCTCCTTGTGGTCGAGCTGGCGGCCGCGGAAGACGCACACCACCAGGACCTTGTGCCCGGCCTCGAGGAACTTGCGCCCCGACTCGAGGCGGTACTTGAGGTCGTGGGGGTCGATCGTGGGTCGGACCCGCACCTCCTTCAGGCGCGAGGCCGCCGAGCGCGTGCCCGCGCCCTTGCTCTTCTTGCGCTGCTCGTACTGGAACTTGCCCCAGTCCATGATGCGACAGACCGGGGGGTCGGCGTTGGGGGAGACCTCCACGAGGTCGAGGCCCGCCTCGTCCGCCATCCTCCGCGCGTCCTCCGTGGGGACGACGCCGTGCTGGTTGCCCTCGTGATCGACGAGCCGCACCTCGCGGATGCGGATCTGCCGGTTGACCCGGTAGCGCCGGGTCTCGGGTTTCTTGGTGAACCTGGATCTACGTGCCACGAGCCTCCTTGGGAGCGGGCGAGCTGGGTCCGCGGACGTGCGCCGCGCACCACGGGGTGTCGTCGAAGGGGGTCAGAATAGGCCCGGACGGCGGATTCCACCAGCCGGGTCGTGAGCGGGCGGCGCGGCCGGCGGGGCCGGCGCCTGGGAACGCGCGCGCGGTCGCCGCTCCGGCGCCCATCACGCGGGGTCGGCCGGCGCGATCGAGCGCACGTGGACCTCGGCGAGCAGGTCGCCGGGGACCTCCGAGGGCGCCTCGCACATGAGGTCCGCCGCGGAGGTCGTCTTCGGGAACGCGATCATGTCGCGGATGCTGTCCAGGCCGCGGGTGAGCGCCGTGACGCGGTCCAGCCCCAGGGCGAACCCCGCGTGCGGCGGGGCGCCGAAGGACAGCCCCTCGAGCAGGAAGCCGAACTTGGCGCGCTGCTCCTCCTCGGAGATCCCCAGCAGGCGGAACACGCGCTGCTGGATCGCGGGGTCGTGGATACGCACCGAGCCCGAGCCCAGCTCCCAGCCGTTCAGGACCAGGTCGTAGGCCCGGCTGCGCAGGCTGCCGAGGTCGGGGTCGTCGCCGCCGAGGTCGGGGTCCTCCGGCGCGGTGAACGGGTGGTGCGACGGGCTCCAGGTGCCGGACTCCTCGTCGTGGTCGAACATCGGGAAGTGCGTCACCCAGAGGAAGTTCCACTGCCCCTCGGGGATCAAGCCGAGCTTGCGACCCAGCAGGTTGCGCAGCTCCCCCATCGCGCGGAACGCGACCGAGGCGCGGTCGGCCACGAAGAGCAGCAGGTCGCCGTCGGCGGCCCCGAGGCGCTCCATCAGGTCGCCGGCGCCGTCGCCGACGAAGCGGGCGAGCGGTCCGGCACCGCCCTCGCGCGCGGCCTTCCACCAGGCGAGGCCCTTGGCGCCGTACTCCTTCACGTGCGCCTCGAGCGCCTGGACCTCCTTGCGCGACAGCTCGTGCTCGCCGGGCACGCGCAGGCCGACGACGTGGCCGCCGGACGCGACGGCGCCGGAGAAGACCTTGAAGTCGCTGCTCGCGGCCCACTCGTCCACGCGCACGAGCTCGAGGCCGAAGCGCGTGTCGGGCTTGTCCAGGCCGAAGCGCTCGATGGCCTCGTCGTAGCGCAGGCGCGGGATCGGCACGGGCAGCTCGTACCCCAGCGCGTCGCGCAGGGTCGCCACCAGCACGCGCTCCCAGGCCTCGAAGACGTCCTCCTCCTCGACGAAGGACATCTCCATGTCCAGCTGCGTGAACTCGGGCTGCCGGTCGGCGCGCAGGTCCTCGTCGCGGAAGCACCGCGCGACCTGGTAGTAGCGGTCGACGCCGGCGCACATCAGCAGCTGCTTGAAGATCTGCGGCGACTGCGGGAGCGCGTAGAACTTGCCGGCGTGCACGCGGCTCGGCACGAGGTAGTCGCGCGCGCCCTCCGGCGTGGCCTTCGTGAGGACCGGCGTCTCGACCTCGACGAACCCCTCGGCGTCGAAGGCGCGCCGCATGGCCGAGACGAAGCGGGCGCGGTGCACCAGGTTGCCGAGCATCGACGGCCGGCGCAGGTCCAGGTAGCGGTGGCGCAGCCGGATCTCGACGGCGGTGTCGAGGTCGTCGCGGATCTCGAAGGGCGGCACGCGCGCCGGCGAGAGCACCTGCACGGACGTCGCCTGCAGCTCGATCGCGCCGGTGGCGCGGTCGGGGTTTACGTTGCGCTCGTCGCGCGCGCGGACCTGCCCGCGGACGGACAGGACGGTCTCGGGGCTGAGCGCGACGCTGTCGGCCAGCGACTCCTCGAGCGTGACCTGGGTGACGCCGTAGCGGTCCCGCAGGTCCAGGAAGTAGATCCCGCCGTGGTCGCGGCGCGCGTCGACCCACCCGTTCAGCGTGACCTCCCGGCCGACGTGCTCCGGGCGGAGCTCGCCGCAGCTGTGGGTCCGCTTCCAGCCCGCGGCCGTCATGAGCGCGGGGCGGTCACGAGCGACCGGCCCCCATCGCGGCGCGCAGGCCCGGGGCGAGCCCGGAGGCCACTCGCTCGCGCATGATCGCGCGGCGCAGCGCCAGCTCGGCGCGCAGCACGTCGACGTCGTGGTCCCCGCCGTGGGCCTTCCGCAGGCGCTCGCGCGCCCGCTCGGCCGCGCGCTGGGCGCGCTCCGTGTCGATGTCCTCGGGACGCTCGCCGGCCTCCGAGACGACGCGAACGGTGTTGTCGCGCACCTCCGCGAAGCCGCCGGAGACGAACATCGCCCGGGAGGCGCCCTGCTCGGTCCACGTCAGGACGCCGGCCTCGAGCGCCGCCACCATGCTGGCGTGGCGCGGGAGGATGCCCATCTGGCCGTCGAGCGCGGGGATGCGCACCGAGCTCGCGGTGGTGTCCAGCGCGACGCTCTCGGGCGTGATGACTCGCAGGGTCAGCTCCATGGGGAATCCGCCGGGGCCCTAGTCGGCCATGCCCTTGGCGGCCTCGAGCACGGAGTCGATGCTGCCCTTGTACATGAAGGCCTGCTCGGGGACGGTGTCGTGCACGCCCTCGATGATCTCCTTGAAGGAGCGGACGGTGTCCTCGCGGGGCACGAACACACCGGGCGTGCCGGTGAACTGCTCGGCCACGAAGAAGGGCTGCGACAGGAACTTCTGGATGCGGCGCGCGCGCGCGACGACCTGCTTGTCCTCGTCGGAGAGCTCCTCGATGCCGAGGATCGCGATGATGTCCTTCAGGTCGGCGTAGCGCTGCAGGATCTGCTGCGCCTGGCGGGCCACCGCGTAGTGCTCCTCGCCGACGACCTGCGGGTCGAGCATGCGCGAGGTCGACTTCAGCGGGTCCACGGCCGGGTAGATGCCGAGCTCCGCGATCGAGCGCTCGAGGATGATGGTCGAGTCCAGGTGCGCGAAGGTCGCCACCGGCGCCGGGTCGGTGATGTCGTCGGCGGGCACGTACACGGCCTGCATCGAGGTCACCGAGCCCTTCTTGGTCGACGTGATGCGCTCCTGCAGCGCGCCCATCTCCGAGGCCATGGTCGGCTGGTAGCCCACCGCGGACGGCATGCGGCCAAGGAGCGCGGACACCTCGGAGCCGGCCTGCACGAAGCGGAAGATGTTGTCGACGAAGAGCAGCACGTCCTGGTTCTTCACGTCGCGGAAGAACTCGGCCATGGTCAGGCCCGAGAGCGCCACGCGCAGGCGCGCGCCCGGCGGCTCGTTCATCTGGCCGAACACGAGCACCGCGTTGTCGATCACGCTGGCCTCGTTGCCCTCGGGCGTCGTGTACTTGGCCTCGGTCATCTCGAGCCAGAGGTCGTTGCCCTCGCGCGTGCGCTCGCCGACGCCGCAGAACACGGAGAAGCCGCCCTTCTCGACCGCGGTGATGCGGATCAGCTCCTGGATCAGCACGGTCTTGCCGACGCCGGCACCGCCGAACAGGCCGATCTTGCCGCCCTTGGCGAACGGGCAGAGCAGGTCGACGACCTTGAGCCCCGTCTCGAAGACCTCGGAGATGGCCTCCTGCTCCTCGAAGGCGGGCGCCGGCCGGTGGATCGGCAGCGTCTGCTCCGCCTGGAACGAGCCCCGCGCCACGGTGTCGAGCGCGACACCCAGCAGGTTGAAGATGCGGCCCTTGGTCGACTCGCCCACCGGCACCGAGATCGGCGCGCCGGTGTCCACGACCGGCATGCCGCGGCGGCACCCGTCGGTGCTGGCCATGGCGACGCACCGGGCGACGTCGTTGCCGAGGTGCTGCGACACCTCGAGCACGAGGTCGATGCCTCGCGCGGATTCGGTGACCGTCAGCGCGTTGTAGATCGGCGGCAGCTCCCCGGCCGGGAAGCGCACGTCCACCACGGGGCCGAAGATCTGGGCGATGGAGCCTTGGGCAGTCGAAGTCGCGGTCGTCATGGCGTTCTCGGTGGGGATCAGCGCAGGGCCTCGGCGCCGCCGACGATGTCGAGCAGCTCCTTGGTGATCGTCTCTTGGCGTTTGCGGTTGTACTGGGACTGCAGCAGCTTCTGCATGTCGCCGGCGGCGTCGGTGGCGTTCTTCATCGAGACGCGCCGGCTGGCGAACTCGGAGGTCAGGGACTCGAGCATCGCGTTGAAGACGGTCGTCTCGACGTAGCGCGGGACGACGGTGTCGAAGATGGAGCCGGCGTCGGGCTCCAGGATGACGTCGGCGCCGCCGGCCTCCTGGCCCTCGTCGCCCGACAGCAGCTCGTCCGGCCGGATGGGCAGCAGCTGCCGGTCCTCCGGCACGTACTTCACCATCGACTCGAAGGCCGTGTAGAAGATGCGGACCTCGCGGCAGCCGCCCTCGAGGAAGAACGCCGTCAGCGCCCGGGCCACGTTCGCGGCCGAGCGGTAGTCCATGTGCTCGAGCGACGGCTCGTCGAAGAACGAGTGCACCTCGGTCCCGCGCTTCGTCAGGTACTGGAAGCCCTTGCGGCCGATGCAGAAGAAGTGGACGGGGCCGTCCTCCTCCATCCGCGCGCGGCGCCAGGCGTCGAGCTTGCGCAGGATGTTCGAGTTGTAGGCCCCGCACAGCCCGCGGTCGGACGTGACGACCAGCACCGCGGTGCCGGTCCCCTCGCCGTCGCGGAACAGCGGCCGGTCGGCCAGGTCGTCGCCCAGCACGGCGGCCAGCCGCCCCACCAGGCCCTGGATCTCGCGGGCGTACGGGCGCGAGGCCACGGCGCGGTCCTGGAAGCGACGCAGCTTGGTCGTCGCCACCATCTCCATGGCGCGCGTGATCTGCTTGATGTTGCCGACCGACTTGAAGCGGCGGCGCAGCTCGCGAATGCTCCCGGCCATCGTCTAGGCGCTGAACTGGGGCAGGACGGCCTCGACCGCCTGCTTGACGACGTCCTTGGCCTCGTCGGAGAACTTGCCGGTCGAGCGGATCTCGTCGCCGATCTCGGGGTGGTTGTCCGCCATGTACTGGCGCAGCTCGCCCTCGAAGGCGGGGACCTTCTCCGGCGGCAGGGCGTCCAGCGCGCCCGACGTTCCGGCGTAGATCATCATGATCTGGTCGGCGACGTCGACGGGCACGTACTGCGGCTGCTTCAGGATCTCGACCAGGCGCTCGCCGCGGCGCAGCACCTGCTGGGTGGCCTTGTCGAGGTCCGAGCCGAACTGCGCGAAGGCCGCCAGCTCGCGGTACTGGGCCAGCTCGAGGCGCATGCCGCCGGCGATCTTCTTCATGGCCGGGATCTGCGCCGCGCCGCCCACGCGGGACACCGAGATGCCCGCGTTCACGGCCGGCCGGATGCCGGAGTTGAACAGGTTCGACTCCAGGAAGATCTGGCCGTCGGTGATCGAGATCACGTTGGTCGGGATGTAGGCGGACACGTCGCCCTCCTGCGTCTCGACCACGGGCAGCGCCGTCAGCGTGCCCCCGCCGGCCTGGTAGCGCGGGTTCACCTTCGGCGCGTCGTCCGCCAGCTTGGCGGCGCGCTCGAGCAGGCGGCTGTGCAGGTTGAACACGTCGCCGGGGAAGGCCTCGCGGCCCGGCGGGCGGCGCAGCAGCAGCATCACCTGACGGTAGGCCAGCGCCTGCTTGTACAGGTCGTCGTACATGATGACGACGTGGCGGCCGGCGTCGCGGAAGCGCTCGCCCATCGTGCAGCCCGCGTAGCACGCGAGGTACTGCATCGAGGCCTCGTCGATGGCGCTGGCCGACACGACGATCGTGTACGCCATGGCGCCGTGGCTCTCGAGGCGCTGGACCACGTCCACGACGGTCGACTGCTTCTGGCCGACGGCGACGTAGATGCAGATCACCTGCTCGGGGTTCGACGGGTCGCCGCCGCCCGTGCGCTTCTGGTTGATGATCGTGTCGATCAGCAGCGCCGACTTGCCGGTCTGGCGGTCGCCGATGATCAGCTCGCGCTGGCCGCGGCCGATCGGGATCATGGCGTCGATGGCCTTGATGCCGGTCTGCACCGGCTGGTCCACCGGCTGCCGCTCCACCACGGACGGGGCGGGCTGCTCGATCGGCAGGTAGTCGTCCTCGGTGACGCCCAGCGGGCCGCGCCCGTCGATCGGGTCGCCGAGGGCGTTCACGACGCGCCCGAGGAGCTTGTCGCCGGTCGGCACGGAGATGATGCGCCCCGTGCTCTTGACGGTGTCGCCCTCCTTCACCTTGGTCGCGTCGCCCAGGAGCACGCAGCCGACGTTGTCCTCTTCGAGGTTCAGCGCCACGCCGCGGACCCCGCCGGGGAACTCGACCAGCTCGTTCATCATGCAGTCGTCGAGGCCGTACACGCGCGCCACGCCGTCGCCGACGGAGAGCACGGTGCCCACGCTCTGCATGTCCGTTTCGCCTTGGTAGCCCTCGATCTCCTTCTTCAGGATCGAAGTCACTTCCGCGGGTCGGAGGTCGGTCACGTCAGCAGTCCTCTGGGTCCGGTGTTGAGGGGTCGGGCGCCTGGGCCGTCGGGGCGGCGGTCGTCAGGCGGTGGGCAGGGGGGCGCGCCGGAGGCGCTGCTCGAGGTCTTGCAGCCCGCCCTGCACCGAGCGGTCGATCATACGGTTCTGGACGATGATGCGGGCTCCGCCCACGAGCTCGGGAACGACGCGGCCCTCGAGGAGGACCTCCTTCCCGAGCCGTCGGCCGAGCACGTCGGCGAGCGCGTCGATCTGCTCCGTCGCCAGCGGGCGCGCGGACTCGACCACGCCTTGCACGGCGCCGCGCTCGGCGAGCTGCCGGCGACGGAACGCCGCCGCGAGCTCCGGCAGGACGTCGAGGCGACGCTTGTCGAGCAGCAGGCGGACGAAGTTGTACGTGAGCTGGTGGAAGGTCCCGCGGAACGCCTCCAGGCGCCGGGCCTTCTCGGCCAGCGGGACGCGGGCGCTCATCAGGAACGCGCGCACGTCGGGGTCGTCGACCTCGCGGCCGAGGGCCTCCACGTCGGCGGCCACCTCGTCGAGCACGCCGCGTTCGCGGGCCAGCTCGAAGAGCGCCTCGGTGTAGCGGGCGGCGACGGATCCGACTCTCACGCCTGCTCCTTCACCTCGCTGACGAGCGACTCGACCATGCGGCGGTCGTCGGCGCTGTCGACCGTGCGGCCGAGCACCTTGGAGGCGGCCTCGAGCGTCAGGTCCACGACGGTGTCGCGGATCTCACCGATGGCCTTCTCCTGCTCCGCGCGGATCGAGCGGCGCGCGCTCTCGATGAGCTCGCGCGACTCGTGGTTGGCCGCCTCGATGATCTCGCGCTCGCGCACGCCGGCGCGCTCGCGCGCCTCGTTCATCAGGCGGCCCGCCTCGGCCCGCGCCTCGCCGAGCTTGATCTCGACCTCGGCGCGCGCCTTCTCGGCGGCCTCGCTGGCCTCCTCGGCGGCGGTGATCTTGCGCTGGGCCATCTCGTCGCGGCTGTCGAGGGCGCGGCTCACGGGGCCGAGCACCACCTTCCACATGGGCACGAGGGCCACGAGGAAGATGATCCAGGTCCACAGGAGGCCTCCACCAGCCGTCGGGTCGAAGGGGTTCAGTCCCCCTCCGCCTTCGGATGCGGTCAGGATCGTGAGGAGCGTCATGGGCGGTGCCGGTCGGTGCTCGGAAAGGGGTTCGTCTCGGGGGGGCGGTGGGCGCGGGCGCCCGCGCTCGGGCCCGGCGGGTCCGGGTCGGGCCCGGTCGGGAGCTGGTGCCGCCCCGGCGCGGAGCCGGGGCGGCCTTCCCGAACCGTCTCCGCGGCTCTAGGTCTTCAGCGCGATCAGCAGCGTGACGACCACCGCGAACAGCGCGACGCCCTCGATGAGCGCGCAGAGGATGATGGAGCCGCCGCGGATGTCGGCGGCCGCCTCGGGCTGACGGGCGATGCCTTCGTTCGCCGAGGAGCCGATCTTGCCGATGCCGAGGCCGGCGCCGACGACGGCGAGGCCCGCACCGAGGGCGGCGCCGAGGAAACCGTAGGGAAGGTTGTCTCCCGCCGCAGCGAGCATCTCAGGGGCAGTCATGTCTAGCGCTTTCTCCTTCGCATGGCGGTCCTCTGCGGACCGGCGCTCTGGATCTACAGGGTGAAGTGTGGGTTCGGGTCAGTCGATCCCCGAGCTCAGTGCTCGGGGTGCACGGAGGTGTTGACGAAGATGATCGAGAGCTGCGTGAAGATGAACGCCTGCAGCATCGCGACGAACGTCTCGATCAGCATGATGAACACGGCGAAGCCGACGGCGAGCGGCGCCGACGAGTAGCCGACGGCCGCCTTCGCGCCCTGGTCGCCGAAGAACATGATCAGGCCCATGCAGGACAGCACGATCAGGTGGCCGCCCGTCATGTTCGCGAAGAGACGAATCATGAGGGCGAAGGGCTTGACCATCAGGCCGATCAGCTCGACCACGAACATCAGCGGCCACAGCAGGATCGGCAGCCCGTGGGGCACCAGGTTGATCCAGAAGGCGAGCGGCCCCTGGGCGACCATGCCGCAGATCAGCATCGCGGCGAGCGTGATCGCGGCCATCGCGCCGGTCACGAAGATGCTGGACGTCGCCGTGCCGCCGCCGGGCAGCAGGCCGAAGAAGTTCTGGAACAGGATGAAGAAGAAGATGGCCAGGAACAGCGGCAGGAAGGCCTTGCCGCGCTCGCGCCCCATCACGGGGTAGACCATCTCGTCGCGGATCCAGAGCGCCCAGCCGGAGAACAGCTTCGTCACGCGGTCGCCGCCGCCGTTGCGCACGTGCGCGGCGACGCCGCCCAGGCACACGAAGATCAGCAGCACGGCGGCCAGCTGGTAGATCTGGTAGTTCGTCACCGACAGCATGCCCGTCGGGTGCCCGGCCTCGTCCATCGTGAAGAAGCCCAGGAAGGCCGGGACGGGGAACTGGAGCGGCTCGCCGCCGACCAGGACCTGCGCGGGCTTCAGGTGCAGGAACAGCGTCAGGAAGGGATCGTCGGCGTGGTGGTGCTCGACGTTCATGCCGGCCCACACGGTGGCCACGACCAGGGCGATCAGGACGAAGATTCGCATGGGGTCACACGGCCCTCTGCTCGCGCAGGGTGCGCGCCACGTCGAGGCTGCCGAGCACGCTGACGGTCAGCGCGGCGGCCGGGAAGGCGATCAGGGCGGCGCGCCAGTCCACCGACGCCGCCTCCGGGTCGATCACGCGGATCGAGACGCCGACGGCGATCATGGCGAGGAACTTCGCCAGGAAGGCGACGCCCATGGCCTGCAGGACCCGGTGCGGGGCCTCGCGCGCCATCTTCGCCTGCAGCGCGATCCCGAGCCCCGCGACGGCGCAGCCCAGCAGCGTGCCCGCGAGGATGCCGGTGCCCACGGCGCCGCCGGCCAGCCACGCCGCGAACGCGGCGACGCCGACCGTCGCCAGGGTTCCGACTGGGGTGCGCTGGATCATGCTCGGGGGTCGCGGCTCGAGGGGGGGCGTGGCGGATCGTGCGGTGGAGAGGCGGGGTCGTTCGGAGCGTCGCGCGGAGGCCGTCGGCGGGCGGGCGGGACGCGCTTCACGAGCGACACGAACGCGCCCGTCGCTCCGAGCAGGATGCCCGCGATCATCAACCACGGCTCCGTCCCGAGCTTGCCGTCCAGCCACCAGCCAAAGAGCCCCATCACGAGGAAGGTGGCCGCGAACTGGATCCCGGCGCCGGCGTACTCGACCGAGCGAGACCGGCTGTTCGGCATCCTTCGTGTCCTCTTCCCGGAAGGCGCAGGTCCCCTCGCCGCGACTCGCCCGCCGGCGTTCGCAGGGCCGGCTCGTCGGACTCGGGGCCAGCAGCGTAGTGAGGGGGAAGGCCCCGTCAACCATCCCTCCGGGGAATTGCGCCGCCGTCCGCCGCCGGCGGCTGCCCCGCCCGCGATGCATGGGTCGGCCTCGGCGGATGCGCCAGCCGCATGGAACGCGCAGCCCCGGGCGGGGGCCCGCCCCGCCCGCTTCCGGGACGCGCCCCGCCGGCGCGGGCGCCGGGTCCGACCGGGCCGCGACGCCCTCCCCGGGCGACCCGCGCTCGCCAAACTGCCCCCGCATTCGCCGCGCGCCCGGCCCGCCGCAGTCCCTAGACTGTTCGGCCTTCCTCCGCGCGAGCGCGCCCGCGCCGCGCGGACCCCGACACCCCCCAACCACCCCGCGAAGATCCCCGTGGAACGCACCCTCGTCCTCGTCAAGCCCGACGGCGTCCAGCGCGGCCTCGTCGGCCGCATCCTCCAGCGCTTCGAAACCAAGGGCCTGCGCGTCGTCGGCCTCAAGCTGCGCCGCTTCCCCGAGGAGCTGATCCGCGAGCACTACGCCATGCACGCCGAGCGTCCGTTCTACGCCAGCCTCGTGCGCTTCATGACCTCCGGTCCGGTCGTCGCGGTCGCCCTCGAGGGCGAGAACGCCATCGCCGTGACCCGCAACCTGATGGGCGCGACCAACGGCCAGGAGGCCGCCCCCGGCACCATCCGCGGCGACTTCGGCATGTCCGTCTCGTTCAACCTGGTGCACGGCTCCGACGGCCCCGAGTCCGCGGCCAAGGAGCTGAAGCTCTTCTTCGGCGCGGACGGCGACCTCGTGGACTGGACGCCCACCCTCGAGTCGTGGGTCTACGATCAGGACGACCAGGGCTGACCGCGGCCCAGGTGGGCGAGCTCGTCGCCGAGCTCGCGCCCCTCGTCGCCGGGCTCCGCGTCCGCGACGTCCAGTCCCTGCCCCCCACCGACCTCGTCCTCGTGCTCGAGGACCCGGACGGCGGCGACGACGCCCGGCCCGTGCGCGTGCGCCTCTCCGCGGACCGCGGCCTGCCGCGCCTGCACCTGCAGCACGGACGCCTGCCGCGCCGCGGCGGGCCCGTCGGCCCGTTCTTCCAGGCGGTCTCGACCGCGCTCGAGGACGCGCGCCTGGTGGAGCTCGCGCAGGTCGGCGGCGACCGCGCCGTGCGCGCGACCTTCCGGACGCCCGCCGGCGGGGCCGGGCTGGTGCTCGAGCTGTTCGGCCGCAACGCCAACCTGTGCCTGCTGGACGGCGAGGGCCGCATCGCCGAGCTGCTCAGCCCCCCCGCCGGGCGCCCCGGCTCCGGCGACCCGCCGCGGCTCGAGCCGGGCTCCCCGTGGCGTCCCCCGGCCGGCGGCGCGCCGCCCGGCGACGCCGGCGAGCCCCTCGCGCGGGCGCTCCCCGACCCCGGCGAGCCGCCGCCGCACGCCCCCTCCGGCGCGCCGCTCTCGTGGGCGGTCGAGGCGGTCCTCGGCGGCGAGGCGGAGCAGCGGCGCGTCGAGGCGCTGCGCAAGCGCCTGCTCGACCGCGTCGCGCGCCGCGAGGCGCGCACGCGCCGCAACCTGCGCGGCCTCGA
This sequence comes from bacterium, assembly GCA_030428395.1. Taxonomy (GTDB): domain Bacteria; phylum Planctomycetota; class UBA1135; order UBA1135; genus JAUIDW01. The sequence goes on along the minus strand of JAUIDW010000007.1, from coordinate 18,278 downwards.
GGAGCGCGAGCGCGAGGCCGAGTCGCTCGAGCGCCTGCGCGAGAGCGGCGAGCTGCTGAAGGCGCACCAGCACGAGCTGAAGCGCGGCCTGGACCGCGTCGAGCTGCCCGACTGGTTCGCCGGCGAAGGCGCCACGCGCGTCGTCGAGCTCGACCCGGGGCTGTCGCCCGCCAAGAACGTGTCGCGGCTCTTCTCGCGCTACCGCAAGCTGAAGCGCAAGGTCGACAACCTGCCGGCCGAGCGCGGCTTCCTCGAGGAGCGCCTCGCGCAGCTCGACGAGCTGCTGGCGCGCGCGGAGGACCCCGCCGGCACGGCGGCCGACCTCGAGGCGCTCGCCGAGGAGGCCGCGCGCTCCGGCGTGCTCGAGCCCGAGCAGGCCGTCCCCAAGCGCCGCCCGCCCCCCGGTCCGCGGCGCCCCTACCGGTCGTTCGAGGGCTGCCGCGGCTCGGAGATCCGCGTGGGCCGCACGGCCGCGGACAACGACGAGCTGACCCTGCGCCACTCGCGCGGGAACGACCTCTGGCTCCACACCGCCGACGCCCCCGGCAGCCACGTGGTCCTGCGCGTCCAGGGCCGCGAGGAGCCCGACGCCGAGGAGGTGCTGGACGCGGCCCATCTGGCGGCCCACTTCTCGCCGCTGCGGAGCGCCGCCCGCGTCAACGTCCACGTGGCGCGCCGCAAGGAGGTCCACAAGCCCCGGGGCGCCAAGGCCGGGCTCGTCCACCTCTCGGGCGGCAAGGTGCTGCGGGTGCGCATGCAACCGGAGCGGCTGGCGCGGTTACTCGGGAAACCCGGGGCCCCCGGCGTGCGCGGCGAGCGGCCCTGAGGCATCCTGGCGGGTCCGCCCGCTCCCGGCGGGACGCCCCGCCCCGTCGCACCGCGCCCCGGAGCCCTCCGCATGAGCCCCTTCCGATCCATCCGGACCCCGGCCCCCCGCCGGAGCCCTGGGCGCGCCGCCCTGTCCGGGCTCGCCCTCCTGCTCGCCGCGGCCTGCGTCAGCTCGCGCCCCGAGGGCCCCGATCCCGAGCAGATCGCGGACATGCACACCGAGCTCGCGCTGCGGTACTACGACCTCGACGACCTGGCGCGCGCGGAGCAGCAGGCGCTCAAGGGCCTGGAGGTCGAGCCGGATAACCGGCCGCTGCGGCTCATGGTGGGCTGGATCCGGCTGCGCTACGGGACGCGCGACGACATCCTGATCGCCGAGGGGATCTTCCGGCAGCTCCTCGAGGAGAAGGACGACGACTACCGCATCTGGCTGGGCCTCGCCGACGCGCTCGAGCGCAAGGGCGTGCTGTTCCGCGAGGCCGGCGAGGACATGGCGAGCGGCCAGCGCGACCCCACCGAGCCGGGCCGCCGCAACGAGGAGGCCCGCAACCTGCTGCTGCGCGCCGACGAGAACTGGCGCGAGTCGATCTCCGCGTACGAGGAGACGCTGTCGCGCAAGAGCGAGGACCTGAAGGCCATGAACGGCCTGCAGCGCGTGTACGCGCTGCTCGACTCGCCCGAGGAGTCGCTGCTCTGGTCCAGCCGCGTGCTGGAGGTCAGCGATCGCGAGCTGGACTTCTGGGACCAGCAGCTCCAGCGCCCCGACCTGACGGCCGGCGAGGAGGAGCGCCTGCGCGCCCTGCGCCAGGACGCGGTCGAGCTGCAGGTCGCCACGCACCTGTCCGCCGCCACCATCCAGCGCCGCCTCGGCCGCCTCGAGGACGCGCTGGCCAGCCTCGACGCGCTGCTCGCGCGCGAGGAGCTCGCCGACGCCTACGGCATGCGCGCGCAGCTCCTGCGCGACCTCGGCCGCCACGAGGAGGCCATCCAGAGCATCGACGAGTTCCTGCGGCTGTCCGAGAAGGAGTTCGACCACCCCGACATCCGGCGCGCCTACTCGCTGCGCTCGGAGTGCGAGGTGGCGCGCCGCGGCCAGACGCTCGGCGGCATCGGCCGCTGAGCGGCGGCACGCGACCGCGCCGCGCGGACGCGCTACAGGTCGCGGCGGTCCGCGGCCGGTCCGCGCAGCGGCCCGTCCGCGGGCTCCTCGCGCGGCCGCCACGTGCGCGCGCGGCGCTGCCCGTGGCCGTCGATCAGCACCAGGCGCACCTCGCCGTCGTCGGGCCGCGCGCAGAGCGCCTCGCTGATCGCGTCGCGGCCCGTGGCCGGCAAACCGTTGACCTCGAGCAGCACGTCCCCGCGCTGCACGCCGAGCGCCCAGGCGATGGTGCCGGGCTCGGTCCGCACGACCACCAGGCCCGCGCCGGTCTCCAGGCCGAGCGCCGCGGCCTCGCCGGCCTCCAGCGGGCGCAGGTAGACGCCGAGCACGTCCGTGCGCAGCTCGCGCGGGGCCGCCGGGGCCCCCGGGGCCAGCGGAGCGCGCGGGACGACCCGCAGCGCGGCCGGCGGGTCCAGCATGAGGCGGTCGAGCGCCGGGAAGCGTTCGCCCCAGGCGAGCCCCGGCACCGCAGCCGTGCCGTCGACGTGCTCGCGCAGCTCGGGGTGCGCCTCGAGCAGCTCGTCCAGTGTCGCGGCCTCGTACTCGCGCACCTGCTCGACGCCGTCGACGTCCTCGCGGACGGTGGCCTTCACGCCGTCGGGGCCGGAGCGCAGCTCGAACCCGCGGGAGGCGGACGCGACTCCTCCGGGGAGCTCGTCGAACATCCTCCGCAGGCGCTCGAGCTCGCCCTGGACGTCCTCCCAGGAGCCGCCCAGCAGCTGCCCGTACGGCCTGGCGTCCCCGGGGGCGAGCCGGGGCGCGGCGTCGAGCGGGTCGGAGCGCCAGCCGAGGCCGTGCCCCCAGGTCAGGTCCCGCCCGTCGCGGTCCAGCTCGCGGAGGGCGAGCCGCGCGGTCCAGGCGAGCTCGGGCGCGGTCGCGTCGTGCGACCACTCCTCGAACAGGCCGCGCAGCGGCGGGTGGCGGCGCACCTCGGCCAGCAGGCGGTCGAGCTCGCGCTCGCGCCGGTCGAGGTCGGGGTCGGTGAGCGCGAGGCGCCAGGCGGCGGCGTCCTCGGCGAGCGCGTCCCCCTCCCGGGCCAGGGCGGAGGCGAGCGGGACGGACGCGGCGTCCTGGGACGGATCCTGGACAGGGGCGGTCGACGCCGGGGCGAGCAGCGGCAGGCCGGTCGCCAGGGCCAGGCCGCCGACGAGGGTGGTCAGTCGTGCGTTCATGGCTTGGGTCTCCGAGAGTCCTGGATGTCCGCGAGCGCGGCGATCCGTCCGCGGAGAGCGGATTCTCCGGCGGAGGTCCGCGGCTCGTCGGGGTTGCGCCGGATCGTGCGCCTCGGCGCGGGCCGGAGCGAGCGCCTGGGCGCGGACCGGAGCGAACGCCTCAGCGCAGGCCGTAGCCCACGGTGGCGTTCTCGCCCCAGTAGATCGGGACGTTCGGTGTGCGGTAGAAGTGCTGGCGCCACGGCAGGGCGGTGTGGCGGAGCAGCTCGTCCTGGCGCGTCGCGCGCCGCAGTCCGCCGAGCGCGGGGTCTCCGAGCGACGGGCTCCCGGGGAACGCCGAGCCGGACGACGCCTGCGCCGCGGCGCCGGAGGCGAGCGAGGACGCGACCGGCAGGACGCGCGCCCCGGACGTGCGCCGGGAGAACGAACGCGCGCCGGGCGCGGCGAGCCGGGAGCTCGGCGTCCACGACACCGTCGCGTTGAACGGAAGGGCGGTGCGCGGTCCGGCGACGGGCCGGCGCAGCGCGCTGGACGGAGCGGTCGCGCCCCCGGCCGGGCGCGCGGCGGCGCGGTCCCGCAGGGCCTGGGCGAGCGACGTCACGCCGGGCTCCGCGCGGCCGGCGACCGTCGCCGACGGCGGCGCGGCGTCTCCGGCGCCCGGGGAGATCGGGGCGGCGGCGTCCGAGAACCAGACGCCGATCCCGAGCACGGCCGCGGCGGCCGCGGCGCCGATGTAGCCGGGGTACCCGGCCAGGCGGCGCCAGGTCCGCCGCCGCGCGGGGGCGGCGTGCGGACGTGCGCCGAGGATCCCCTCGCTCCGCAGGCGTAGATGCAAGTCCTGCCAGAGGTCGAGGTCCTCGGGGGCTTCACTCGGGAGGGCGAGCAAGGCTCGCCGGGCGTGCTCGGCCGAGGCCAGCTCGGCCGCGCACTTCCCGCAACCGGCCTGGTGCTCGCGTCCGTGGACGTGCTCGAGCACCTGCCGGACCAGCGGCTCCTCCAGGTCGCCCCCCACGTACAGCGGGAAGCAGCCTCGGACGTCGTCGCAGGTCGGGAGAGTCTCCATGGTCTCGTTCTTCGGGGGGGTGTACGGACTGGGTGAGGCGGGTGTTGGCTCTCGCTCGCGCCGGATCGCGATTTCGCTCGTCAGGGGCGCGGGCGGGGCTCCGCCGAGGCGCCCGAGGCGTCGCCGCGCTCGGCCAGGCGCTCGCGGCGCTCCCACTCCTCCTGGAAGAGTTTTCGCCCGCGGTGCAGGCGCCAGCGGACGGTGACGTGGCTGGCGCCCACGATCGCGGCGATCTCGGTGCAGGGCAGGCCCTCCAGCTCGCGCAGCGTCAGCACCACCTGGAAGTGCGGCGCCAGGCTGTCGATGCAGGCCCGCACGCGCTCGGCCGTCTCGGCGCTCTCCAGCTGGCTCGAGGGCGCGGGCGCGTCCGTGTCCGGCAGGTCCAGCTCGACCTCCTCGTCGCCCTCCCCGCGCACCGCGGTGCTGACCTGGGGGCGGCGCTTGCGCAGGTGGTCGATGCCCAGGTTGGTCACGATCCGGTAGAGCCAGGTCGTGAAGTCGTGCTGGAAGTCGAACCGGTCCAGGCTGCGGAACACGCGCAGGAAGGCCTCCTGGGCCAGGTCGCGGGCGTCCTCGTCGTTGGGGACCAGGTTGCGGGCCACGCGCCAGGCGCGGGCCTGGTGGCGGCGGACGAGCAGCTCGAAGGCCGCCTCGTCGCCCGCCTGGGCTCCCCGGACCAGGTCGTGGTCGCTGGGACCCCCGCAGGCCTCCGCGGCGACGTCCTGGGGGCCGTCGCGCCGGGGGCGCCGGGGCGGGCTCCCGGGGCCCTCCGGCCGGGGGGGCTCGCCGGGGGAGTCCGGAGCGGCGGGGTCGGGCTCGGAGCGCTGGGACATGGCCGGGGGACGCGGACGCTCATCGGCCCGCGGCGCCGCGGGGGCCAAGTCTAGTCGACGGGGGGACCCCATACGGCCCCTACGACGGCGCGGTGGCGGCGTTGGCGTCCATCCACCCCGGAACGCCCGGATCCGGGACGGGTCCGGGACCCCCGAGGTCCCCGAGGACCACCGGGGCCCACCGGAGCCACGGGGCTGCCCTCAGGTCCCGAAGCGGCCCTCGAGCACGCCCATGCGCCGGAACTTGCGGCGCCGGCGGGGCACCAGCTCGTCGGTCGGCACGGCGGCGAGCTCGTCCAGGCGCTCGAGCAGGGCCCGGCGCACCTCGGCCATGGCGCGCTCGGGGTCGCGGTGGGCGCCGCCGGGGGGCTCCCGGACGATGCCGTCGACCACCCCCAGGGCGGTCAGGTCCGCGGCCGTCAGCTTCAGCGCCTCGGCGGCGTCGGGGGTGCGCTCGCCGTCCTTCCACAGGATCGCGGCGCAGCCCTCGGGCGTGATCACCGAGTAGTAGGAGTACTCCATCATGAGGACGACGTCCCCCACGCCGATCCCCAACGCGCCGCCGGAGCCCCCCTCGCCGATCACGAGGACGACGATGGGCACGCTCAGGCCGAGCATCTCGTAGATGTTCTCGGCGATCGCCATGGCCTGCCCGCGCTCCTCGGCGCCGATGCCCGGGTAGGCGCCGGGCGTGTTCACCAGGCAGACGATGGGCAGGCCCAGGCGCTCGGCCAGGCGCATCTTGCGCAGGGCCTTGCGGTAGCCCTCGGGGTGGGCGCAGCCGAAGTTGCAGGCCACGCGCTCCTCGGTGGTGCGCCCCTTGCGGTGCGCCACGAGCAGGAAGCGGTGGTCCCCCATCGTGGCCAGCCCCGTCACGATGGCCGGGTCGTCCGCGTAGACGCGGTCGCCGCGCAGCTCGAAGAAGTCGTCCAGGATGGTCTGGATGTAGTCGCCCGCGACGGGGCGCTCGACGTGGCGCGCGACGTTGACCGTCTCCCAGGCGGACAGGCCCTGGTAGGTCGTCTGGATGGCCTCGCCGAGACGCGTCCGCAGGGCGTCGATCTCGTCGGTGATGTCGAGCTGGGTGCGAGCGGAGAGCTCCTCCAGCTCGGCCAGCTGCGCCTCGAGCTCGCGGATCGGGCGCTCGAAGGCCATCCCCGGCCCGGCCGCGCCCCCGCCGTCCGCCCTGCGGTTCTCTTGCTTCGCCACGCGTGTCCTCGCGGGCATCCTCCGCCACGCCCCGGGACGGTTCAACCCCGGGCGTCCCGCGCCGCGCGCCCGCGGGCCGGAGGCGCCGGGCCGCGCGAGCCCCGCGCGGGCTCGCGGAGGGGCGCCGACGACGCCGCCGACGAGCTCTCCGGAGCCCGCTTCACCGGACCCGGGGCCCCCGGAAATCCCCCGGATTCCGGGGACGGGTTCGCCGCGACCGGTTGGGCGCGAGGGCCCCAGGGAGTACGATCCCGCCATCGCCACGCCCGTCCGGGAGGAGGTTCGCCCACCCCAGGTCTTGTGCCTGGACGTCGGCACCCCTCCAGGGATGGTGGTGCCCGCCATGTCCGAGCTCACCCTCGCGAAGCCCTCCATGACCCCGACCGCCCCGGACGACTCCAGCCCCCGATCCGCCGAGCGGCCCTGCCCGCCCGCGTGGCGGGTCGAGGTGTTCCGGCGCGAGGAGGTCGACGATCCCGACGGGGTCGAGGCGCTCGCGGCCCTGGCGGAGATCGGCGTGGACGGCGTGCGCGCCGCGCGCCTCGGCCGCGGCTACCTGCTGCCCGCGGAGCTCGACCGCGCGCAGGTCGCGCGCATCGTCGAGGAGCTGCTCGCCGATCCCGTCGTCGACCGCGCGCGCGTGACCGAGCCGGGCGCGCGCCCCGACGTGCCGCCCGGCAGGGCGCGCATCCTCGTCGCGCGCAAGCCCGGCGTGATGGACCCCGTCGCGCTGACCGTCGCGCGCGCGATCGCGCGCGCGGGCCTCGCCGCGACCGGCTCGACGCACGGCGCGACGCCGCACGTGCAGAGCTTCCGCGCGTGGGAGCTCGAGGGCGACGCCTCGCGCGCGGAGCTCGAGCGCTGCGGTCGGCGCGTCTTCGCGAACGAGGTCATCGACGAGCTCCACGTCGACGACGAGGGACTCGCCTGGTCCCCCGCCGCGGAGCCGTCGCGACGCGCCGACGACGCCGTCGCCGTGCCGCTGCGCGACGCCGACGACGCGCGCCTCGAGCAGCTCTCGCGCGAGGGCGAGCTGTCGCTCTCGCTCGAGGAGATGCGCGCGATCCAGGCGCACTTCGCGGAGCTCGGCCGCGAGCCCACGCTGGTCGAGCTGGAGACGCTCGCGCAGACGTGGAGCGAGCACTGCAAGCACAAGACGTTCGCCGGCACGATCGACATGGACGGCGAGCGCATCGACAACCTGTTCCGCGAGACGATCCAGCGCGCCACGCGCGAGCTCGACCGCGACTGGTGCGTCAGCGTGTTCCACGACAACGCGGGCATCGTCGAGTTCGACCGCGGCACCTGCCTCGCCTTCAAGGTCGAGACGCACAACCACCCCAGCGCCATCGACCCCTACGGCGGCGCGGGCACCGGCATCGGCGGCGTGATCCGCGACATCCTCGGCGTCGGGCTCGGCGCCAGGCCGATCGCGAACACCGACGCCTTCTTCGTCGGCCCGCCCGACCTGCCCGAGGACGAGGTGCCGCGCGGCGCCATGCACCCCCGCCGCATCCTGCGCGGCGTCGTCGCCGGCGTGCGCGACTACGGCAACCGCATGGGCATCCCCACGGTCAACGGGGGCGTGTGGTTCGACCGCGGCTACACCGGGAACCCGCTGGTGTACGCCGGCACCCTGGGGATCCTGCCGCGGGACTGCGCGGAGAAGGCCGTGGCGCCCGGGGACGTGGTCGTGGTGGTCGGCGGCCGCACGGGCCGCGACGGCATCCACGGGGCAACGTTCTCGTCGGTCGAGCTCCACGAGGAGTCCGAGACGGTCTCCAGCGCGGCCGTGCAGATCGGCGACCCGATCACCGAGAAGCGCGTCCTCGACGCCCTGCTCGTCGCGCGCGACCGGCGGCTCTACCGCGGCATCACCGACTGCGGCGCGGGCGGCCTGTCCTCCGCCGTCGGCGAGATGGGCGAGGACTGCGGCGCCGAGGTGGACCTCGAGCGCGTGCCGCTCAAGTACCCCGGGCTGACCGCGGCCGAGATCTGGATCAGCGAGGCGCAGGAGCGGATGGTCCTGGCCGTCCCGCCCGACGACCTCGAGGCGCTGCTCGCCGTGTTCGTCGCCGAGGACGTCGAGGCGACCGCCATCGGCCGCTTCACGGACACGGGGCGGCTCGTGCTGCGCTACGACGGCGCCGTCGTCGGCGACCTCGACATGCGCTTCCTGCACGACGGCACGCCGCGGCCCGTGCGCACGGCGACGTGGACGGCGCCCGCGACGTCCGACCCCGGCGTGCCCGCCTGCGACGACGTGCCCGCGACGCTGCTCGCGCTGCTGGCCGACCCGGAGGTCGCCAGCAAGGAGTGGATCGTGCGCCAGTACGACCACGAGGTGCAGGGCGCGGCGGTCGTGCACCCGCTGGTCGGCCCGCGCGGCGACGGCCCCGGCAACGGGTCGGTGCTGCAACCGGTCGCCGGCAGCCGCCGCGGCGCCGCGCTCGCCTGCGGCGCCAACCCGCGCTACGGCGCGCTCGACCCCGAGGGCATGGCGATGGCCGTGCTGGACGAGGCGCTGCGCAACGCCGTGTGCGTCGGCGGCGACCCGCGCCGCACGGCGGTGCTCGACAACTTCTCGTGGGGCAACTGCCGGCGCCCCGAGCAGCTGGGCGCGCTCGTGCTCGCCGCGCGCGGCTGCCGCGACGCGGCGCTGGCCTACGGCACGCCGTTCATCTCGGGCAAGGACAGCCTCAACAACGAGTACCGCGTCGGCGACCGCACGCTGTCGATCCCGCCGACGCTGCTGATCTCCGCCCTGTCGATCGTCCCCGACGTCGCGCACGCCGTGACGATGGACCTGAAGGAAGCGGGCAACCTGCTGTACCTCGTCGGCGCGACGCGCGCGGAGCTCGGCGGCTCGCTGTACCTGCGTTTGGCGGGCGTCGAGGGCGGCCGCGCGCCGCGCCCGGACCTCGAGCGCGCCCCGGCGCTGCTCGCGGCGGTCCACGGCGCCATCGCCGCCGGCCTGGTCCGCGCCGCTCACGACCTGTCGGAGGGCGGCCTGGCCGTCGCCGCGGCCGAGATGGCCTTCGCCGGCGAGCTGGGCGCGGTGCTGGACCTGGGCCGCGTGCCCGTCGAGGACCCGCCGGGCGACGACGGGGGCGCCCCGGTCGACCCGACCGCCCTGCGGCTCTTCTCCGAGTCGTGCACCCGCTTCCTCCTCGAGGTCGAGCCCCAGCACGCGCCCGCGCTCGAGCGCCGCATCCAGGGGCTGCCCTGCGCCGCCGTCGGGCACGTCACCGCCGAGCCGCGGCTGGGCCTGCGCGGCCCCGCGGGCGAGGTGGTGGCCGACCTCGCCGGCGCCGACCTGCGCGCGGCCCACGCCGGGCCGTTCGCCACCGCCGAGCGCGGAAGGAGCGCGTCGTGATCGCCGGACGCCCCCGCACGCTGGTGCTGCGCACCGCCGGGACCAACTGCGACCGCGAGACCGTGCTCGCGCTCGAGCAGGCGGGCTCCGAGGTCGACGTCCTGCACCTCCACCGGCTGCTCGAGGACCCCGACCGGCTGGCCCGCTACGCGGCCCTGGTCGTGCCGGGCGGCTTCAGCTACGGCGACGACGTCGCCGCCGGCCGCGTGTTCGGGCTCGAGCTGCGCCACCACCTGCTGGCCCCGCTGCGCGCCTTCGTCGACCGCGGCGGCGTCGTGCTCGGCGTCTGCAACGGCTTCCAGGTGCTGGTCGACACCGGCCTGCTCGACGGCACCGCCGACGCGCCCCGGCGCGAGCGGGGCTACGCGCTGCACGCGAACGCGTCCAACCGCTTCGAGTGCCGCTGGGTGACCCTGCGCGCCGAGGAGTGCGCCTGCCCGTGGCTCGAGCCCGGCGACGTGCTGCCCATGCCCGCCGCCCACGGCGAGGGCCGCTTCCTCGTGCGCGACACGGCCGTGCTCGAGCGCCTGCGCGCCAACGGGCAGATCGCCCTGCGCTACGTGTCCTCCGGCGCGCCCGACGCGCCGGCGGAGTATCCCGACAACCCGAACGGCTCGGTCGACGGCATCGCCGGCCTCTGCGACCCCACCGGTCGCGTGCTGGGCCTGATGCCCCACCCCGAGCGCAACGTGTCCCCCTTCCACCACCCGCTGTGGACGCGCCAGCCGCGCCGCAGCGAGGGCGAGGGGCTGCGCTTCTACCGGCGGATGATCGAGTTCGCGGCTCGCTCCGCGTGACGCCCGCCGGTCCTGCTTCCAACCGACCCACCCGAACCCAACCCAAGAAGTGAGAGAGATCGACTCCATGCGAACGACGACGATTCTTGCCGTCCTGCTCGCCCTGCCCCTCGGCTCGTCCTGCGCCGGCCTGATCGCCGGCACGGCCGCGGGCATCGTCCTGAGCAAGGAAGCCACCGACAACCACTCCTACGTCTCGCGCGTCCCCGGCGACGTCCACGAGGTGTGGGCCACCGTCAAGACCACGATCTCCGACACCAGCACCACGCTGGTCGAGGTCGACGAGGGCCTGCGCAGCGTGAAGGGCACGATCGACGGCGCCACGGTCGTCGTGTCGGTCGAGGCCTTCGACATCGACCGCACGCAGCTGCGCGTGCACGCCGAGCGCTACTACATGAACGACGGCGACACGGCCGCCTGGGTCATGGACAAGCTCCTGACCCGGCTGCAGTAGCGCCCCCGACTCCGGGCCCAGCGCCCCGGGTCGTGCACCCAGGGGCCCGCCGGCCCGCGCCGGCGACCGGACCCCTCCTCGACTCCCCGCGGGCGCGCCCGCCGGCGGGGGTCAGGAGGGGTTCGCGCGTTCCCCGGCCGCGCGCTCCGCCGGCGTCTTGCGCTGGCAGGCGCGGCAGTAGCCGTTCAGCACGAGGGTGTGGTTCACCAGCTCGTAGCCCTTGCGCTCGCAGGCCTCGAGCTGGAGCTCCTCGATGCGCTCGTCGTGGAACTCCTCGATCTTGCCGCAGCCCAGGCACACGATGTGGTCGTGGTGGCGGTGGCCCAGCACGTGCTCGTACACGAGCTCGCCGCGGCCGGCGTCGAGCGACTCGATGAAGCCGCCCTCCTGCAGCAGGGCGAGCGTGCGGTAGACGGTCGCGCGCGACACCTTCGGGCCGTCGCCCTCGCGCAGCCAGCCGAACAGCGTCTCCGCGCTGAAGTGCTCGTGCGTCTCGAACACGCGGTCGAAGACGCTGCGGCGCTGGGGCGTCAGGCGCAGGCTGCGCTGGCGCAGGAACGACTCGAAGGCCGCCAGGATGGCTCTTTGCTTCACGCGAGTGGGGCGCGCGCGGATCCCCCACCCGCGCGGCTCCGCCAGGATCGGCTATCGGCGGCCGCGGTTCAAGGCGGCCATCAGGCGCCGCCCGCGGGGGGCGCGCCGGGCGTCGCGCCGCCGGCCTGCGCCGGTCGCGCCGGTGTCGCGGCGTGCCGGAGCCCGATGTCGCGCCGGCAGAACTTGCCCTGCCAGCGGATCCGGTCGTACGCGGCGTAGGCCTTCTCGCGCGCCGCCGTCAGCCCGTCGCCCAGCGCCGTGACGCAGAGCACCCGGCCGCCGTCGGTGGCGACGCCCTCGGGCCGCGCGACCGTGCCTGCGTGGAAGACCACGACGTCGGGGTCCTCCTCCGCCTCGTCGAGCCCGTCGACCAGGTCGCCCTTGCGGTACGAGCCCGGGTAGCCCTCCGAGGCCGCGACGACGCCGACGCACGTGCGCGGGTCCCAGGCGGGGCCCTCGAGCTGCGCGAGCTCGCCGCGCGCCGTGGCCCGCAGGTACGGCACGAGGTCGCCGCGCAGCCGGCGCACGACGGCCTGCACCTCGGGGTCGCCGAAGCGGCAGTTGTACTCGAGCACGCGGGGGCCGCTCTCGGTCAGCATGAGGCCGACGAACAGGCAGCCGCGGTACTCGACCTCCTCGCGCCGCAGGCCGTGCAGCGTCGGCACGAGGATGTGCTGCTCGATCTGGCGCATCTGGCGGCGGTTCAGCACGTTCGCGGGCGAGTACACGCCCATGCCGCCCGTGTTCGGGCCGGTGTCGCCCTCGCCGACCTGCTTGTGGTCGACGACGGGGTCGAGGATCAGCAGGGCCTCGCCGTCGGTCACGGCGAGCACGCTGATCTCCTCGCCGGCCAGGAACTCCTCGATCAGCACCTGCGCGCCCGCCTCGCCCAGCGAGCGCTCCTCCATCACCTGGTCGATCGCGGCGCAGCCCGCGCGCGCGTCCGGCACGACGAACACGCCCTTGCCGGCGGCGAGGCCGTCGGCCTTCACGACCTGCGGCCACGTCGTCTGGCTCTCCAGGTAGGACTTGGCCGCGCCCGAGCGGTCGAAGCGCCGGCCGGCGGCCGAGGGGATGCGGTAGCGCTGCAGGAACTCCTTCGCGTGCACCTTCGAGCCCTCGAGGCGCGCGCCCTCGGCGCCGGGCCCGAACACGTCGACGCCGCGGCCGCGCAGGCGGTCGGCGAGCCCGGCGCAGAGCGGTCCCTCCGGCCCGATCACCGCCAGGCCGACGCCCTCGTCGCGCGCGAGGCGCGTCAGGCCGTCGAGGTCGTCCGCCGCCACCGGGACGTTCCGCCCGACGCGCGCCGTCCCGGCGTTCCCCGGCGCGATCAGCACCTCCTCGACCTCGGGGGACTGGGCGATCTTCCACGCGAGGGCGTGCTCGCGCCCTCCGCTGCCGACGACGAGGACCTTCATGTTCGATGCGGTCGGTTGCGGGCGCCCGCCGCGCGCGGGGCAGGAGGGGGGCGAGAGGCGGGCGAAACGGCGCTCCGGAGCCCGGTGAACGCGGCCGGCAAGGTAGCCGCGGGGCCGCGGGGGCACCAGGCCAAAAGCGCTCGCGCGGCCCGCGCCGGCGGCGTTACCCTCGGGTCCGGCGGGGAGTACCTCAGTTGGTAGAGGGGTAGCTTTGGGTGCTACCAGTCGTGGGTTCGAGTCCCATCTCCCCGACCAGCCCGCCGCCCCGCCGCGGCCGCCGCGCGGCGTCCCGGCGACGCCGCCGGCACGACGGAGGAGCCCCATGCCGCACGCCCCGCGCCTCGCCTGCGCCGCGACCGTCCTCGCGCTCGCCCTCGCCGCCTGCAACGGACCGCTGTCGAAGCGCGCCGCGGACCTCGCCCGGGACTGGTCGAAGGTCATCCGCGCCAACCAGGTCATCCCGGTCTACCCCATGACCGAGGACCTCGAGCCGGGCGACGTGTTCCTGGTCGACGCGCCCGTCGACGAGCAGGCGCGGCGCTACGACGAGGACGGCTACCTGCCCCTCGACCAGCACCTCGTGCGGCTGCCGGCGCCGGCCTACGACGCCTTCTACCGCCCCGGCCACGGCGCCCGCCGCGACCCGGCCGAGGCCCCCGCGCCCGGCGATCGCTCGGGCGCCGGCCCCGGCGCCCGGACGGGCGGCTCGCCCGCTCCGGTGCCCGCGCCGATGGCGGCGTTCCCCTCCTACAGCTTCACGGTCGACCGCGGCGGCGGCCTGGACCTCGGCCTGCCCGTCTCCGGCGTGCCGCTCGCCCTCGGCCTCATGGGCGCGGACCGCGCCGAGGCCTCGGTCACGATCAACGACGCCGTCACCTACGGCGTGGGCACGGTCGAACTGTGGGACGCCGTGCGCCGCTGGGCGGGCGACCCGCTCGTGCGCGCGAAGCTCGAGCACCTGCACGCCCAGAACGTCGGGGCCGACGCCGACGGGCCGCCGCGGCTCTTCCTGCGCGTCGTCAGCCGCGTGTACCTGACCGGCGGGGTCAGCATCACGGTCAACCGCGCGAGCGCGGGTGGCCTCGACGCGCGCGGCGGCGCCGAGCGGGACGCCGAGCTGCCGGCGGCGCTGGCCGCGGACCCCGACGCCGCGACCGCGTACCGGCGCGGGCTCGAGACGCTCTCCACGTCGCTGACCGACACGCTGCCCGGCGGCGCGATCCGGCTGGGGTACGCCAGCCGCAGCTCGGTCGCGCTGCAGGAGGAGTTCCCCCGCCCGCTCGTGATCGGCTACCTGGGCTTCGACCTGCCGGTCCTCGCGGGCGGCCGCCTGGGCGCGCCGGTGGCCACGCGCCAGGTGCTGCTGCGGCGCGTCGCCCCGCCGACGACGATGGCGACGCCGAGCGACGACCAGCGCCAGTTCGACCTGCGCCGCATCGAGCTCGAGCAGCTGGCCGAGCGCGACCCCGCGCAGGCCGCGCGCATCTGCCTGGACGCCGCCGCGACGCTCTCCGCGTTGCCGACCGCCGACACGGCCTTTGCCGCGATGGTCCGCGCGCCGCGCGACCCCGACGCCGACCCCGTCGGCGCGCTCGCCGTCGAGCAGTTCCTGATCGCGGCCGAGCGCCACGTCGCCCGCTCCGGCGACCGGGGCCTCGGCTACAAGGAGGTGATCGGCGCCCTGGACGCCGCCCACGAGGCGACCGGCCCGGACGCCCTGGATCCCTGAGAGGAGGAGACCCGATGGACGACTACTTCGACGAGGACGTCTCGACCGCCAGCGCGGACGAGCTCGGCAACCTGATCAAGCTGCGCATCCGCCGCTACCCGAGCGTCCAGGTGTTCAAGGACGGCCGCAAGACCGTCCTGCGCACCTGGCGGATCGACTTCGACGTCCCCGACGCCGAGGGCACGGAGCTCTAGCCGCCGCTCGCCGCGGACCTGCCAGGGCGCCTCCAGGGCATGGACTCCCGTACCCCGGACTCTTCACCCGCGCACGACGACCACCCGCCGCCGCCGCGCTGGATGGTGGCCGCGGTCGACCACCCCGTCGCGCTGACCGCCGCGCTGCTGCTCGGCCTGTACGGGGCGGTCCTGGCGCTGGACCTGCTCCTGCAGGCCCTCGTGGGCTGGGAGCCCAGCGCGTCGCGGCTGCGCTTCGCCCTGGTCCTGACGGTGGCGGCGCTGCTCGTGGTGTGGCCCCCCGCTCGCCGGCGGGTCGAGGCCTGGCGGAGCCGCCCCCCCGGGCGCGAGCCGCCGGAGGGAGGCGAGGCTTGACACGGCGCCCGCGCGGTTGAGAATGATTCTCATCTGCGCCCCGTGCGGGCCCGCCCGACCATGCTCGACTCCCGACCCTTCCAGCAGCTCGGCTGCTCGATCCAGGCGACGCTGTTCCACGCCTGCCTGACCGCCGACGACCTCCGCGCGCTGGGAGCGTGGTCCGACCGCCCCGGTCGCGCCGGCTACTCCCCGCACGTCTGGTGCCGCGCATCTTTGCTGCGCGCCTGCCGCCGCGACGCCGACCTCGCCCGCACCGTGGCCGACCGGCTCGACCTCCAGTTCCTCGACACGGTCGTGCGCGTTCGCACCCTGGACGAGGGCGACCTGGAGGAGACCGTGCACCTGTGGGTGGAGCGCCCCGAGCCCGAGGCCCTCCCCGGCCTCCTGTGGGCCCTCGTCACCGACCCCCGCGACGAGGTCCACGCCCTCGGCCACCGCCTCGGCCACGAGGCCGTGACGGTCGCCTTCCGCACCCTCCTGGACGACCCCACGCCCCTCCCCCGCACCGCCAGCACCCGCGACCCCCACGCGGGCTAGGCCCCCGCACCGCAGCCGGCTAGCCTGGTCGCGTCGCGCCCGTAGCTCAGGTGGATAGAGCATCGGATTTCTAATCCGACGGTCCCAGGTTCGAGTCCTGGCGGGCGCGCCACGTCGGACCGCGAACGCAGCGCGAACGTGCTGCGCACGGCCGCGGCGGGCGGCCCGCGCGGGGGCTTGCGGCCGCGTGCGGCGGGAACGTAGGGTGCGGCGGAGGACGGGGCGGGCATCCCCCGGGTCCGCTCGACGCCGGCGCCGCGGGGTGCGGCGGGCGGCCCGGGTGCACGTGGTCGCGCATCGCTCCTCGGAGATGCCTGCATGAAGCTCTTCGGAAGCCTGCGCCAGGACGTTCCCGCCAGCATCGTCGTCTTCTTCGTCGCCGTGCCCCTGTGCCTGGGCATCGCGCTGGCGAGCGGGGCGCCGCTGTTCTCGGGGCTGATCGCCGGCATCGTCGGCGGCCTGCTCGTCGGCGCCATCAGCGGCTCGCCCCTCGGCGTCTCGGGCCCGGCGGCCGGCCTCGCCGTGATCGTCCTGACGGCGATCGAGACGCTCGGGTACGAGGCCTTCCTCGTCTCGGTCGTGATCGCGGGGGTGCTGCAGGTGGCGCTCGGGATCGCCCGCGCCGGCGTGCTGGGCTACTTCTTCCCGTCCTCGGTGATCAAGGGGATGCTCTCGGGCATCGGGATCCTGATCATCCTGAAGCAGATCCCGCACGCCCTCGGCCACGACTCCGACCCCGAGGGCGAGATGTCGTTCGTCCAGCCCGACGGCGACACCACGCTGTCGTCGCTGACGTCGATGTTCGACGACCTGACGCTCAGCGCCATGATCGTGTCGGCGCTGTCCTTCACCGTGCTGCTCCTGTGGGACAAGGTGCTGGGGAAGAAGGGCCGCATCTTCCAGCTCGTGCAGGGGCCGCTGGTCGCCGTCGCCCTCGGCATCCTGTTCCAGACCCTGACCAGCCGGTTCGCGCCGGGCTGGGCGCTGAGCCCCGACCACCTGGTCAACGTGCCCGTCGCCGACGGGCTGTCGGAGCTGACGGGGCTCTTGACCCACCCCGACTGGTCCGCGCTGTCGTCGTCGGCCGTGTGGGTCACGGCGTTCACCATCGCCATCGTCGCCAGCCTCGAGACGCTGCTGTGCGTCGAGGCGACCGACAAGCTCGATCCGCAGAAGCGCGTGACGCCCACCAACCGCGAGCTGATCGCCCAGGGCGTCGGCAACTCCGTCTCCGGGCTCATCGGCGGCCTGCCGGTCACGCAGGTCATCGTCCGCAGCTCCGCGAACATCCAGTCCGGCGGGCGCACGAAGCTGTCGGCCATGCTGCACGGCGCGCTGATCCTGCTGTTCGTCGTCGTGCTGCCGCACGTGCTGAACCTGATGCCGCTCGCGGCCCTGGCCAGCATCCTGATCGTCGTCGGCTACAAGCTCGCGAAACCCGGGCTGTTCCGGCAGATGTACGGGCTCGGGCACTCGCAGTTCGTGCCGTACGTCGTGACGATCCTCGGCATCGTCTTCACCGACCTGCTGACGGGCATCGGGCTCGGCCTGGCCGTGGCGCTGTTCGTCATCCTCCGCGCGCACTACCTGAACTCGCACTTCCTGCACATCCGCGAGCGCGCCGAGGCCGGCGGGCCGCACGAGGTGATCATGAAGCTCGCCGAGGAGGTCACCTTCCTCAACCGCGGCGCCATCCTGCGCGAGCTGAACGCCGTCCCCGACGGCTCGCTCGTCACGATCGACGCGTCCGGCTCGCACCGGGTCGACCACGACGTGCTGGAGATCATCGCGGACTTCGAGGCCACGGCCGCGCACCGCGGCATCGCCGTCCAGCGGGTCGGGTTCGAGCCCAGACCCAGGAAAGCACCCAAGGAGGAGCCCGCCGTCCCCGGCGCGGCGTCGTGATGATCACGCAAGACCAGGCGTCGCAGGGCGCCATGACCCCCGCCGCCGCCCTGCAGCTCCTGAAGGACGGCAACCGCCGCTTCCTCGACGAGGCGCGCACGCCGCGCCGCCTGACCGAGCAGGTCGCCGCCACGCGCTCGGGGCAGTACCCCTTCGCGCTCGTGCTCGGCTGCATCGACTCGCGCGTGGCCGTCGAGCACGTCTTCGACCTGGGGCTCGGCGACGCCTTCGCCGCGCGCGTGGCGGGCACCGTCGTGGACGAGGACGTCCTCGGCGGCATGGAGTTCGCCTGCAAGGTCGCCGGGACGAAGCTGATCGTCGTCCTGGGCCACACCGCCTGCGGCGCGGTCAAGGGCGCCTGCGACGACGTCCAGCTCGGCAACCTGACCGCGCTGCTGTCCAAGCTGAAGCCCGCCGTCGCCGCCGTGACCGAACCGTCGGACCCCGCGCAGCGCACGTCCGCCAACACGGCCTTCGTGGACGCGGTCGCGCGCCGCAACGTCGAGCTCTCCGTCGAGGCCATCCGCGAGCGCAGCCCGGTACTGGCCGAGCTCGAGGCCCAGGGCGACATCGCCGTCGTCGGCGCCATGTACGACGTCGCGACCGGCGCGGTCGAGTTCCTGGACTGACGCCCGCCCCGCCGGGTGCGCCGA
>JAUIDW010000294.1 GCA_030428395.1 bacterium | reverse complement strand
GAACGTCAGCAGGCGGAGCGTCCTGGCCGGGATCGCGCTGGCCCCCGTCGCCGCGCGGCAGGCCGGCGGACAGGCGGAGCCCGCGTCCGGAGCGCCGGGAGGAGGGCAGGGGAAGGCGATGCAGGTCCACTACCTCGAGATCGTCACCCCGGACGTCGACGCGACGTGCCGCACCCTGTCGAAGATCCACGGCGTGGAGTTCGGCGAGCCCGAGGAGATGCTCGGCAACGCGCGCACCGCCGCGCTCGCGGACGGCGGGAGGCTGGGCGTGCGCGCGCCGATGCGCGACGACGAGGAGCCGGTGACGCGGCCCTACTTGCTGGTGGACGACATCGAGGCCGCGACCGCCGCCGCCCGGGAGGCGGGCGCGGAGATCGCCATCCCGCCGCTGGAGCTGCCCGGGCAAGGCACGTTCTCCATCTACATCCAGGGCGGCGTGCAGTACGGCCTGTGGCAGGACTGACCGCAGCGCGGGTTCGCAGGACGTCATGGACACCGGGCTAGGCGACGCGACCGTCCTCGTCACCGGCGCCTCCGGAGGGATCGGGCGCGCCCTGACCGAGGCCTTCGCCGCGGAGGGAGCGCGCCTCGCGCTGCAGGGGCACCGCAGCTTCGCCGAGCTCGAGGCCTGGGTGGCGCAGCAACCCTGGCGCGACCGCGCATTGGCGGTCGAGGCCGACGTCAAGGAGCCGGCGCAGCTCGAGGCGGCCGTCGACGCCGTCGTCGAGCGCTGGGGCCGCCTCGACGTCTGCGTGGCGAACGCGGGGATCTGGCCGCCCGAGTCGCTGCTGCTGCACGAGTCGCCCGAGGAGCGCATCCGCGAGGTCGTGGACGTCAACCTGATGGGCGCGATGTGGACGGCGCGCGCCTTCCTGAAGGCGCTGGCGCGCGTGGGGCCGCGCGCGGACGGGGCCGGCGCCAGCCTCACGTTCATCGGCTCGACCGCCGGGCAGTTCGGCGAGCGCGGGCACGCCGAGTACGCCGTGGCCAAGTCCGGCCTGCTGGGCCTGGTGCGCACGCTCAAGAACGAGGTGGTCGAGGTGGACCCCTTCGCCCGCGTGAACATGGTCCAGCCCGGCTGGACGGTCACGCACATGACCCGGCGCGAGCTGGAGATCGCCGGCGCCATCGCCGGCGTGGCGCGCACCATGGCGCTGCGCCAGCTCGCACGCGCCCGCGACGTCGCGGGCGCCGTCCTGTTCCTGTCGTCCCCGGCCCTCGCGCGCCACGTCAGCGGCGAGGTCATCACGGTCGCCGGCGGCATGGAGGGGCGCGTGCTGTGGGAGCGCGAGCACGTCGACGAGGACGCCGTGCGGGCGCGGGTGCGGGGCGACTGAGCGTCGATGGCGAGCCGCCCCAGTCCCCGACGCGGGCGCCGCGCCCGGCGCTTCCCGTGGGCGGACCTGCCGACGCGCGAGCTGCTCGACGTCCGCCTGTGCGACCTCGGCGTCACGATCGACGACAGCGAGGCCCTGCGCTCGCGGCTCGCGCGGCTCCAGCGCCAGCTCGATCGCGCCGGCATCCCGCTGCGGCCGACCACGTGGCTCTCGACGGACTGGTTCGCGCCGGACGGCGTGGTCGGCTTCGCGCTGCCGTTCTTCCTGGCGCACCCGCGCCTCGCGCGCCTCGAGCGGCGCATGATGCACGACGTCGAGGGCGGCAGCCTCGACGCGTGCATGCGCCTGCTCCGCCACGAGGCCGGCCACGCGATCGACAACGCCTGGCGGCTGCGCCGGCAGCGCCGCTGGCGCGAGGCGTTCGGGCGCGCCAGCACGCCGTACCGCGAGTCGTACTCGCCCGATCCCTCCAGCCGCGCGCACGTGCTGCACCTGGGCGAGTGGTACGCGCAGAGCCACCCGGTCGAGGACTTCGCCGAGACCTTCGCGGTCTGGCTGCAGCCCGGCTCGCGCTGGCGCGCGACGTACGCCGGCTGGCCGGCCCTGAAGAAGCTGGAGCGCGTCGACGAGCTGATGCGGCACGTGCGCGAGACGCCGCCGCTCGTGCGCCGCCGCGCGCGCGAGGAGCCCGTGTCGGAGGTGCGCGCGACCCTGCGCGAGTACTACGCGCGCAAGCGCCAGCGCTACTCGCTCGAGCACCCCGGCGAGTACGACGACGTGCTCGAGGCGCTCTTCCCGATCCCGCGCGGGCGCTCCCGCGGCGCGGCCTCCGGCTTCGTCCAGCGCCAGCGCCCGCTGCTGCGCCGGCGGGTCGCCGAGCTGACCGGCCATCACCCGTACGTCGTCGACCAGGTGCTCGACGTCATGATCCCGCGGTGCCGCCAGCTGGGCCTGCAGCTCTCGCGCAGCCCGCGCGAGTCGCGCGTCGACCTGGCCATCGCCGTCACCGCCGCCGTGCAGGCGCTCGTCCGACCGCCCCGACCCGTGTACGTCCGATGAGAAAGCTCCGCATCCTCACGCTGTTCCCCGAGGCCCACGTCCCCCCCGAGACGAAGGAGGGCCTCACGGGCGAGCTCGACGACGCCTGGGCGGCCTTCGAGCTGGTGGACGTCCTGCGCCGCATGGGCCACGGCGTGGAGGTGCTCGGCGTCCACGACGAGCTGGCGCCGATCCGGGGCGCGATCGACGCCGGCGACCCGCACATCGTCTTCAGCCAGCTGCTCGACTTCCACGGCGCGGCGCTCTACGACGCGTACGTCGTCAGCTACCTCGAGCTGCTCAAGGTGCGCTACACGGGCTGCAACCCGCGCGGCATCCTGCTGGCCAGCGACAAGACCCTCGCGAAGAAGATCCTGACGTACCACCGGATCCGCACGCCGCGCTTCTTCGTGGCCCCGCGCGGCCGGCGCATCCGGATGCCCGCGCGCCTGTCGTTCCCGTTGTTCGTGAAGTCCGCGCTGGAGCACGGCTCGGTGGGGATCTCCCAGGCCTCGATCGTGAACTCGCCCGAGGCGCTCGAGAAGCGCGTGGAGTTCGTGCACGAGAACGTCCAGACCGACGCCGTCGTGGAGGAGTACATCGAGGGCCGCGAGCTGACCGTGACGCTGCTCGGGAACCAGCGCCTGACCGCGCTGCCCGTCTTCGAGCTCTTCTTCCGGACCGTGCCCGAGGGCACCGCGCCCATCGCCACCTCGCGCGTGAAGTGGAGCTCCGAGTACCAGAAGAAGCTCGGCGTCGAGAACGGGCCCGCCGAGATCTCCGAGGAGAAGGCGCGCGAGGTCGTGAAGATCGGCAAGCGCGTCTACCGCGCGCTCGGCATGTCCGGGTACGCCCGGGTCGACTTCCGCATGGACGCGGACGGGCGCGTCTACGTCCTCGAGGCCAATCCCTCGCCCGACCTCACCCCCGGGGAGGACGTGGCGGCCTCGGCCGAGGTCGCCGGTCTCGAGTACGGGGACCTGCTCAACCGGATCCTGAGTTTGGGAATGGCGTACGAACCGGGGTGGATGGCGGCCAGTTGAGGCGCCGAATTGTTCAGACGGGAACAATTTTGCCCCTTTTCCCGTCGTAGGCCGCGAGATCCGGGCCTCTAGGAGTGTGTCGCCTCAGGGGAGAGAGCCGGCATGGGAATCGCGCCCGTCGCGAGACCCGCGCCGGACCCGAAGCGCGACAGCTCCTGATCGTGAATGAGACCTCCAAGCCCATTCGCGAGGATGTGATGCTCGCTCTCCGTGGACTTCCGCCCGGAGTTCACGGAGGGCGACTTTTGTATCCGGCCCGCCGCGGGTCGTAGCCGAGACGGCTCCCCGCGCCCTCCTGCGCCCGCGTTCGCGCGCACGGTCCGCTCCCGCGGTTCCCGCGACCGGAACCGCGGTCCGCGAGCCCGCGGTTCCCTCGACCGGAGCCGCGGTCCGCGAGCCCTCGATTCCCTCGACCGGAGCCGCCGTCGTCGCGCTCGCGGTTCCCGTATCCAGGATCGGGGAATCCGGCGTCGACGCACGACGCGCTCCGCCGGCCGGCCGCACGGTCCCGGGCCGGGTGAGCTCTCGCCGGCGATCGCGCAACCGATCGGGAGTTCGGTGGTCTGCATGGTTGCGGATCGGCCCATGACCCGGTTCCCTCGAATCCGTCGGCCGGCCCCGCGCCGCTCCGGTGGGGACGAGGCCACGGTGCCGACCGTGTCCCGGACGCACCGGCTCGCCGCGGCGAGGACGCCCTCGACGCGCCCGTGCACCCCGGCATCGACGCGCCGGGGTCCGCGGCCCCCGACCGGCGACCACCCATGCCAGCCAGCCCCACGATGGAGCCCGATCACCCGGGGGAACCCGATCGTCCCGCCGAACCGGATCGCCTCGCGGCGCCGGGCGGCGATGCGGGCACGACCGGCGGCGCCGCGCTCCCGGGTTCCGGCGGGGTGGCGACGTCGCGGACGGCGCGCGCCCGCCGGCCCGTCGGTGTCGGGGCCCGCGCGGACCCGGCGCTCGAGCAGCTCTTCCGCGAGCTCTTCGGCACCGGGTACGGCGCCCTCTGCCGCAGCGCGGGGGCGGGGATCGGCCCCGAGCTGCGCCGGCACCTGGACGCCGACGACATCGTGCAGGAGGCCTTCGTCAAGGCGCTCGAGCTCGCCGGCCGACTGGACGGGCGCGCGAGCTCGTCCGGGGACGACGCCGCGTCCGACCCCGCGGGCCGGATCGCGTGGCTGCGGCGCATCGCCACGTTCAAGCTCCAGGAGAAGGTGCGCTACTGGCGCGCCCACAAGCGCGCCGGCGACGAGGAGCTCGGCGCGGACCACGACCTCGAGCCCCCGTCCCACCTCGCCACGGACGGCGCGCCCGGACCCGCGCAGCTGGCCGACCGCGAGGTGCTCGGCGTGATCTTCGGAGCGGTGGGCCGCCTGCAGCCCGACCAGCGCGACGCCGTGCTGCTCCGCAACTTCTTCCGCGTGCCCTGGTCCGAGGTCGCGAGCATCCTGGGCCGGCCCACGATCGGCGCCGCCCAGCAGCTCCACCAGCGCGCGCGCGGCGAGCTGCGCCGCGCCGACCTCGGGGGGCGCCGCGGCGTGCCCCGCGCCGGCGACCGCGAACCGGGAAACGGTCGCCCGGCCTGAACGGGGCGCCGCGCGCGCCCTACAGCGACTTGCGCAGCTGCGGCTCGTCCTCGTCGCCGCGCGCCGCGGCCTGGTAGGCCAGCAGGGTGGACCGCGCGCATTCGCGCCACGTGAACTCGCGCGCCCGCGCGCGTCCGCGCATCGAGTAGTCCAGGGCGATCTCGGGCTCGGCCAGGATGCGGCGCGTGGCCTCGAAGATGCGATCGGGGTCGGTGGGCTCGACCAGGAACGCGGCCTCGCCGCACACCTCGGGCATCGCGGTCACGCAGCTCGTGACGGTCGGCGTCCCGCAGGCCATGGCCTCGAGGGGCGGCAGGCCGAAGCCCTCGCTGAGGCTGGGGAACAGGAACGCGTCGGCCTGGCTGTACAGCCGCGGCAGCTCCGCCTCGGGCACGAACCGCCGCCACTCGACGCGGTCGCGGGCGGGCGAGCGCTCCAGGGCGCGCTCGAAGTCCTCGCTGCCCCAGCCCGCGGGACCGGCGACGACCCAGCGGTGGGGGAAGCCCTCGCGCACGAGCAGCTCGAAGGCCTGCAGCGTCCGCACGTGGTTCTTGCGCGGCTCGACGCGCGAGACCGTCAGGACGTAGGGCTCCGCAACCTTCGGGAACCCCTCGGGCGGCAGGTCGCGCGTCACGTGGTCGCAGCCCAGCGGCGTGTGGGACACGCGCGCGGGGTGCGCCCCGAGCGCCATCACGACCTCGGCGCCGCTGAACTGGCTGGGCACCAGGACGCGCCGGGCGCGCGCGACCATGGCCCTGGCGACGTCGGTCAGCTTGGCGGCGATCGCGGGGTCCATGTAGCCCGCGTCCAGCATGTAGATGCAGTCGTGGATGGTCGCGACCTCCACGGCCTCGCGCACCGGCAGCAGGTTGTACTGCGGGTGGTGGAACACGACCGCGCCGCCCACGAGGTCGTCGGCGCCGCGGCCCAGGCGCTTCAGCGCGGCGGGCAACCAGCGCGACGGGAAGCGCAGCCGCACGAGCTCCGCGCCCGACCCCTCGATCCCCAGCTCGTCCCGGCCGACGCGCAGGCCCGACCACGTGTAGCCGAAGAGCCCCAGGTGCTGGCCGTAGTTCAGCTCGACCAGCGCGCGCACCAGCTCGCGGGTGTAGCGGCCGATGCCCTCGCGGTGGGTCAGGGCCGGGCGGTAGTCGATGCCGACGCGCAAGCGGACCTCCTCGCTCAGGCCGCCAGGCGGACCAGCGCGACGGACAGGGCGTGGCCCGCGGCGTACCCGGCGGCGTAGCCGACCGGGCCGAGGCTCCAGCCGAGGGGCCGGGCGAGGCGCACGCCGTGGCGGCGCAGCTCGCGCGCGGCGCCGAGGGCGACCAGCGCCTCCGTGGCGAGCGTGGTCGCGGCCGCGCCGGCCACCCCGAAGC
The DNA here is from genome assembly GCA_030428395.1 of bacterium. Taxonomy (GTDB): domain Bacteria; phylum Planctomycetota; class UBA1135; order UBA1135; genus JAUIDW01. Next base: position 666 of record JAUIDW010000294.1, on the reverse strand, counting down.
GCGGCACCGCCACGAAGTTGGCGGCGACGTTGAAGGCCAGGGCGGTGGCGCTGACGCGGAGCATGGCGGTCGTGTGCCCCGTGGCGACCAGCGCCGTGACGAGGGCGGAGCCAGCGTAGATGACCGCCGCCGCCGCGAACAGCCACTGCAGGCTCGTCGCCGCCGTGTCGAAGCCTGCGTGGAACAGGTCCAGCAGCGGCGCGGCGAAGGGCGTCAGCGCGCCGGCGACGAACGCGAACAGCCCGAACAGCGGCTGCCCCAGGCGCGCCAGCGCGCCGCCCAGGTCGCCGGCAGCGTGGCGGCGGGCCAGCCACGGCAGGGCGGCCGCGGAGGCGTACTGGGCGATCATGATGAGCACCGACAGGAAGCGGACCGAGACGTTGTACGGACCGAGCTCCGCCTCGCCGACGAAGGCGCGCACGAACACGTTGTCGACGTAGAAGTAGAGCTGCGCGCACAGCCCCGCGACGCCGAGCGGCGCGGCCACGCGCAGGAGGGTCCAGGCGGACGGGCCGCGCCCCTCCGCGTGCGGGATCTCCGCGCGCGCGGCGGACCAGAGGGCGACGTTCGCGAGCGTGCTGCCCGCCGCGACCGCGCAGACGTACGGCGCCGCCTCGTCCGTGCCGGCCGCCGCGAGGACCACGGCGAAGAGCAGCCCGGCAACGG
>JAUIDW010000293.1 GCA_030428395.1 bacterium | reverse complement strand
CGCCTGTCCCTCGCGCTGGGCGAGGTCGAGGGCAAGTGCCACCGCATCGTCTCGCGCCACGAGACCGGCGGCACGCCCGAGGACCTGCACGCCCTCCAGGAGGAGGTGCGCGACGTGCTGTACGAGGGCGACCTGATCAAGCTCGTCACCCACGCGGACACGACCGAGGACGGGCTGCGGATGCTGCAGCTCGTCGGCGAGGTCGGCGGGGGGATGATCGGGTTCTGCAGCGGCGCGACCGGCAGCTTCACACGCGTGCTGGCGCCGATCTTCGGCTCGCCCTTCACCTACGCGGCGCCCGCCGACCTGCCGGACACGCCCGCGCCCGAGGCCACCGCGCCCGGCCAGCTGCGCGTCAACGACCTGCGCGGCCTGTACCCGCCCGGCGGCGCGACGATGGAGACGGCCATCTTCGGCGTCGTCGGCCGCGACGCGCGCTTCTCGTGGTCGCCGCACGTGCACGGCATGGCGCTGAAGGCGGCGCGGCTGGACGCGGTGTACGTGGCGCTCGAGCCGGACAGCGTCGCGCGGCTGCTCGAGCTGGTGACGTGGGACAACTGGCGCGGCTTCTCGGTGACCGCGCCGTTCAAGGAGGAGGCCGCGCGGCTCGCGTATCAGTCCGACTCCGCCACGAAGGCCGTCGCCGCCTGCAACACGCTCGTGCGCGACCCGCAGGGCTGGCAGGCGCGCAACACCGACGCCTCGGCGGTCGCCAGCGTCCTGGAGGCGGCCTGCAAGCTGCACGCGCGGCGGACGGGCCGCGCGGTCGTGCCCGAGTCGCTGGCCGTGCTCGTCCTCGGCACCGGCGGCGCCGCGCGCGCCTGCGTGCACGCCGTCAAGCAGGTCGGCGCGCGCCCGCTGGTCGCCGGCCGCAGCGCCGAGCGCGCCCAGGCCCTGGCCGGGCACCTGGGCGCCGAGGCGGTCGCCTGGGACGCGGTGGGGGACGTGCCCTACGACGTGCTGATCCACGCGACGCCGGTGGGCTCGGTCGCCCACGCCGAGGCGGGCGCGACGGACGACGAGCGCCTGCCCGTGCCGGCCGAGTGGCTGCGCCCCGAGGCGATCGTGATCGACGCGGTGTACCGGCCCGTGCGCACGCCGCTCCTGACCGCCGCGGTCGCGCGCGGCTGCACGGCGATCCCCGGCGGCGAGTGGTTCGTGCGCCAGGCCGCCGAGCAGTTCGCCGTCTTCACCCAGCAGCCCGCCGACGACGCCATCCTGCGCGCGGCCTTCGACAACGCGATCGGCGTCGATCGCGGGCTCGAGTGAGCGCGGGGGAGGGCTCCGCGGCCGCGGCCGGCCGTGCGGGGGACGGGGCGGCGCCCGTCGGCGTGCTCGTGCTGGTCGGCCTGCGCTGCGCCGGCAAGACGAGCGTCGGCCGCGCCGTGGCCGCGCTCGCGGACGTGCCCTTCGTCGACCTCGACGACGCCCTGCTCGCCCGCGCGCGCGAGGGCGACCTGCCCGACGCCGCGTCGGCGGGCGACGTCCTGCGCCGCCTGGGCGAGCCGCGCTTCCGCGACCTCGAGAGCGCCTGCCTCGCCGCCGAGCTGGCCCGCCCGGCCCCGCGCGTCCTGGCCGCCGGCGGCGGCGTGGCCGAGCGCCCCGCCAACCGCGAGCGCCTCGCCGCCGGAGCGTTCGTCCTCTGGCTGCGCGCCGACGCCGCCACGCTGCGCCGCCGCCTCGCCCACGACGCGACCGACCGCCCGCCCCTCACCGGCGCCGACCCCGCCGCCGAGCTCCCCGCCCTGGCCGCCCGCCGCGACCCGCTCCACGCCGCGCTCGCCGACGCGATCCTCGACACCGCGTCCAGCTCCGTCCCGGACCTGGCCCACGCGGCCCTCGCCGCCTGGCGCGCGGCCCCCCGAACCCCACCCCGGGACGCCGACCCGACCGCTTGAACGGCCCCCGGGTCGGCCCTACAATCCGCCCCTCAAGCGTCGCGGGGTGGAGCAGTCTGGCAGCTCGTCGGGCTCATAACCCGGAGGTCGCAGGTTCGAATCCTGCCCCCGCTACCACTTCCAGGAGAGGACCGCAGCCCCCGATCGACGCGGGCGGCCGCGGTCCTCTTTCCTTGGCCCGTGCGCGGGGGTCGGGTCGCCGGTTCGGAGCCGACCCGGCGGGCGCAGGGTGGGGGCCTCGAAGCGCTGACGGGGGCAACCAGGTCGACGTGGGTCTGCGCAGCGGCAGGGCGCCCGCGAACGGGTACATGTCGAAGATGTCCCCGCGCACGCTGACCTCGCCCGGGTTCTCGACCAGCGGCTGGCGCTCGTAGCCCGCCTCGACCAGCCGCTGCAGCAGGTGCCGAGCGTCGAGCCGCTGGCCGACGGACAGCACCAGCAGGCTGCGCTCGAGCTCCTCGAGCCGCTCGCTCGAACGGGAAGACCTCGCGCCGGCGTCGAGGTCCGCTGCAGCCTTCGGTGGATCTGCGTGGGACACGCCGCAGTGGGAACGGATGCGCGGCGAGCGCTCCTGGACCTGGACCGGCCGCCTGGAGCTCGGCGGACGGATCCGGCCGCGGGAGGGCCTCCCCGACCGGCTCAAGGCCCCACGGTGAACGTCACTCCGTCCGTCAGCGAGTCGCCGAAGCCGGCGGGGTCGACGGGGTCGCGCTGGCGGAACTGCGCGTACACCGTGGCGCCGGCCGTGAGCGCGGGGCTCGCTCCGCTCTGGATCACGGAGTTGAAGTTGCGGAACCAGGAGCCGCTGCACGGCGGGTCCCCCCAGTCGTCGATGGACTTGGCCGTCACGCGCGTGAGCGGCGCCTTGACGCACAGGGTGCCGCCGTGGAACGGGAGGTTGTTCGCGCCGAGGCCCCAGAGGAGCAACGCCGGCTGATCCGGAACCAGGTCGTTGCCGAACACGCGGAAGTAGCCCGTGGCGGTCTCGCTGGCGTAGCCGTAGGTGGAGACGTAGGGGACGCAGCCCAGCGAGTTGGGCTTGCCCGAGCAGAAGGTCTGCGGGAGCCTGTCCAGCTCGTAGGTCAGCACCGACGCCTGGTTGCGTCCCACGACCAGGTCGCCCTCGATGTCGCCGGCGCCCATCAGTAGCGAGTCGGCGCCGTAGATGGAGCTCCACTTCAGGATGGCGCGCTCGGTCCAGACCGTCCCCGCCCGCTCGTACACGTAGCCGGCGCCCTCCCACAGCTGGAAGCGGAACGGGCGCACGCCGGTGGCTCCCGGCGCGCCGACCAGCAGGCGGTCGCCGTCCAGGCGCACGACCTCGCCGTACTCGCCGAAATAGAAGGGCTGGTCCCAGCAGATGTTCGTGTAGTCGCTCGCCACCAGCCGCTCCTGCAGGGACCAGCCGCTGCCGGTGTCGGCGAACACGTACACGGACCCGGGGAAGAGCGCGCCCTCGGCGTCGCGCGGCGCGCCCACGGCCAGCGTCGCGCTCTCGAGGGCGACGGCGGCGCCGAAGCGCTCGTCGAGTATCGAGCCGCTCGCCAGTCGCTGCAGCTCGGTCCAGGCGGACCCGGTGCGCTCGAAGACGTAGGCGGCACCGGGGGCCGGCGTTCCGGCGTCGGCGTCCGCGCCCACCGCGAGACGATCGCCGTCGAGCGACAGGGCGCTCCCGAAGTGGCGGCCTGGTCCGTCATCGCTAGCGCGCAGCAGCGCCTCGAACGTCCACGACGATCCGGCGCCGCTGAACACGTACACCGATCCCGACGACGCGCCGCCGTCGTCGTCCTCGGGCGCGCTCACCGCGATCCGGCCGCCGTCGAGCGCCACCGCGGTGCCGAAGCGGTCGTCCGGCATGCCGTCCCCGGCCTGGAGCTTCGCCACCTGCGTCCAGGTCGTGCCGGCGCGCTCGAAGACGTACGCCGAGCCGGTCCCGTCGTCTCGCGGCGAGCCGACCACGAAGCGATCGCCGTCCAGCGCCACCGACGTTCCGAAGCGATCGCCGGCAGCCGCGTCGGCGGCGAGGACGGACTGCGCCGGCGACCACGTCGCGCCGCTGCGCACGGCCACGGACGCCGAGCCGGCGTTGGAGCCCGCCGTGTTGTCGGAGGGGTGCCCGAGCAGCAGCGTGCCGCCCTCGAGCTCGAGGGCGTTGGGGTAGGTGAAGTAGATCTGCACCTGGTCCTGTTCCGTGGCGACGATCTGGGCGGGCGATACCTGCGCGACGCCGGCAGCTACGAGCGCCAGGCGGGCGAGCGATTGTGCGTTCATGGCTGCTGCCTCCGGCCCGCGGGTGCGGGCGGTTCGAGGGACCAGCTCCACGCTAGACGGCGAGGCCCGCGGCGTCGCTCGGGCGTAGTGCGCAGAGCGGCCTGTACGAATGGGCAGTCGCCAGCGCCTGCGCGACGCGCTGGAACGGCTGGCAGGCCGAGGACTTCGCCCTCGCCGACAACGTCGCCGATCTGGCCGAGCACCACGCCGAGTTCGGCGCGCGCGAAGCCTTCGCGTACACCGTGCTCGACCCGGCCTGCGAGACCTGTGTGGGCTGCGTGGGCTCGACCCCCGGGACGGCGGCGCCCGGCTGGCGCGGTCGTGCCGGCGGGGCGGGGCTCGAGCCCGAGCCGGTGAAGGGAGGACCGCCATGAAGACCCTCCTCGGTACGTGCGTCGCTTTCGCCGTCCTCGGGCTGATCCACCCCTGCGGCCTCGTGGCCCTCGGGGCCGCCTGCGAAGGCTGGCACCTGGCAGAGCCTGCTGCGGCAGACGCATGGTCGAGGCCGCCGCGCACCTGGTCGAACACGTCATCCCGGACGTGCCGGTGCGCCAGTGGGTGGTGTCGTTCCCCTGGCGCCTGCGCTACCTGCTGGCGCTGGACGCCGAGCTGTGTCGCGAGGCCAGGAAGGTCTTCCTGCGCGCGGTCCCTGGCTTCTACGCGAGCAGGGCACGCAAGCGCGGCGTCGAGCGCGGCCGCACGGGCGCGGTCGACCAGGTCCAGCGCTTCGGCTCGGCCCTCAACGCCAACGTGCACTTCCACGCGCTCGTGCTCGACGGCGTGTACAGCGCACCCGACGCGCACACCTCCCCGAGCTTCCACGCCGCGACGCGCATCACCGATGCCGAGGTCGCGAAGCTCCTCTTCACGATCCGCTCGAGGGTGCTCCGCCTTCTGCGCCGGCGCGGTTTGCCGAGCGAGCAGGGCGAGCTGATCGGTCGGCGGGACGAGCCGGAGGAGACGCTCTTGCTCCTCTTCCAAACGGCCTCGCTCCAGGGCCGCGTGCCCCCGGGCCCGAGGGCGGGAGCGCCGCTCGCGCGACTTGGCCGCCGGCCCTCCGCGGAGCGGGCCTCCATGCACCACGAACGGGCTCCCGACGGCTGAGCAACCGGCGAGGACGCGCTGTCGCGGGCTCGATGCCTGGGCGCAGAGCCCCCTGGTTTCCCTTGTCCTCGCTGCGCTTCGAGGAGCAATCCGCCTGGTGGCGCGAGTTCCGCGCCGCCAACGCCGGCCTGTTCCCGTGGAGCATGGAAGCGGGCGAGGACGGCACCGAGGAGCCCAGCCCGCCCCCCGGCGAGGCCGCCTTCGCGGTGCACGCGGCGCCGCGCCGCGACCGCCGCGAGAACTTCCTCGACGCCGTCCGGGAGGGCGCGCGCCTGCACTGCAACGTCGAGCTGGGCTGCTCGACCATGGTCGCGATCAAGATGGGCGTGGAGGCCCGTCGCCAGGGCCGGGTGCTCTCCTGGGACGCCGCGGTGGAGCGCGTCGTCGCCACCTGAGACGACCCCGGGTCGGGGCGCGCGCGGATCCCCTCGCCGCGGCGGCGGGAGCGCGGCGCCGGGCGGGCGGCGCTGGGTGGCCCCCCTGCTTCGGGTACACTTGCCGGCGATGCACGCCCTATACGCCCCGTTCGCGTGGCCCGCGCTGGCGGGATTCGCGGTGTTCCCCACGCTCTGGTGCTCGTTCATCGCGCCCGGATCGGTCGTGCCCGGACCGAGCTCCCGCGGCGCGCCGGTCGCGCAGGAAGAGCAGGCCGAGCTCGACGAGGCCCTAGGGGAGGGCATCCAGCCCGAGGCCGCCGAGGTCTTCGACCGCGCGGCCGCCTACCTGTCGCGCGCCCAGCAGTTCGCTTTCACCGCGGAGATGTGGTTCGACGTGGCGCTCGACGACGAGGTGAAGATCCAGTACCTGCGGACCGTCGAGTACACCGTGCGCCGTCCGAACGGCCTGCACATCAGCGTGCGGGGGGCCATCGACAGCCGCGAGCTCTGGTACGACGGCGAGACGGTGACCTACTACAGCCCCGAGCACGAGCTCTACGCCAGCGCGCCCGCGCCCGGGGACATCGACTCCGCGCTCGCCCACGTCAGCGCCGAGTACGGCATGGTCTTTCCGCTGCAGGACCTCGCCCTCGCGGACGTCAAGGCGACGGCCTCGCAGGAGGTCCTGCGCGCCGCCCACGTCGGGATGCAGACCCTGGGCGGCGTGGAGTGCGACCACATCCTGGTCATCGAGGAGGAGCTCGACTGGCAGCTCTGGGTGAACACCGGCGAGGCCCCCCTGCCCCGCCGCCTGGTCCTGACGTTCAAGAACGAGCCGCTCTACCTCGGCTCCGCCGCCACGTTCGTGAACTGGGACTTCACCACGGACCTCGGCGACAGGTCGTTCACGTTCGTGCCGCCGCCCGGGGCGATGCGAACCGAGTTCGAGAAGTAGCTCCGGGCCCCGCGAGACCGACTCATGAGAACCCCCGCCCCGCTCCGCTCTCCCCTGCTCGCGGCCCTGCTGCTCGCGGCGCTGCTGCTCGCGGCGCTGGCCGGCTCCTCCTCGGCCGCCGCGGCCTCCGGAGCGCCGGCCGCCACGACCTGCAACTGGGGCTCCTACGGCGGCCGCGGCAGGTACGGGGGCTACGGTTCCCATCGGAACTGCGCGAAGGCCTACCGCGCCTACAACCCCCACAAGGGCGACACCTTCAAGGCGGGGCTCGAGGTCGACAAGCTGCCCCCCGGCCACGTGCAGTTCCAGATCGGGGACATCACCTACTACGAGGCCCAGGGCACCTACTACGAGCGCCGTGGCTCCAAGTTCACCGTGGTCCCACGCCCGCAGGGCGCCGAGGAGGCCCTGGCGCAGGCGACCGCGGGCGAGGACGTCGCCGCCGGCAACGG
>JAUIDW010000292.1 GCA_030428395.1 bacterium | reverse complement strand
CCCGGAGGCCGCGCGCGTCCTGCGGGCGCTCGGCGAGCGGCGCCTGGACTGCGCGGTCCTGACGGGCGACGCCGAGGGGCCCGCGCGCGCGCTGGCGGACGAGCTGCGCGTGCCCGTGGAGCCGCGCCTGCTGCCGGCCGACAAGGCGCGCCGCATCGCGGCCGCGGGGCCGCGCGGAACGCTGTTCGTCGGCGACGGCCTGAACGACGCCGTGGCCCTCGCCGCGGCGGACGTCGGCGCGACCGTGCTCGGCGCTTCGCCCCGCAGCCTGGAGTCCGCCTCGATCAACCTCCTGCGCGAGGGCCTGGGCGAGCTGCCCGGCCTGGTCGACCTCGCGCGCTCGGCGGTGTGGACCGCGCGCACGAACCTGCTGTGGGCCTTCGGCTACAACGCGGTCGGCCTGTGGTGGGCCGCCACGGGCCGCCTCAGCCCCGTCTTCGCCGCCTCGGCCATGGTCGTGTCGAGCCTCCTCGTGGTCCTGAACTCGGCCCGGCTGGCGAGCCGCGGCCGCGAAGTTCGGGAGTCCGGGTCTATCGCACCGGCCGACCGCGTCGTACGAAGGGAGGCGACCGCCCTGGAGTCCGCGGGGTGAGCGCGCCGATCGAGGACACGAGATGCCGGTAGGACCGAAACGGGACCGCACCCTCTACGGGATCGGGAAGAAGCGCGGCCACCTCCACCGCTACACGTGGGTCCGCTGGGGGGTCGGGATCGTGTTCACGATCGCCGTGGCCGCCCTCCCGCTCCTGGACGTGCTGCGCTTCGACATGTGGGCGGGGCGGCACGTGGTCCTGGGCGAGCAGGTCGGGCTGGTCCAGGCCGCCAAGGCCTTCGTGTTCCCGTTCCTGGCGCTGAACGTCGGCATCATCGTGGCCAGCCGCTTCCTCGGCCGCTGGCTGTGCGGGTTCGTCTGCCCGGTGGGCAACCTGAACCGCCTGGCCGAGTGGATCCGCTGGCGCTTCAAGAGCCTCCGCGCGCGGGTCGCCGCGGGCTCGCTGCTGACGCTGGTCAACTTCGTGATGGCGGCCATCACGTTCAGCTTCTGGGTCGACTGGCGCGTGTTCACCGAGGGCTCGCCCCGGGCCGTCGCCTTCGCCTCGATCTTCCTGTTTGGCATGACCGCCGCCTTCACCGGCCTGGTCGTGTGGGTCGGGATGCGCTTCTGCCGCGGGTTCTGCCCCTCGGGGGTCTACTTCGCGCTGCTGGGGCCCGACACGCGCACGGGCGTCGAGTTCGCCCACCCCGAGGCGTGCACCGAGTGCAAGGCCTGCGAGGCCGTGTGCCCCGTCGACCTGAAGCCGACCGAGATGGCGACGGGCGAGATGCGCGCGGGCATCGGGTTCTACCCCGACGGCATGACCAACTACGCGAACTGCCTGCGCTGCGGCGACTGCGTGGTCGCCTGCGAGGCGACCACGGCGCGCAACGAGGCGCCGGTGCCGCTGCGCATGGGCGTGCTGCCCGTCCCCGACGACGACGCGGACGGGGCCGCGGCCCCCGCCGGGCCGGCCGAGCCCGGGCGCGCGGGCGGAGGAGACGCGGAGCGGCCCGCCGCGCGCGCGACCTCCGAGGCCGCGCCGTGATCTCCTGGGCGGAGCTGCTGCCCTTCCTGGCGCTCGGGCTGCTCGGCTCGCTGCACTGCGCCGGGATGTGCGGGGGCTTCGCGCTGCTGGTCGCGGGCGACCCGTCGACGCCCCCGCGCGTCGCGGCCGGCCGGCAGGCGCTGTACGTCGTCGGCAAGGCGACCTCCTACGCGGTGCTCGGCGCGCTCGTGGCCCTCGGCGGCACGTGGGTGCGCGCGCGCGGCGTCGACGGCGGCGCGTTCCTGGTGCTGCAGACCGTCCTCGGCGTCGCCGCCGGCGCGCTGCTCGTCGCCATGGGGCTCGGCCAGCTCGGGCTGCGCCCCGGCTGGGCGCGCGACCTGGCGCGGCGCGGGTCCCCCGCGCTCGCGGCGGCCCGGCGCGCGCTCGGCGCGGTGCGCTCGCTGCCCGGAGCCGCGGGCGTCTTCGGCACGGGCGTCGCCAACGGCCTGATCCCGTGCGGCCTGTCCTGGGGCGCGGTGCTGCTCGCGTCGCGCCTCGAGCCGGCGCCCGCCGCCCTGGGAGCGTTCCTGTTCGGCCTCTCGACCGGCCCGGCGCTCGGCGCGGTCGTCGCCGCCTCGCGCGTCGCCGGTCGCGCGCTGCGCGGGCGGGCCCGCGCGGCCCTGGGGCTCGCGCTGGTGCTGTTCGGGGCCGCCGCCGTGGTCCGGGCCCTGCCCTCCGGCACCCGGAACGGGGAGACGGTCGAGGCCGCCGGCCCCGCGGGGGACCCCGGGACCTCCCCGGAAGCGGCCCGCAGGGGCTGCTGCGACGTGCCGGCCCACCTCGTGGACGCGCCGGACGGGGCGCCTTCGCACTAGGCCGTACCGGGGCCGGAGTTGAAGCGTATTCCGGCGGGTGCCGTTGGACCTATGCTGGATGGGTCCAGGGGTACCACGATCCGGAGGTGCCAGGCGTGATCAAGGAACTAGGCATGCAGCCCATCAAGGTCTACCTGATCGACGACCAGGCGATGATCCGCGCGGCGTTCAAGGCGCTGCTGGATCGCGCGGAGGAGTTCGAGGTCGTGGGCGACCACGACGACGCGCGCGCTGCGCTCGACGAGATCGCCACGGCGCGACCGGAGGTCGTGTTGCTGGACATCACGATGCCTGGGCTCTCGGGCATCGACGCGATCGCGCACATCCGCAAGGTCGCGCCGCGTACGAAGATCGTGATGCTGACCCACCACGAGGGCCAGAGCTTCGTGGAGCAGGCGCTGCGCGCCGGCGCGGAGGGGTACCTGTCGAAGGACTCCGACGCCGCCGAGCTGGCGCTCGCCATCGAGGCGGTTCACCGCGGCGACCCGTACGTGTCCCCGAAGGTCTCGAGCGGTCTCGTCTCGCAGGTCCGCGGCGGAACGGAGGGCCACCCCGCGCCGGCCAGCCGCATCGCGTCGCTGACGCCGCGCGAGCGGGAGGTGTTCCAGCTGCTGGCCCTCGGCCACAGCAACAAGGAGGTCGCGCGCTCGCTCGAGATGAGCCTCGGCACGGCCAAGAAGCACCGCGAGAACCTCCAGCGCAAGCTCGACTGCCACTCCGCCGCCGAGCTCGCCCGCCTCGCGATCCGCGAGGGCCTCGTCTCGACCTAGCGGGTCGCGCTCAGGACGCCAGGCGCGCGCGCAGCCAGGCGCCGATGTCGCGCAGTTCCTCCAGGCAGACCTGGTGCTGCATGGGGTAGTCGTGCCACTCGACGTCGTGGCCCAGCTCCTCGAGCGCGCGGCGCGCCAGCTGGCCGCCGGCGATGGGGACCATCGGGTCGAGCGAGCCGTGGGCCTGGAAGACGGGCGTGTCGGCGTTCGCCTCGCTGCGCTCCGCGGGCAGGCGGTCGGGCAGGACGAGGTACGTCGAGAGCAGCAGAAGGCCCGCCAGGCGCTCGGGGTGGCGCAGGCCCTGGTGCAGGGCGATCGCGCCGCCCTGGGAGAAGCCCGCGAGGACGATGTTCGCGGTGGGGACCCCGCGCTCGTTCTCGCGGCGGATCAGGGCCTCGACGTGGCGCGCGGAGCGGCGCACGCCCTCCTCGTCGTGGCGCCGGCCCAGGTCGAGGTTCGTGATGTCGTACCAGGCGGGCATCACCATGCCGCCGTTGATCGTGACCGGGATCGCGGGCGCGTGCGGGAAGACGAAGCGCACGGGCACGGCCGGGTCGAGGCCCAGCTCGGGCACGATCGGCTCGAAGTCGTGGCCGTCGGCGCCGAGGCCGTGCAGCCAGATCACGGCGTGGCGGGGCTCGCCGGGGAACGGCGCGACCTCGACGCAGGGGAGCAGGTCGGGTGTCTCGGGGCTCTGGACCATGGTGGGGCGTGCGAGGCGCGCGTTCGGGGTGCGGCGGAGGTGGGGGGCCGGTAGAGTAGCTGCCCTTTCTCCGCTCCGCACAGCCCCACCCCTCGACCCGATGCCGCATCGGGGAGGACTCCGCCATGCTCCCGAGATCGCTGTCCACCGCGCTCCTCGCCGCGGTTCCCGCGCTGGCGCTCGCCGCCGCGAGCTGCCAGAACCCGCAGGTCTTCGCCTCCGAACAGGAGGGCTCCGCCGCCCCGCGCGACGCGCGGGTCTTCCCCTACGAGGTCGAGCGCCACACGTTCGAGAACGGGCTGAAGGTGATCCTGATCCCGATGCCCTCGGACGGCCTGACGTCCTACTGGTCGATCGTGCGCACGGGCAGCCGCGACGAGGTCGAGGAGGGCGTGACCGGGTTCGCGCACTTCTTCGAGCACATGATGTTCCGCGGCTCGGAGCGCTTCCCGGACTTCGACGCCGTCGCCAACGGGATGGGCGCGGAGACGAACGCGTACACGACCGACGACTACACCGCGTACCACCTGAGCTTCGCCAGCGAGGACCTCGAGACGGTCGTCGAGCTGGAGGCCGACCGGTTCCAGAACCTCAACTACACCGAGGCGCAGTTCAAGACGGAGGCCGGCGCGGTGTACGGCGAGTACCGCAAGGGCCGCACGAACCCGTTCTGGTGCCTGTTCGAGGGGCTGCAGAACGCCGCCTTCGACCAGCACACGTACAAGCACACGACGATCGGGTTCGAGGCGGACATCGCCGCCATGCCCGACCAGTTCGAGTACTCGCAGAGCTTCTTCCGCCGCTTCTACCGCCCCGAGAACGTGGTCGTGATGGTCGTCGGCGACTTCGAGCGCGACGCGACCCTGCGCCTCTTGCGCGAGAACTACGCGAGCTGGCAGCCCGGCTACGAGGCGCCCGACGTCCCGACCGAGCCCGAGCAAACCGCGCAGCGCCGCGTGACGATCCCGTTCGACGGCAAGACGCTCCCGATCCTGGCCGTGGTGTTCAAGGGCGAGCGCATGCTGCCCGGGGACCGCGACATGATGGCGGCGTCGCTGATCGGCGAGCTGGCCTTCGGCTCGACCTCGGACCTGTACAAGAAGCTCGTCCTCGAGGAGCAGCGCGTCGACGCGATGTTCGAGGACTTCGGCTACAACCGCGACCCCAACCTGTGGGGCGTCTTCGCGCGCGTGAAGGACCCCGCCGACGTGGCCGCGGTCGAGGGCGAGATCCTCGCCACGGTCGCGCGCCTGCGCCGCGAGCTCGTCGACCCCGAGCAGCTCGACGACGTGCGCTCGCGCCTGAAGTACGGCTTCCTCTCGGGCCTGACGACGCCCAGCGAGGTCGCCGGCGGCATGGCGCGGTTCGTGGCCATCACCGGCGACGTGGCCTGCGTGGACGAGATGTACACGACCCTCGAGGCCGTGACGCCCGAGGACGTCCGCCGGGCGGCCGAGCGCTGGCTGGTGCCCGAGCGCAGCACCGTCGCCGTACTGCACACGGCGGGCCAGGCCCTGCCCGACGCGGTCGTCGGCAACCAGCCGCCCGTGCTGATGCCGGTCCCGCAGGACCCGAACGTCGCCATCCGGCTCTGGTTCCAGGTCGGCAGCCAGGACGACCCCGCCGGCAAGGAGGGGCTCGCGTCGCTGACGGCCGCCATGATCAGCGACGGCGGCACGCAGAAGCGCACGTACGAGGAGGTGCTCGAGGCCCTCTTCCCGCTCGCCGGCGGCTACGGCGCCAGCGTCGACAAGGAGATGACCGTCGTCTCCGCGCGCGTCCACCGCGACAACGTCGGGCCGTTCTACGAGCTCTTCGTCGACGCCGTCCTGCGCCCCGGCTTCCGCCAGGAGGACTTCGACCGCATCCGCTCGCAGATGGTCTCGTCGATCGAGAACGACCTGCGCTACGCCTCGGACGAGGAGCTGGGCAAGGCCGCGCTGTACGGCACGGTGTTCGCCGGCACGCCCTACGAGCACCTGGTCGACGGCACCGTCGCCTCGCTCAACGCCCTGACCCTGGACGACGTGCGCGCGTTCTTCGCCGAGCACTACACGCGCGACAACCTGGTCGTCGCCCTGGGCGGCGCCTACGACGACGGCCTGCTGCAGCGCCTGCAGGCGGACCTCGCGCGGCTCGACGAGGGCGTCCCGCCGCGCGTCGCCGCGCCGGAGCCCGCGGGAATCGAGGGCCGCCACGTCGTGCTCGTCGAGAAGGACGGGCCCTCGACCGCGATCAGCTTCGGCTACCCGATCGAACTGCACCGCGGCGAGCGCGAGTTCTACGCCCTCTGGCTCGCCAACGCCTGGCTGGGCCAGCACCGCAACAGCTTCAGCCACCTCTACAACGTCATCCGCGAGACGCGCGGCATGAACTACGGGGACTACTCGTACATCGAGGCCTTCCCGCAGGGCGGCCGGCGCACCGTCCCGCCGACCCACGTCGCGCGGCGCCAGCAGCTGTTCGAGGTGTGGGTCCGCCCGGTGCCCAGCGAGCAGGCCGTGTTCGCGCTGCGCGCCGCCCTGCGCGAGGTCGAGAAGCTGGCGCGCGACGGCATGACGCAGGAGCAGTTCGAGACCGCCCAGGCGTTCATGCGCAAGTACGCCGCGCACTACGCCGAGACGATGCCCGAGCGCCTGGGCTACGCCGTGGACGACCGCTTCTACGGCATCGAGGAGGGCCACCTGCAGCGCCTGCGCCGCATCACCTCGGAGCTGACGCTGGAGGAGGTCAACGCGGCCATCGCGAAGCACCTGCAGACCGACGACCTCGTGATCGCCATGGTCACCGCGGACGCCGCCGGCCTGCGCGACGCGCTGGTCTCCGACGCGCCGAGCCCCATCGACTACGGCGACGTGCCGAAGCCCGACGAGGTGCTCGCGGAGGACCAGGAGATCATGCGGCACCCGCTGAAGGTGTCCGCCGACCGCGTGACGATCGTCCCGGTCGAGGACATGTTCGCCGGCTCCGGCCCGGTCGCCTCCAGCTCGAGCCGCTGAGACCGTCCGGCACGCCGAGGGCCCCCCGGGCGGCGACCGCCGGCCGGGGGGCCCTCGCGTTGGCCGCCCGCGTCCCGCCCGGCGCGGACGGCGGCTCGAACGGGCGGCGGGAACGCGCGTTCCCGGGTACGCTCGGCGGCCCGTGGCCCCCGCCCCCGCGCAACCCCTCCCCGGCCGCCTGCTCGCGGCCGCGCTGCTCGCGTGCCTCGCCGCGGGCGCGCGCGGCCAGGCCGTG
>JAUIDW010000291.1 GCA_030428395.1 bacterium | reverse complement strand
GGCCGCGGAGGAGCCCGACGGGCGCGCCGCGCGGCTGTGGCAGACCCCCGCCGGGATGGACGGCGGCACGCTGCTGGTGGCGAACGTCGACGTGCCGCTCGAGCCCGCGGCCACGACCCAGGCCTTCCGGCGCGAGCCCGAGTGGCTCGTCGGCGAGGGCTCCGGCAACTCGCGCGGGGCGCTCGCGTCGCTCGAGTACGCCCTGCGGGCCGTGCGCAGCACGCGGCTCCTGCGCAAGCGCCGCATCGGCGTGCTGATCTACGCGGACGAGGGGGCCGACGCGACCGCCAGCGCCGACCGAATCCGCGAGGCGATGGGGCGCGCGGGGCGGGTGCTCGTGCTCCGCCCGTCCGCCGGGGACGGCCGCGCGTACACCAAGCGCCGGGGCGAGCGCCGCTACCAGCTCGTCGTGGAGGGGACGCCCCGGCGTCCGGGGCGCGGGTCGAGGCGTCCGGACCCGCTGCGCTGGCTGGCTGCGCGCGTCGAGGCGCTCTCGACCCTGGGCTCGCGCGCCGAGCGCGCGTCGGCGTCGGTGACCAAGCTCGAGACGGAGACGCTGCCGCTGCACCTGCCGCACCGCGTGCGTGCGCGCCTGTGGCTCACGTACGCGGACCCGGCGCGGGCCGACGCGCTGCTCGAGGAGGTCCGCGCCGTGCTGGGCCGCGGCGCGCGATGGGAGCTCGAGCTCCTGTCCGACCGCCCGCCCATGGCCGAGTCGCGGGCCTCGCGCGAGCTCGCCGCCGAGCTGGCGAAGGTCGCGGCGGAGTGGGAGATCCCCTTCGGCACCGACTCCTCGGTCTGGTCGTCGGTCGCCGGCCTCGCGCCGGCGGGCGTGCCGGTGGTGTGCGGCCTCGGGCCGGTCGTGCGCGACCCCTTCGCGCCCGGCGAGGCGGTCCAGCGCATCAGCCTGATCCAGCGCACGCTCCTGCTGGCCCAGTTCCTGCTGGCGACGGAGTCCTGAGCGTGGCCCGCCGACCCGAGGTCGACACCGAGCTGCTGGACCTCTCCCCGCAGCGGGAGCGGCCCCAGCGGCACGCCTTCGCCGAGGGCGGGATGGTGGCCACCGCGCACCCCGCCGCGACGCGCGCGGGCGTGGCCGCGCTGCGGGCCGGGGGCAACGCGTTCGACGCGGCGGTCGCGGCCGCCTTCGCGCTGGGTGTCTGCGAGCCGCAGGCGTCCGGTCTCGGGGGCCAGACCATGCTGCTGGCGCACACGGCCGACCCGCGCCGCACGTTCGCGCTCGACGGGAGCTCGCGGGCCCCGAACCGCGCGGCGCCCGAGAGCCTCGTGCCCCGGGACCGCCGGCTCGGGCACCGCGCGACCACCGTGCCGAGCACGCCGGCGGTGCTGGCGTACGCGGCGCGGACGTACGGGCGGCTGCCGCTCGAGAGCCTGCTCGAGCCCGCCGCGCGCCTGGCCGAGGAGGGCTTCGCGGTCAGCGAGCTCTTCCACGCCCTGGCGAGGCGCGAGCGCAAGAAGCTCCGCGGCGGCCCGGCCGCGACCGTGTTCCTGGCGGACGGCAAGCGGACCCCGCCCGTCGGCTGGATTCTCCGGCAACCCGCGCTCGCCCGCACCTTCCGCCGGCTGGCCAGCGCGGGGATCGAGGACTTCTACCTGGGCGAGATCGCCGCCCGCATCCACGCCGACATGGTCGCGAACGGCGGCCTGCTCCGCGACGACGACCTGGCGCAGGTGCCGTGGCCGATCGAGCGGCGCCCCGTCTCGACGCGCTTCCGCAACCTGCGCGTGCTGACGTGCCCGCCGCCCGGAGCGGGCCGCGTCCTGGTCGAGATGCTGCACCTCGTGGAGCGCTTCCCGGAGAAGGCCTGGAACCCCGACCTGCCCGAGGGCGCGCTGCTGCTCACGGAGGTGATCCGGCGGGCCGCGCTGGACCGCCACGACCGCCCGATCGACCCGGCCTTCTACCCGCAGGTCGAGGACCGGCGCATGACGAGTCGCGAGTACGCGCGCGAGGCCGCCGCCGGGATCCGCAAGCGCCTGCGGACGACCGGCGAGACGACGCACCTCTCGGTGATGGACGGCGAGGGGAACGCCGTGGCGCTGACGCAGTCCATCGAGCGCGTGTTCGGGTCCTGCGTGCTGACCCCGGAGCTGGGCTTCCTCTACAACGACTACATGTCGGCGTTCGAGTACGAGGACATCACGCACCCCCACTACATGCGGCCGAACGCGGCGCCCTGGGCGAGCGTCGCGCCCACCCTGGTGTTCCGCGGGCCGCGCCCGTGGCTCGCGATCGGCTCCCCCGGCAGCGAGCGCATCGTCTCGGCCATCCTGCAGGTGCTGCTGCGCGCGCTGACCGGTCACTCGCTGTACGAGGCGGTGGACGCGCCGCGCCTGCACTGCAGCGTCGCGGGCAAGGTCTCGATCGAGGCCTCGCGCTTCCGCGACGACATCCCGCGCCGCATCGCCGCGCGCGGTTACGAGGTCGACGAGCGCGAGCCGTACTCGTTCTACCTCGGGTGCGTCCAGGCCGTCGCGCACGAGCGGCGGGGCTTCGTGGGCGTCGCCGACCCGCGCCGCGACGGCTCGGCGGCGGGGCCGCTGCCGTGACGCTGCCCCTGCTGCTCTCCGTGCCGCACGGGGGGCTCGCGGTGCCCGCCGAGCTCGCGGCGCGCTGCCTGCTGACGCCGGAGCAGGTGGCCGCGGACGGCGACGTCGGCGCGGCCGCGATCTACGCGCTGGGCGACCGCGTGGCCCACCACGTCGCGACCGACGTCGCCCGCGCGGTCCTGGACATGAACCGCCCCGAGTCCGACCGGCGGCGCGACGGCGTGGTCAAGACGCACACCTGCTGGGACGAGCCCGTGTGGAGCGCGCCCCTGGACGAGGCGGACGTCGAGCGCCTGCTGGCCGCGCACCACCGCCCGTACCACGCGCGGCTCGCCGTGCGCGACGACGCGGTGCTGCTCGGCGTCGACGGCCACACCATGGCCGAGCGCGGGCCGCCGGTGGGGCCGGACCCGGGGCGCACGCGGCCCGCGGCGTGCCTCTCGGACGGCGGCGGGACGACGTGCCCGCCCGGCTGGTTCGCGGCGCTCGCCGAGGAGCTCGAGCGCGCCCTCGAGCGCCCCGTGGCGCGCAACGACCCGTTCTCCGGCGGCTGGATCACGCGCTCGCACGCCGCCGAGCGTCCGTGGGTGCAGCTCGAGCTGTCCCGCGCGCCGTACCTGCCGGAGGAGGAGAAGCGCGCGCGCGTGCTGGACGCGCTGACCGCGTGGTGCCGCCGCGCGCGGCCGGACGGCACGGCCTCCTGACCCGCCGGGCTACGCACCAGGGCCCCTGGGGCCGGTCCCGCGGGGGAGCTAGTCTGCCGGCATGACCGAGCCCCAAGACCCCATCCCGGTGGTTCCCCGCGACGCCGAGCGCGTCGCCGCCGCGCGCCGCCTGTTCACCGAGCACGGCATCGAGGAGCTCCAGGCCCTCGACGAGTGGGACGGCCACGACCTCGAGCGCTTCCGCGGCGTGCTGACCGAGGAGGAGTTCCAGCTGCTCTGCGACGGTCTGCAGGACTGGGACGACGGCCGCCCGAGCTGACCGCGCCCCCGCCACCACCGCGACCGA
Organism: bacterium; assembly: GCA_030428395.1. Taxonomy (GTDB): domain Bacteria; phylum Planctomycetota; class UBA1135; order UBA1135; genus JAUIDW01. The sequence goes on along the minus strand of JAUIDW010000291.1, from coordinate 3,531 downwards.
CCCCACCCGGTCCGCACGAAGCGGCCCCGGGTCGACGCCTCGCAACGTCGGCCCGGGGCCTCGGCGTTTCCCCTCCCCGCGGGGAAGGGTCCCTCGGGCTCCGTCTCAGGCGGCTCGGCGGGGCAGCGGGACGAGCATCGGCACGCGCCGGCGGTAGTCGCGGTACGCGTCGCCGTGGGCGGTGACCAGGTCGCGCTCCTCGATCTGCAGCGCGATCAGGATGTAGACCGTCACGGTGGCCGCGAAGAACAGGTGGCCGACGGTCATGTGCGGCGTGCTCCAGAAGGCGATCAGGAAGCCGAGCATCAGCGGGTGCCGCACGAAGCGGTAGATCCAGCGCTCGCGGAACTTCGGCGGCTCGGCGTCGAGGCCGCGGAAGTGGCGCACGACCTGGCGCAGGCCGAACAGCTCGAAGTGGTCGATCAGGAAGGTCGACAGCAGCACGATGCCCCAGCCGAGGCCGGAGAGGGTCCACAGGGCGACGGCGCCGGCGCCGTCGACGTGCCACACGACCTGCGGCAGCGCCCGCCAGTTCCAGACCATCCCGATCAGGACGGCGCACGTCGCCAGGACGAAGGTGCTGCGCTCGACCTGGGGCGGGACGACCCTCGTCCAGCGCTCCTTGAAGCCGCGCCGCGCCATCACCGCGTGCTGCAGGGCGAACAGGCCGAGGAAGGCGCCGTTCACGAGCAGCGCCTCGAGCGTCGAGGCCGCCGGCACGCCCGCGGCGCCGCCGTCGACGTGCTTCGGCACGAAGGCGCCGGCCACCCAGCCGACCAGGTACAGGAACGTCGCGAGGAACAGGGCGTACACGGTCGCGCCGTAGAGCAGCGAGGCGAGGCGCCCGGCGAGCGGGCGGGTCAGGGCGGGGGCCGTCAGCGCGGCGGGGGTGGTCGGCGGGGTCATGGTCGGACTCCTGCGGTCGAGGGTTGCGAGGTGCCGGGGTGCGAGGTGCGAGGGGCGCGCCCGGTCGCGCCGCCGAACCCCCTGGCGCAGCTCGCCGCGGCCGCCTGCCACGGAATCCCGGATTCCCCCGGCCGGGGGCCGCGGGGGCCTCCCCGGGGCCTAGGACCCGCCCCGCGCGCCGTCCGCCGCCCGCTCGAGCCAGGCTTGCAGCGCCGCCAGGAACGGCTCCCGCGCGGCGCGCTCGAGCCACGGGTCGTGCCCGCAGCGCTCCAGCACCTCCAGCTCGAGGTGGGGGACGTGCGCCCGCAGGCCGGCCCAGATGGCGCGCCCCGGGTGGGGGTCGCGGTCGCCGTGCAGCATGCGCGCCGGCGCGGTGACGGCGGAGAAGGCCGCCGGGTAGGTGCCGTCGGCCTGCAGCCGCAGCATGTCGTCCCAGCTCTCGCGGTGGCCGCGCGCGTCGCAGCGCTCGAGCTCGGGCTCCTCGCCGGAGAGGTCGTGGGCGTACAGCGGGAGCACCGCGCGGCCGAGCGCGGCCAGCCGCTCGTCGGGGTCGGCCACCTCCCGCTCCAGCCGCGCCAGGCGAGCGCGCAGCGAAGGCGTCGTGCGCCGCTCGAGCTCCGCCTCGAGCGCGGCGCGCGACCGCGGGTCGAACGTGCCGCACCCGACCAGCGCGAGGGACGCGACCCGGTCGGGGCAGGCCGCCGCGAAGGCCAGCGCGAGCATCGCGCCCCAGGAGTGCCCGACGAGGTGCGGCGGCTCTCCGGGGCACTCGCGCGCGACCAGCTCGCGCAGGTCCGCGACGTGCGACGCGACCGTCAGCGGCGCGCCGCCGCTGCGCCGCTGGAACGGCTCCAGCACGCGGTGGCGGTCCGCCAGCGCGCGCCCGACCGGCGCGAGGGTGCCGGGCGCGCCCGGGCCGCCGTGCACGAGCACGACGGTCGGTCCGGACTCCCCGTGTCGACGCACGCGCATCCCGCGGCCCGCCCCGGCCGTCCGCGGGGCGCTCAGCCCTCCTGCCGCGCGGCCCAGAGCCCGAGCAGCTCGGCCTCGCGCTCGCGCGTGGGCTGCGGCGGGACGATGCGCGCCTGCAGGTCCTCCGGCAGCGAGGCGTGCCACTCGAGCGTGTCGCGCGCGGTGTCCTCGACGCTGCGGAAGCGCAGGCCGGCCTCGAGCGCCCGGGAGACGTCCACGCGGTGCAGGCCGCCGGCCTCGGGGGAGTCGGGCGAGGTCCAGATGGGGAAGGAGACCTCGTGCTCCGCGAGGAACTCCGGGTCGGCCCACGTGAACTCCGTCTTCGCGTCGCAGGCGGCGCGGCAGCCGGCCAGCATGCTCTGCATCGACAGCTCCTCGGCGGGACCGGTCGCGTTGTAGACGCCAGTGACGCGCGCCTCGACGCAGTGGACGATCCACTCGGCGAGGTCGCGCACGTCGATGATCTGCACGGGGTCGGTCGGCGTGCCCGGAACGAGCATCTCGCCGCCCAGGGACGTGCGCCACGGCCAGTAGATCCAGCGCCGCGACGTGTCGCGGCGGCCGACGATGTAGCCGGGGCGGACGTTCGTCACGCGCCCGGGCATGGCGGCCTCCGCGGCGGCCTCGCACAGGGCCTTGCCGCCGCCGTAGTTCTCGAAGTTCTCGCCGAACTCCTCGACCGTGGGGTCCTCGAGCGTGGCGAGCTCGGCGGACTCGTCGATGCCCGCCTCGGCCAGGCTGGCGTACACCGAGATCGAGGAGACGAACACGTACTGGTCGACCTGGTCGGCCAGGAACTCGGCCGAGGCGCCCACCATGCGCGGGAAGAACCCGGAGGTGTCGATGGCCGCGTCCCAGGTGTGCCCCTCGAGCTGGGACAGGCCCCGCGGGCTGTCCGGGTCGCGCTTCGCCTCCGCGTCCGGGTCGCCCGCCAGGCGCCGGTCGTCCGCCGTCCGCTCCGGGTCGCGGTTGCCGACCAGCACCTCGACGCCCTCGGGCACCACCGACGGGCGTCCGGCGTCCGAGCGGCGCGACTCCGTCCGTCCGCTGTTGAAGAGCGTCAGCTCGTGCCCGCCGTCGAGGACGGCCTGGATCAGCGCGGGGCCGAGGAAGCCCGTCCCGCCGAGGATCAGGATGCGGCGCTTCTCCCGCGGACGGGCGAACCGCGGCAGCGCGTGGGCGGACGACAGCAGGGCGCCGGAGGCGAGCGTGCCCTGCAGGAAGCGGCGGCGGGTGGCGGTCATGGGGTCCCTCCCGGGGAGAGCTTCGTGTCGGAGCGGGCCCGCGGAGCCGCGCCGGCTCACGCCACGGTCCCGGGTCGAAGGGGGATCCTACGCCACCGGGAGAGGCGAATTCCGGGGCTACCGGAATCGAACAATGTCCGGCCGGGCGTCGCGGCCCGTCACGAAATTGCATTGGCATTCCACAATCGAAAAGAGCACCGCGGCGGACGAAAAAGCGCCCGTCGAAATGTGCAATAAACGATTCGAGCACTTTGTTGTTCCGGAGTGCGGATTCGTAACCGTAGATTCGACTCGTCGATTCCGGTTCGTCCGTCGACATTCCGCTCCTGTTCCTCTCAACGATTTCCTCCCCACAAGATGTCCAAGAATTCCACCGACAAGATTCGCGAGCTCACGGACCGATTCGTCT
>JAUIDW010000290.1 GCA_030428395.1 bacterium | reverse complement strand
GTGCGCGCGGCGGCGGAGGGGGGCGCCGGGACCGCGGCGTCCCCGGGCGCCGCGGAGCTGCGGTCTCCGAGCCACGTCGCGAGCACGAGCAGGCCCAGCGCCGCGAGCAGCGCGGCGGGCAACGCGAGGCGAGGGACGACGCGGGCGCGCGTCACGGTCTCCTCATCCTGGCAGGCGCGCGCCGTCCGCGCGACCCGCCGCCCGGGGACCGCTCACCCGGCCCGCGGCGTGACCACGAGGTACGTGAAGAGACCCAGCGCGACGGGCCGGCCCTCCTGGAGCAGCTCGACCTCCGCGAGGCCGACCTGGCGCCCGCGCTGGACCGGGCGGGCGCGCGCCACCACGTCGCCGCGGCCGGCGAGGGCGGGGCGCAGGAAGTTGAGCTTGAACTCGATGCTGGTCAGCGTGCGCCCGTCCTCGAGCCCGTCCAGCAGCGAGTACACGGCGGCCGTGTCCGCGAGCGTCGCCAGGACGCCGCCGTGGACGCGGTCCTCGACCTGCAGCAGCTCGGGCGTCACCGGCATGACGACCGCGACGCCGTCGGCGTCCGCCCGCTCGAGGCGCAGGTCGAGCGTGCGGGCCGGCGCGACGCGCGCGGCGAACTCCTCCCAGGTCGGGCCGTCCACGGGGCGAGTCTAGCGCGGCGGCCCGGCGGGGGCGCCGGCCCCGCGAACAGAGACGGGCCCCGCGCGTTCACGCGGGGCCCGTCGGGAGGTGCGGAGTGGAGTCCGTCGCGGCGGGGTCGCCCGGGGACCCGGCGTGGCCGGGTCGGACCGTCCGGGCGGTCGCCGCGGCGGCGAGCGTTACTGGAGCACGGTCCAGAGGTTGCCGTCGTTGGCCAGGACGCCCCGCGGCGGCAGCGGCGCGGCCATGCCGTTCAGGCCGGGCCCGTTCAGCAGCGCGGCGTCGTAGGCCGGGATGTTCGCCGCGGCGTTGGTGCCGTCGTAGGTGTTGGTGAGGTTGGGGAACTGGAGCATCACGCCCTCGTTGCTCATGAAGAAGACGCGCTTCCCCGAGGAGCCGGCCACGACCGGCCACGCGTAGCAGGCCCAGTACTGCTCGGCGCCGCTGCCGTTGGGCATGTTGCCCGGGTTGGCGCCGCCGCCCGGGGCCTCGGGCACGCCGGGGACCACGCCGCCGGCCTGCGCGCCGCCCAGGAACATCTTGAAGACGTAGCCGGAGCGGATCACGACGCCGTCGCCCAGCGCGTCCGCCTGGACCTGCGACATCGTCGAGGACATCGCCGCCGGGTTCATCTCGTCGAAGCCCGCGGCGCCCAGGACGGGCACGCCGCCGGCGCCGACGCGCGTCGGCAGCAGGCCGGTCATCTCGCCGAAGTAGGCGTACTCCCCGGCCCCGTTGAGGTTCGTGTCGATGACGCCGCTGAGCTGCGTCATGTTCTGCGCGCTGGCGACCGTGCGCAGCGTCGAGAGCGCGGCGTTCTCGTTGGCGGTGACGCGCGAGCGCGCCAGCCGCGGCAGCCCGATCCCCGCGATGACCGCGATGATCGAGACGACGATGCTGAGCTCGACGAGCGAGAAGCCCGCGCGGCTCCCGGCGTGATCGTGGTGGTTCCCCATCCCTGTCTCCCTTTTCGTTGTCCCCCGCCGGGTCCTCTCGCCCGGTGGTGCCCGCGGCGAGGGGTGTGGACCCCGCCTCCGGCTCTCCGTGTTTCGGGAGTGTTGGCCCCGGATCTGAAGCGGGTCCGACGGAATCCTGACGGGACTCTTGCGAACCCCGGCGCGCGCTCACGCGGGCGGCTCGAACCGTTCCATCCGGAACTCCGCGACGAGCCGGTAGCCGAGGCGCGCGTAGATCCGGTTGGACACCGGGTTGTCGAGATCGGTGAACAGCGTGCAGAAGCGTTTTCCCGACGCGAGCGCGGTCCGGGTCACGGCGGCGACGAGCGCGCTGGCGTAGCCGCGTCCGCGGAGGGCGTCGGGCGTGTACACGTAGCCGACGGAGACGCCGTGGGGGGTCGGGCGCAGGAGCGCGGCCATGGCGACGGGCGCGGGCGGGTCGCCGTCCTCCCACAGGTGCAGGCCGCCGGCGTGCAGCGCCTCGATCCGCGCGGGGCCGGCGCCCGCGTCCTCGCCCGCGGGGCCGGGCAAGCCCGTGTCCGCGGCGAAGCGGGCGAACCACGGGCGGGCGAGCGACTCGTCCGCCGGGCCGGCCCGCCGCGGGCGGCCGGGCACGCGCGCCGGCTCCACCAGGCGGTCGAGGCGGTGCAGCCCCTGGGGCAGCGCGCGCAGGCGGGAGGCGCCCGTCGCGCGCGACCACGCGATCGCGACGCGCGCCGCCGCGGCGGCCGGTCCGACGATCGCGGGCACGGCGCGCGCGCCGGACGCCGGCTGCGCCGGATCGAGGGAGCGCGCGCGCAGCGCCTCCACCAGCGGCCCGGCGTCGGCCTCGCCCACGTCGGTCACGACGACGGGGCGCCCGGGGGTCTGGAGGGCCGCGCCGTGCACGCGGCCGCCGCGCTCGACCACGGCGAACCACGGCGTCGGCCCGGCGGCGACAGGGGCGGACGAAGGCGAGGCGCTCAGCTCGAGCGCGAGGCCGAGCGGGAGGCTCCAGCGCGCCTCGTCGGCGAGCAGCAGCTCGCCCGCCTCCTCGAGGAAGGCCGCGGCGTCGGGCAGCGTTCGCGCGCGGGGCGGCTCGGCGGGGGACGCCACGGGCGACCTCAGGCGGGAGCCAGCCGGGCGCAGGCCGCCTCGTCCGCCAGGACCGTGGTCCGCGGGGCCGCGGCGATCCAGCTGGCGGGCAGCTCCGCCGAGGGCGCGTCGCACGCGAGGCGCGCCAGGACGTCGGCCTTCGTCTCGCCGGTGACGAGCAGCAGCCGCCGGCGCGCGGCGAGCAGCTCGCGCAGCCCCAGGGTCAGCCCGAGCCGCGCGCCGTCCCCCTGGGCCGCGCGCGTCTCCGCGGCGAGCTCCACGACGCGGGCCCCGTCGGTGGGCAGCGAACCGGGCTCGTTGAAGGCCACGTGGCCGTTGCGTCCGAGCCCGAGCACGGCCAGCGCGGCCCCGCCCGCGCGCTCGAGCGCCGCCGCGTGCGCCGCGACGGTCGCGGCCGGGTCGCCGCCCCCGTCGAGCAGGTGCGCGCCGCCCCGGCGGGGGCCGAGGGGGTCCAGCAGGTGAGCGCGGAGGAACGCGGCGAAGCTGCGCGGGTCGTCCGCTCCGCGCCCGACGACCTCGTCGAGCTGGAAGAGCTGCGCCGCGTCGAGCGCGCGTTCTCCGGCGGCGGCGCGCGCGACCAGCTCGGCGTAGACCGGCACGGGCGTGGCGCCGGCGGGCAGCAGCAGCGCGCCGCGCGGCTCCGCGCGCAGCACCTCCAGCACGGTCTCGACGGCGCGGGAGGCGACGGCGGCGGCGTCGGGCAGGCGGACGAGCTCCATGGCGGCGGGGCGCGCGGGCGCCGCCGCATTCTGGCGCCCCCGCGCCGCGCGTCCAGCGCGCGCCGCGCGCGACCCGGCCCGCGGGCCGGTCCGGTCTCCGGCCGGGGGCGTCCGGCGGGGGAACGAGACCGGGGAGGGACGCGACGCGCCCCTCCCCGGCGAGGACGGAACGAACGCCGCCTAGGGGTTGATCACCAGGCGCAGGCCGTCGGACAGGATGTCGTTGAACCCGTCGTTCAGCGCCGCGTCGCGCTGGCGGAACTGGGCGTTGAACTTCTGGCCGACCGTCAGGAACGGGTCGATGCCGCTCTGGATCCGCTTGTTGAGGTTCTTGACCAGCCGGCCGGTGCAGGGCGGCGGCCCGTCCGAGGCCGAGGCCTTGACCGGCAGCCAGCGGGCGAAGGGCGACTTCACGCACAGCTTGCCGCCGTGGAAGTTCAGGTTCGACGGTCCGGAGATGCCGTAGATCATGAACCCGAACTCGTTGGGCAGGAGGTCGTTGACGACCACCTGGAACGGGCCCGTGTTCGTGGCGCTCGGGGTGCCGTTGAACGTCAGGAACGGAACGCAGCCCAGCGAGCTGGTCTTGCCCGTGCAGTAGGTGCGCGGTCCGGTGCAGTTCGAGCCCGGCGTCGGCAGGGCCTGGACGTACTCGGACGTGACCCGCGCGCCGCCCGCGCCGTTCGGACAGCGCTGGCTCGAGTGGCCGGTCCCGTCGTTCGCGCCGCGCTCGTTGACCTGGGGCTCGCCCGGCAGGAGCAGCGCCAGCAGGCCGGCGTCGTCGACGTCGTCGGTGTCGTACACGAACGCGTCGACCAGGTCGGTGAGCGTGACGGGCGACCCGAACGGGAAGTCCGTGTCGTCCCCCGCGTACAGCGCGACGGCGTCCGCGCCGTTCTGGAGCGAGTTGTCCGGGAACACCAGGTCCACGCCCGGCACGGCGGCGTTGCCGTAGACGAAGAAGCCGGAGCCGTTCGTCGACAGGCCGTCGAGGTCGGTGGCGCCGTACACCGTGTCGGTGGCGCCGTTGTAGAACACGAGCACGAGCCCGGTCAGGTCGGAGTTGCCGACGCCGCCGTCCCACAGCTCGATGAACTCCAGAGCGTCGCTGCCGACCGTGTCCGAGTCGACCTCGTTGATGAGGACGTCGGCGACCGGGGGCGGGGTGCAATCCGTGTCGGGGTTCGCGGCGCTGACCGAGAAGGCCGCGGAGTTGAGCGGCCCGCCGGTCCCCGACGGGCAGCGCTGGCTGGAGTCGCCCGTCGACATGGAGTTCGCGTTCTCGTCGAGCTGTGGCCCGCCGAGCACCGCCAGCAGCCCGACGTCGTCCGCGTCGCCCGTGCCGTACACGAGCGCGTCGACGAGGTTCGTCGCCGTGACGGCGGTCCCGTTCGGGAAGCTGGGGCCGTTGTCCATGTACAGGGCGACGGCGTCCGCGCCGTTCTGGATCGTGTCCGACGTCCCGATGACCAGGTCGACGCCCGGGAGCGCCGCGTCGCCGAGCACGAAGTAGCCGCTGGCGTCCGTGCTGAAGCCGTCGAGGTCGAACGCGCCGTAGGACGTGTCCGAGGAGCCGTTGTAGAGCACGACGACGAGACCATCGAGGGGCGTGCTGCCGGCGCCGCCGTCGTACAGCTCCACGAACTCGAGCGTGTCGGTCCCGGGGTTGTCGGCGTCCACCTCGTTGATGAGGACGGTCGGTCCCGGAGGCGGGGTGCAGTCCCCGCCGGGGTTCGCGCCCTGCACCGAGAAGGCCGCGGAGTTCAGCGGTCCGCCGGTGCCCGACGGGCAGCGCTGGCAGGAGTCGGTCGTCGACATGGCGTTGGCGCTCTCGTCCACCTGGGGGCCGCCGAGCACGGCCAGGAGGCCCGTGGCGTCCGGGTCGCCCGTGCCGTAGACGACGGCGTCGACCAGGTTCGTCGCCGTGACGGCCGTGCCGTTCGGGAAGCTGGTGTCGTCGTCGGTGTACAGGGCGACGGCGTCCGCGCCGTTCTGGAGCGCGTTGGACGTCCCGATGACGAGGCCGACGCCCGGAACCGCCGAGTCGCCGAGCAGGAAGTAGCCGTTGGCGTCCGTGGTGAACCCGTCGAGGTCGAAGGCGCCGTAGGACGTGTCCGAGGAGCCGTTGAAGAGGACGACCACCAGGCCGTCGAGGGCGGTGTTGCCGACGCCGCCGTCGTAGAGCTCGACGAACTCGAGCATGTCGGTCCCGGGGTTGTCGGAGTCGACCTCGTTGATGAGGACGCCGCCGCCTGCGAACGCGGAGGCGGAGAGCGCGACCACGGCGATCGCGCGGAGTGTCGGACGGTACATGATGTTCATCCCTCCCGTGGATGAGCGTGCGCGCCGCGCGGGCGCGCCGAGCCGGGGTTGGCGGAGCGCCTCCCTGGCGTCTCCGCGCATCTCCTCCCTGCGAGGTGCCGTACCCGACCTCCTCGCGAGCGCGGTCGAGCGTAATGCGGACTCCTCCCTCGCGGGGGGACGCATTCGCCGCGCGCGCGAACTTCGTGGATTCACTCACCCGGGCGAGAGCGAGCGATGCGCGCGCAACGCGTCGCGCGAAGAGGCTCGTGGGGAGAAGCCCCCAGAACTGATCCCGATCGGGGTGAACGCCGCGCGACTCCGGCGTCGCGCGTCGACGCGGCGGTCACTGCGCGAGCATGCGCGCGTCCACCGCGCCGCGCTCGACGCCGGGGCCGCGCACGGTCCACGCGGGCGGCGGACCGGGCGCCACGACCAGCTCGACGACCACGGGGTGCCAGCCGGCGGCGAGCGCGGCGAACCCGGGCGCGCCGGGCGCGAACGACGTGTCGCCGACCTGCGCGCGCGCGGGTCCGTACGACTCCAGCTCGAACGCGAAGACGCCGTCCGCGGGCGCGCGGAAGTGTCCCTCGAGGCGCAGCGCGCGCGCGCCCTCCAGCGCGGCCAGCGCACCGTCGAGGTCGGGGACGACGGCGCGCCGCACGGGCTCGGCCCCGGAGAGGGCGTCGAGGTCCTCGACGCCGTCCGCGAACGCCGCCAGGCGCAGGCCGGCGTCGGGCTCGCGGAAGAACGCGACGGACGGGCGCAGGTCCGCGGGCGCGAGGGCGTGGAACGCGGCGCGCGCGACCGGCCCGGCGACGCCGTCCTCGAAGGCGCGGACGCGCAGCTCGGTCGTGGCGGTCAGGCGCACCGGCTCGCCGTAGCGCGGCGAGCTCGCGACGGGGTCGGTGCCGTCGGTGGTGTAGCGCAGCTCGGCCCAGGGGGCGTCGCAGGCCAGCTCGACGTCGAGCGCGCCGAGGAAGGGGCGCGGCGGCGTGGCGACGCTCGCGACCGGCGGCGAGCGGTGCAGCGCGAGCTCGGCCAGCGCGGGGACCTCGCGCGCGTCGATCAGGCGCAGGCGCAGCCGGCGGGTGCGCACGGGCGCGAAGGCGACCTCGGTTCGCGCGCCGACGGTGGGCTGGCGGACGACCGTGCGCCAGCCGCCCTGCGGCGTCTCCACGTCGAGGGCCAGGTCGCGCAGGCGCTGGCCGTGCGCGAGGGCCTCGCGCAGGTGGACGCGGTCGAAGGCGACCGGCTCGGGGAACGCGACCAGGAGCGCGCCGCCGCGTCGCTCCGCCGGCGCCCAGGCGGTCTCCGGGTCCCCGTCGACCGCGCGCGCGGCGCCCCAGGACGCCTCGCCCTCCTCGCCGCCGAGGACGCTCGTCGCGACGACGGAGGCGCGCGGCGCGAGGTCCGGGCCCAGCGCCGCGC
>JAUIDW010000289.1 GCA_030428395.1 bacterium | reverse complement strand
GCGCTCGCTGGGGCGCATCGTGCGCTCCGCCGTCCTGGCGGCCGGGCTGCGGCGGCCGGCCACGCCGCACACGCTGCGCCACAGCTTCGCGACGCACCTGCTGGACGCCGGCGCCGACCTGCGCTCGGTCCAGGAGCTGCTCGGGCACGCGCACCTGGTGACGACGCAGGTCTACACGCACGTGTCCATCGAGCGGCTGCGCGAGATCTACGAGCGCGCCCACCCCCGCGCCGGCGCCTGACCGCCGTCCGGCGCGTCGCCCCGGTCCGCGGTCGCCGCGCCGCCGCCCAGGGCGTTCCCCGCGTCGATCAGGTCCTGCTCGATGCACTTCTTCATCGGGCCCATCATCAGCGCGCCGAGCGGGGCCGACAGCTTCGCCGCCAGGGTGCGCGGGGTCGACTCGAAGTCCATCGTCACGCGGGTGCCATCGCCCTCGGGGACGAAGGACACCTGCGTGCGGAAGTCGCACCCGCACGAGAACGCGCCGAGCGTGTAGCTGCGCGGTGGGTCCCAGCCGACGACCTCCATCTCCTCGGTCGCCTCCTTCTTCATGAACACCCGGGTCTCGCGGAAGCGCGTGCCCGGGCCCACCGGGCCCTCGGTCAGCATCTCGACGCGCTCGATGCCGCCGATGTTCTTCGCGGCGTTGGGGAAGTCGGTCAGGATCTGGAAGACGCGCTCGGGGGCGCCCGGCAGGACGCGCGAGATGGAGAAGTTGGACATGGGAGTCGAATTGTAGACTCCCGCCGTGCTGGACGTCGAACTGGCCCGCTCGTGCTTCCCGGGGCTCGCGACCCCCTGGGCCCTGATGGACAACGCCGGCGGCAGCCTGCCCGCGCGGACGGTCGTCGAGCGCGTCCGCGAGCACATGGAGCGCCGCCAGGTGCAGCTCGGCGCCTCCCACGCGCTGTCGGTCGAGGCCGGCGAGGCCGTCGCCGCGGGGCGCGCCGCCGCCGCCCGGCTGCTGGGCGCGGACCCCGACGAGGTCGTGCTCGGCGCCTCGACCACAGTGAACGCCCGCACGATCGCCGACGCGTTCGCCGCGACGCTCGAGCCCGGGGACGAGGTGGTCGTGACCGACCTCGATCACGAGGCGCACGTCGGCCCGTGGCGCGCGCTCGCGGCCCGCGGCGCGGTCGTGCGCGAGTGGCGCTTCGACCGCGCGGCGCAGCGCCTGGACCCGGCCGACCTCGAGCCGCTGCTGGGCCCCCGCACGCGCCTGGTCGCGATGGCGCACGTGTCGAACGTCGTCGGCGGGATCCACGACGTGCGCGCGGTGGCCGAGCGGGTGCACGCCGCCGGCGCGCTGCTCTCGGTCGACGGCGTGGCCTACGCCCCCCACCGGCGCGTGGACGTGCGCGCGCTGGGGGCCGACCTCTACTTCGCGAGCGCCTACAAGGTCTACGGACCCCACGTCGGCCTCGCGTACGTGCGCCGGGACGTGCTGGCGCGGCTCCCCAACCGCAACCACTTCTTCCACGCCGGCACCGAGGGACCCGGGAAGCTCGAGCCCGGCGGCGTGGCGCACGAGCTCGCGGCCGGGCTGGCGGGGATCCCCGAGTACCTCGAGGCCCTCGCCCCCGGTTCCGCGGGCGCCGCGGACGGCGACCGCCTGGCGGCGGCCTTCGACGCCGTCGCGGACCACGAGGCGCGCGTCGTGGCCCCGCTGGTCGAGGCGCTCGCGCGCCACCCCCGCACGCGGCTGCTTGGCCCGGCCACCGCCGACCCCGCGCGGCGCGTCCCGACGGTGGCCTTCACGGTCGACGGCCTGGCCTCGCGCGAGCTCGTGGAGCGCCTCGACGAGCGCCGGCTGGCGCTGCGCTTCGGGCACTTCTACGCGCTGCGCGCCACGCGCGCGCTCGGGCTGCCCGACGACGACGGCGTCGTGCGCGCGAGCCTGGTGCACTACAACACCGAGGCGGAAGTCGGGCGGCTGCTCGCGGCCCTCGAGGAGCTACTCTGAGCGGCTTGGACGCGCCCCTCGCTCCCCCTCCGCCCCCCGGTGACGCCCGGGCCCCGGGCGACCGCCTCGCGCGCGCGGCGGGGCCGGTCGCGGCGGTCTGCCTCGCGGCCTACGCCCTGCTGGCGCTGACGGTCTGGACCGTGCCCGGCTGGCAGCCGCGCTGGGACTGCTCGATGTACCTGCTGACGGCCCAGTCCCTGGCCGCGGGCGAGGGCTACGCGTACCAGGGCGAGCCGTTCTTCCTGCGCCCGCCGGGGCTGTCGGCGGTGGTGTCGCTGCTGGTCGAGCCCGACGCCTTCGACCCGCTGCTGCTGAACCGCCTGGTGATGGCCTGGGCCGCCGTCGCGGTGGCGGCGATCTACGCCGCGCTGCGCCCGCTGCACGGGCCGTGGATCGCGCTCGCGGTCGCGCTGCTGACCGGCACGTCGCCGTTCTTCGTGCGCACGTTCAACTTCCTGTTCGCGGAGTACCCGTTCCTCGCGCTGCTCTTCGGCGGCTGCGGGATGCTGCACGCCTCCGCCCGGCGCGGGCCGCGCTGGTGGCTGTGGGCGCTCGGCGGCGCGCTCTGCCTCGCGGCCGCGGCGTGGCTGCGGACCGTCGCGGTGCTCGCGCTGCCCGGGGCGCTGCTCGTCGGCCTGCGCGCCGACCGGGGCGTGCAGCGCTGGCGCCCGCTGGTCGGCGCCGCCCTGCCGGTGCTGCTGATCCTGCCGTGGATGCTGCACTCCGGCCGCGTGGCGCAGGGCGCGCGCAGCCCGGCGGACCAGTTCCTGCTGTTCGACTACGGCACCGCCATGCTGCACGTCGACCCCGGCGACCCCGCCTCGCCGCGCGTCGACCTCGCCGGCTGGGTCGAGCGCGTGGCCGCGAACGGCGGCCAGCTCCTGGGCGACCTGGACGAACAGCTCGCGCACCTCGAGGGCGTCACCGCGTGGCGCTGGCCGGCGGCCGTGCTGGTGCTCGCCGGCCTCGCCGTCGCGCTGCGCCGCCGGCCGTCGATGTTCGAGGCCTGGACCGCGCTGTACGTGGCGCTCGTGCTGACGTACTTCGTGTACGCCAACCGGCTGGTGCAGCCGCTGGTGCCGTTCCTGTACCTCTACGCGCTGCTCGCCCTGGACGCGCTGGGGCGCCTGGTCGCGCGCCGCCTGGGACCCGTCGCCGGCGCGCTGCCCGCCGCCGCGCTGTTCGCCGCGCTCCTGCTGGGCAACGCGCTCGCCTTCGGCCACCACCGCAGCCCGCGCGCGTGGCCCTACGCCGGGGCGACCCAGGGGCAGTGGTGGGACGACCTCGAGGCCACCGCGGCCTGGGTGCGCGAGAACACGCCCCCGGACGCGGCGCTGCTCTGCAACGCGGCGCCGACGCTCTCGGTGATGAGCGGGCGGCGCGCGTACACCTACCGCTTCCCCCGCGGCACCGACCTGTTCCAGCGCTACCCCATCGACTACGTCGTGCACGACGCCGGCGCGGTCCCGGCGCACGTCCAGCAGCGGATCCTGCGCGCCGGCCGCCCGCCCGCGCTCGTCGAGAGCCACGTCCCGGGCCAGTTCATCAAGATCTGGTCCGTCCGCTGACCGCGCGGCTCAGCCCCCGGCGCGCGAGCCGAAGGCGCGGTTGCGCGCGTGCTCGCCCACGTCCCACGGGGCCGGCTGGCCGCCGAGCCAGCGGTGGAACCAGTCGAGGTGGACGTTGTAGTAGAACGCCATCTCCTGCCACCCGGGCCAGTGGCCGGCGCCGGGGAACACGACCAGGCGCGCGGGCACGCCCCGGCGGCGCAGCGCGGTGAAGTACTGCAGGCTCTGCGTGTACGGCACGCGGTAGTCGCGCTCGCCGGTCACGATCAAGGCGGGGGTGCCGAAGGCCTCGACGTGCTCGGAGGGCGACCAGCGGCGGTAGTCCTCGGACGTCCAGGGCGTGCCGCACAGGTCCTTCTCGGGGAACCACAGCTCCTCGGTCGCGCCGTAGAACGACGGCAGGTCGAAGAGCCCCATCATCGCCGCCTGGCAGCGGAAGCGCTCGGTGTGCCCCTGGAACCACATCATCATGTAGCCGCCGTAGGACCAGCCCATCGAGCCCATGCGACCCGAGTCGACGTACGGCAGCTGCTCGAGCGCGTCGGTCACCTTCATCAGGTCGCGGTACACCTGCCCGCCCCAGTCGCAGGCGATCCCGTCGACGAAGGCCTGCCCGTAGCCGGTCGAGCCGGTCGGGTTGGCGAAGGCGACGACGTACCCCTTGCCCGGGTAGACCTGCCAGTCGCCGCGGTAGGCGTCGGTCCACTGGGACTGCGGGCCGCCGTGGACGTTGAGGATCAGGGGGTAGCGCCGGGCGGGGTCGAACCCGTGGGGCTTGACGAGGAACACGTGGATGCGCGTGTCGCCCTCGCCGCGGACCCAGATCTCCTCGGCAGGGCGGACGTCGACCTCCGCCTCGAGCTCCGCGTTGAACGTCGTCAGCCGCCGCGGCTCCTGGCCCGGCCCGTCCACGCGCCAGAGCTCCGGCGGCGCCCCCACCGCGCGCCGCGAGTACACGACGCCCCGGCCGTCGGGCGCGAGCTCCCAGCCGTCGATGGTGGCGTCCCGCAGCACGAGCTCGATCCGCCCGCCCGCCGCCGGCACGCGGAAGAGCGGCGTGCGCCCCATCTCGTCGGCCTGGAACACGAGCGCCGCGCCGTCGGGCGTCCAGCGCACCGCGCTGGCCATCTGGTCGAAGCCGGTGCGCCCGGTCAGGTAGCGCACCTCGCCCGAGGCGCGGTCCAGCACGGCGACCCGCCGCAGGTCGGACTCGTATCCCGGGGTCTCCTGGGACAGGAACGCGATCGAGCGCCCGTCGGGCGAGTACGCCGGCGCGCCGTCCCAGCCCGCGTTCGACGCGGTCAGGTTGCGCGGCCCGGCGTCCGGATCGTCGAGGTCGAGCTCCCACAGGTCGGCGTTCGTGGACCCGGCCTGGTCCTCGTCGCGGTTCGACACGAAGCACAGCGCGCCGCCGTCCGGCGAGAAGACGTAGGCGGGACCGCCGCCCAGCGAGAACACCGGGCTGTCGAACGGCCCCGGCGTCAGGTCGCGCAGGACCTCGCCGGTCTCCGCGTCGAGCAGCAGCACGTGCGCGTAGCGGTCGTCGCGCCAGCTCGTCCAGTGCCGGTAGAGCAGGTCGTCGGCGACGTGCACCGAGAGCCCGCCCTGGTCCCGGTCCCGCGCGAGGCGCTCGTTGCAGTCGGCGTCCCCGCCGCAGGCGGGGTCCACGTGCGCGGTGACCGCCAGGGTGCGGCCGTCGGGGGACCACACCGCGTCCGACAGGCCGCCGGGGAAGCCCGCGAGCGCGCGCGCCTCGCCGCCGTCGAGCGGCAGGACGTGGAGCTGCACGCCCTCCTCGCGGTCGGACGAGAACACGACGCTGCGGCCGTCGGGCGAGAACACCGGCGCCGCGTCCGCGTGGCGGCCGTGGGTCAGCTGGCGCAGGCCGTTCGCGCCGTCCCCGGCGCGCAGGTCGAGGCTCCACAGCTCGCTCCAGCTCTCCCCGGCCGCCAGGTCGTGGCGGCGCACGGCGAAGACCGCGCGCGAGCCGTCCGGGGCCAGCGCCGGGGCGCCGACGAAGGCCGTCCGGTAGTAGTCGGCGACCTCGAAGGCCCGCGGCCCGGCCGGGGCGGTCTCCTCCGCCGCGGCGGGCTCCTGGGCCGCACGGGCCGGGACGAGCGAGAGGGCGGCCGCGAAGGCCGGGGCGAGCAGGGTGGACATCGGCGGCTCCGGGTCGAACGGGGAGCGGGCCTGGCGGCCCGGGGGGTCGCGCCACGATACCTCGACACCGCCCGGCGCGCCCGCCTCAGCGCTCGCAGTGGCGCTTGAGACCGTCGCCCAGCAGCTGCCGCCAGCCGTCCTCCTGGCTGCGCAGGTTCTCGTCGGAGACCGGCCCCAGCTGCGAGTCGCTCAGGCGCACCAGCGTGCCCTCGCCGCGGTCCTCCAGCGCGATCTTCAGCATCGACAGGGTCGGCCCGCCCCAGTCGGGCGCGAGGTGCCCGACGAGGTACAGGGCCTCGCCCGGCACGCACATGTGGACGCTGCACCACAGCAGGCTGCTGCCGTCGGCGCGCGCCTCGAGCAGCTGCCCACCCGCGCGCGCGTCCAGCGTGACGACCGAGCCCTCGCCGACCATGTGGAAGTCCGGCAGCCACCAGGCGTCGATCTCCTCGGTCAGGGACCGCCAGACGTCCGCGCGGGGGCGCTCGATGGGGACCTCGATCTCGTACTGCGCCACGCGCACGTTCCGGTCGTTCGCGCTCATCTCGTTCTTCCTCGTCTCTCGGGGGTGGTCGCGCGGCGGGGACCGCCCCCGCGCTCGACGTGGTCCTTCAGCCGCGAGGCCGCCGAGGCGACCCCGCGCACGTGCTTCGAGACCCAGCGGTCGTACAGCCGCTGGATCGGCATGGGGTTCAGGTGGTTCCAGCGCACCCGACCCTCGCGCTTCACGACGAGCAACCCGGCGCGCTCGAGTACGTCGAGGTGCTTCATCACCGCGGTGCGGCACAGCGCCGGGAAGCGCTCGACCAGCTCGCCGGTCGTGTGCGGGCGCTCGGCGAGCTCGTCGAGCACCCGCCGCCGGGTCGGGTCGGCGAGGGCGCGCCAGACGAGGTCGACGCGTCGTGCGGTCGCGGCGGTCATGTCACCGCACAGTGACATGAAGGCGGCGAGGTGTCCAGCCCCGTGGCGGCGACCCGATCCGCCCCGTCCCGAGCGACGCCGAGGTGGAGACGGTCGTGACCGCTGCCCCGGGCGCGTGCTCCCGCCCCTCGGCCGCCCTCGGCACACTGGGTGCGTGCGCGCCGCCGCCCCCACGCCCCCCTCGGAGCGCATCGTCGCCCTGGACGTCCTGCGCGGGTTCGCGCTGCTCGGCGTCCTGGCGGCCAACCTGCCGAGCTTCGCGCGGACCTCCGACGCGGCCTACGCGCCGCCGGGGGGCCCACCTGCCGACGTCGCGGCCTGGTTCGTCCTGACCGCGCTCGTCCTGACCAAGTTCGTCGCGCTGTTCTCGATCCTGTTCGGGGCCGGGCTCGCGCTCCAGCGGGACCGCGCCCGCGCCGCGGGGCGCGCGTTCGAGCGCCCCTACCTGCGACGCCTCGGCGTGCTGGCGGTGCTGGGGCTGCTCCACGGCACGCTGCTGTTCCCCGGCGACATCCTGTTCATCTACTCCC
>JAUIDW010000288.1 GCA_030428395.1 bacterium | reverse complement strand
TGCTGAACCTCGCGCGGGCGCGCGCCCGCCGGGCCTCCGACCTGGCGGACGTGCACGGCTTCTCGCCGCGCCAGGCGAAGCGCCACGGGGAGCGCGTGCTGGACGCGCTGAAGCGCGCGCGCGAGGCAGGGCCGCTCGAGCGCCTGCCGAAGCCCTCGCGGCGCGAGGAGACGGCGCGGCTCTCCGACGACGACCTCGAGCTGCACGACGAGCTGAAGCGCTGGCGCAAGGGGCGCGCCCAGCGCGAGGGCATCGACTCGTCCCTGATCCTCAACCGCCACGTGCTCGTGCACCTGGCGGTCGAGAAGCCCCACACGCTCGAGGAGCTCTCCCGCGTCGAGGGCGTGATGGACTGGCAGGTCGAGATGCTGGGCGAGGAGATCCTCGCCACCCTGATCGCCTTCGAGGGCCGCGACCGCAGCGCCGACCCGCCCCCGCGCCGCGGCCGCCCGCGCCGTCGCCGCTCCGGCCGCGCCGGGAGCTAGGTCCCGGAAAGGTGCCGCGCGGCACCCCCCTCCTGCCGGAGGGCGGTCCGCGCGGCTCGGCCGGGCCCGGGATGGTGGCGCCGCGCCCGGGGGCGCGCGCCGCCAGCCCCGCCGCTCAGATGGTGATGCGGGTGCCGTCGAAGCGGTTGAAGGAGAGCGCGGCGGGCTCGTTGAAGGTCAGCTTGTGGTCGCGCAGGACGCGGATGGCGACCTCCTCGCCCAGGCGCAGGGACTCGATCGCGTCGGTGCGCCAGTGCACGCCGGCGTGGTTCCGCCCGGTGGAGACGTTCGAGGCGATCTTGTTGAGCTCGCCCTCGATCGTCAGCGACCCGGCGTCGGCCCCGGTGTAGGGCACGAGCGCCAGCCCGTCGTCCGTGGCGGTGAGGGGCTGGAAGAAGTCGGTGACCGGCCGCTCGGTGTCGAACATGGCCTTGAGGATCGTGGTGCACGCCCCGGCCACCGTCGCGTGCCCCGCGGAGTAGGCGGGGTGCGAGGGCGAGCCCTCGGGGAAGGCCATCGGCAGCAGGTGCGTGCCGTTCCGGGAGAAGGCCAGGGCCGCGGCCTGCGACCCGAGCGCGTCGGCGTGGATGTCGTAGGACTTCTGGCCGCTGAGGTGCACGTGGACGCGACCGGCGAAGACCTCGGGGCGGAGCCGGCGGTGCACGAACCACTTCTGGAACCAGGCGGCCTTCAGGGCGCGCGTGGCGAGCTCGCACATGGTGCCGATGAAGTTCGGGCCACCGAAGGAGACGAAGCCGACCTGCGTGCTCGACGAGCCGTAGGGGTTGCCCGGGTTGTCGGGGACCCCCAGGGCGGCCATGGCGAGGAACGCCTGCTGGTAGGCCTGGAACAGCACGTCGACGTGCACCCACTGGCCGAGGTCGCGCCCGTTGCGCACGTACACGGGCGTCGGGTCGTCGGGCGGGGAGGAGGCCGGGTTGACGCCGTTCTGGCGCGCGAGCCAGTCCGCCTGCGTCGTCATGTAGTCCACGCCCGGGAGGGCCGTGCGCATCTGGCGCCCGATCTCCTGCGTGCCGAACGGCAGGGGCGCGCGGAAGAACTGCGAGACGTACGGGCCGACGAGGCAGCCCGGCATCGGATCCCGGAACAGCTCCTGGGCCGTGACGGTCCCGCCGAGGTCGCGCGGGCCGCGGTAGTCCGACAGCCCGTTGATCTCCGCGAGCGCCTGCTGCGCCAGCGGGTCGTCGACGTAGCGGTCGAAGGGGACGTCGCGCAGGTGCGCCATCCAGTAGTTCTCGACGATCTCGCCGGCCAGCCACGCGCTGGCGAACTGCGGCGCCGGCGGCAGCAGCAGCAGGTGCGCGTCGACGCCTTGCATGTCGTAGGCCAGCCCGCCCTGCGGGTTGATGAGCCGGTGCACCGGCGTGAGCCCGGCCGGCGGCCCGGAGCCGCCGGGGTTGCCCATCACGATGGTCTCGAATTCCTGCGGCCGGCCGCTGTCCAGCGCCTGGCGGAACGACGTCCACGCGGTCGGGTCGACCTCGCCGATCCCGTCGTGCGGCAGCCCCTTCGAGTAGGACGCGCGCCGGTCGGCGTAGAGCGTCTCGTCGCCGTTGGACGCGTGGGGCGCGGGGGGGGCGTAGTTCCGGCCCGCGGCCAGCAGGCGGATGCGGTACGACCGCTCGGGTCGCGTGGCCGGGTCCACCGAGAGGGCGGCGCCCTGCGAGGCCGTCTGCGCACCGGCCGTGCGGACCGCGCCCCCGCCCAGGAACAGGCTGGCCGAGCCGGCGGTGAGGGCGCCGCCGAGCAGGGAGCGGCGCGAGAGCGCCGACGGGTCCGGGGATTCCGTTGCTTCCGAACAGGGGGTGCCGAGCTCGTCCGTCATGATCTGGGTCCTCGGGGGGGGAGGGGTGTGGGCGCCGACAGCGGCGGAAGTTGGACACCAGGCTAGCCCGGATGGGGGGAACCGTCACACGGACGAGGGTCGCCTCCCGGCCTTCCGGGACCGGGCGCGCGCAACCTGTCTCCCGCGAGCAGCTTGCGCGCCGGCGAGACCGCGTGAGGGTCCGCGTTTCGCCGGGCCGCCGCCGGTCGGATCCGCAGCCGGATCCCGGTCCCGTGCGCGGGGTCCTGCCTGCGGTGCGCGGGGCCCGGTCTGCACTGCGTGGAAGCCGGCCCCGAAACGGCGACGCCCCCTGGGCGGGGGCGTCGGCCGGGCGGAGCCCCGGTGCGCGCGGCGACGGCGCCGGGGCTTGAACGTGGTGGAGACGAGGGGGCTCGAACCCCTGACCTTCGCATTGCGAACGCGACGCTCTACCAGCTGAGCTACGTCCCCACGATTCGGGGGGAGATCCTAGCCTCGCGGGGGCGCCGGGTGAAGCGGGTAGGGGGGCGCTTCCGCGCCCGCGGGGGGCTCGGGAGCGGTCCGGCCGCCTCCGCGCGCGGCGCCCCCGCGGCCCTCCGCGGACCGCGCCCGCCGGTCCCCGGGCCGGGGTCCGCGCGGCGCGCCCGCGGGAGTAGAATCTCGCGCTCGATTTCCTGGCCGCCGGGGCGCTCACCGTCCGCCCCAGGGCCGCCGCGCGGATCGCGCGGAGCCCCGGCCGCCCCACAGGAGAGCCTCGTGAACGATTCCTTCGGCGCCCGCACCACCCTCCAGGTCGGCTCCCAGAGCCTGAAGATCGCCAGCCTGCAGGCCCTGGCCGACGCGGGCCACGACCTCGCCCGCCTGCCCTTCTCGATCCGGATCCTGCTCGAGAACCTGCTGCGGCACGAGGACGGCCGCACGGTCGAGAAGGCCGACGTCGAGAGCGTGCTGGCCTGGGACCCCGGCGCCACGCCGTCGAAGGAGATCGCCTTCACGCCCGGCCGCGTGCTGCTGCAGGACTTCACCGGCGTCCCCGCCGTCGTCGACCTGGCCGCCATGCGCGACGCCATGGTCGAGATGGGCGGCGACCCCGCGCGCATCAACCCGGGGCAGCCGGCGGAGCTCGTCATCGACCACTCGGTGCAGGTCGACGCGTTCGGGACCGCCGAGGCCCTCGGCCGCAACACCGAGCTCGAGTTCCAGCGCAACCGCGAGCGCTACGCGTTCCTGCGCTGGGGCCAGCAGGCCTTCGAGAACTTCCAGGTCGTGCCGCCGAGCACCGGCATCGTCCACCAGGTCAACCTCGAGTACCTCGCCCGCGTCGTCATGACCGACGCCGCGGGGAACGCCTACCCGGACACGCTCGTGGGCACCGACTCGCACACGACGATGATCAACGGCATCGGCGTGCTGGGCTGGGGCGTGGGCGGCATCGAGGCCGAGGCGGCCATGCTCGGCCAGCCGATCTCGATGCTGGTGCCCCAGGTCGTCGGGTTCCGCCTCAGCGGGCGGCTGCCCGAGGGCTCGACCGCGACGGACCTCGTGCTGCGCGTCGTCGAGATGCTGCGCGAGCTGGGCGTGGTCGGCAAGTTCGTCGAGTTCTTCGGCCCGGGCCTGCAGGACCTGCGCCTGGCCGACCGCGCGACCATCGCCAACATGGCGCCGGAGTACGGCGCGACCTGCGGCATCTTCCCGGTGGACGCGATGACGCTGGACTACCTGCGCCTCTCGGGCCGCTCCGAGGAGCAGGTGCAGCTCGTCGAGGCGTACATGCGCGAGCAGGGCCTGTTCCACGACGGCTCGACGCCGGACGCGCAGTACTCCGCGACCCTCGAGCTGGACCTCGAGACCGTCGTTCCCAGCCTGGCGGGCCCGAAGCGCCCGCAGGACCGCATCGCGCTCTCCGACATGAAGCGCGCCTTCGTCGACGTGCTGCCGAGCCTCGTGGGCGGCGGCAGCAAGAAGGCGAAGCGCGGCGCCGCGGGCGGCTCGGACTCGTCGGTCGCGGTGGCCGAGCCCGTCTCCGCCGAGGGCGTCGAGGTCGAGCTGGACGGCGAGACGGTGACGCTGCACCACGGCTCGGTGGTCATCGCCGCCATCACGAGCTGCACGAACACCTCCAACCCGTCGGTCATGCTGGCCGCCGGCCTGGTGGCGCGGAAGGCGGCCGAGCGCGGCATGCGCGTCCCGCGCTGGGTCAAGACCAGCCTCGCGCCGGGCTCGCAGGTCGTGACGCAGTACCTGCGCGAGGCGGGCCTGCTCGAGCCCCTCGAGCAGCTCGGCTTCAACGTCGTCGGCTACGGCTGCACGACGTGCATCGGCAACTCCGGCCCGCTGCCGGCGCCCGTCGCGGAGGGCATCGAGAAGGGCCGCCTGGCGGTCGCCTCCGTGCTGTCGGGCAACCGCAACTTCGAGGGCCGCGTGCACGCCGCCGTGCGCGCCAACTACCTCGCCTCCCCGCCGCTGGTGGTCGCCTACGCGCTGGCCGGGCGGGTCGACTTCGACCCGGTCCACGAGGCGCTCGGCGTCGACGCCGAGGGCGAGAAGGTCTTCCTGAAGGACGTGTGGCCGTCCCAGCGCGAGATCCAGGAGGTCGTCGAGAGCACGATCCGCCGCGAGATGTTCGTCGAGAGCTACGGCGACGTGTTCGCCGGCCCGCCCGAGTGGCGCGCCCTAGACGTGCCGTCGGGCGACACGTACGCGTGGGACGAGGACTCGACCTACGTGCGCCGCGCGCCCTACTTCGACGGCATGTCGGCCGAGCCCGGCGCGGTCGAGGACATCGTCGGCGCGCGCTGCCTGGCCCTGCTGGGCGACAGCGTCACGACCGACCACATCTCGCCGGCCGGCGCCATCCAGGCCAGCTCGCCCGCCGGGCGCTACCTCCAGGAGCACGACGTCGAGCCGCAGGACTTCAACTCCTACGGCTCGCGCCGCGGCAACCACGAGGTGATGGTGCGCGGCACCTTCGCCAACGTGCGCCTGCGCAACCTGCTGGTGCCGGGCGTCGAGGGCGGCGAGACGCGCCACCTGCCCGACGGCGAGCAGATGTCGATCTACGACGCGGCCATGCAGTACGCGCGCGAGGACGTGCCGCTGGTGATCCTGGCCGGGACCGAGTACGGCACCGGCTCGTCCCGCGACTGGGCCGCCAAGGGCCCGATGCTGCTCGGCGTGCGCGCCGTGATCGCGCAGAGCTTCGAGCGCATCCACCGCTCGAACCTGATCGGCATGGGCATCGTCCCGCTCGAGTTCCTCGAGGGCGAGTCGGCCGCGTCCCACGGCCTGACCGGCGAGGAGGAGTTCTCGATCGAGGGCCTCGCGGCCGGCGTCGAGGACGGCTTCCGCGCGAAGCGCACCGTGACGGTCAACGCCCGGGGCAAGGGCGGCTTCGGCGTCCGCTTCCAGGCCCGCGTGCGCATCGACACGCCCCAGGAGGTCGAGTACTACCGCCACGGCGGGATCCTCTGCTACGTGCTGCGGCGGCTGGCGGCGGCCACCTGAGGCGCGCGCCGCGGCCGGCGCGGCGGCGGGCCCGTTGACAGCCCGGGACGAGCGCCTACGCTCGGGGAGTGGCAGGCGAGTTCGTGGTGGTGCCCGACCACGGCGCGGTGGCGGAGGAGGCGGCCCGGCGGGTCGCGCTGGCGATCGACGCGTGCCTGAAGGAACGCGGCGAGTGCAGCTTCGCCATCACCGGCGGCAGCCACGTGGCCATCGTGTGCGAGCTGCTCTCGCACTACTCGCTGGACTGGCCGGCGGTCGAGTTCTTCTTCGCCGAGGAGCGCTGCGTCGCCCCGAACCACCCCGCCAGCGTCTACGCCATGGCCGCCGGCGGCCTGTTCGAGAACCCGCGCATCGAGGCGCACCACGTCCACCGCATCGAGTTCGAGGGCCGCGACGTCGACGAGGCCGCCGACCGCTACGCGGAAGAGCTGCCGGAGCGCTTCGACGTCCTGCTGCTCGACGTCGGCATGGACGGGCACGTGGGCGCTCTGTTCCCCGGCTCGGCGGCCTTCGACGAGGAGGAGCGCTGGGTCGTGCCCGTCGAGGCGCCGATGAAGCCGCGCCGGCGGGTCACGGTCGTGCCGGAGCTGCTGGCCGCCACGCCCGCCTGCGTCGTGATCGGCTACGGGCGCGAGAAGGCCGACGCGGTCCGCCGCGCCCTGCGCGAGCCGGGCGAGGTCCGCGACGTGCCCGCGCGCCTGGTGCGCGACGCGACCTGGGTCGTCGACCGCTGGGCCGCCGGCGAGGCCGCCGAGGTCCCCGGCGGCGCGCCCGACCCGGCGGGCTGAGCCGCGCGCGCCCTCGCTAGACTCTGCCCGTGGCGCACCCCGGTCCCAGCCGCCGCGGGTTCCCGCGGCACGGCCTCCTCGGGCTCGCGCTCGTCGCGGTCGTCTGGCCCCTGAACTGGGGCCTCGAGGGCCTGCGCACGCACCTGCTCTTCTTCCCGCTGTGGCTGGGCTACGTGCTCGTGGTCGACGCGCTGGCCCGCTTCCGGCGCGGGACCTCGGCCTGGACGCGCCACCCCCGCGCCTTCGCCGGCCTGTTCCTGCTGTCCGTCCCGTTCTGGTGGGGGTTCGAGCTCCTGAACGAGCGGCTGCGGAACTGGGAGTACGTCGGCGGCGAGCGCTTCGGCCCGGTGGCCTACTTCGCGCTGTCCTCGGTCAGCTTCTCGACCGTGATCCCCGCCGTCGTCGCGACGGCGGAGCTGGTGCGCGGGTCCCGCTGGGTCGAGCGCTGTGCCCGCGGGCCGCGCTTCGCGCCCGGCCCGGGCTTCCCGCGCGCCTGCGTCGTCGCGGGGCTCGTCATGCTCGCCGCGCTGCTGGCGTTCCCGCGCCAGGCCTTCGCGTTCGAGTGGACCTTCGGCG
>JAUIDW010000287.1 GCA_030428395.1 bacterium | reverse complement strand
CCCGGCGCGGCCCTCGAGGAGCTGGTGCGCAGGAGCGCGGACGCGATGGACCGTCGCGACGAGGGGCTCGCGAGCATCCAGCAGCTCCTCGCGCGCCTCGAGGGGTACCGCCTGGCCTTCGAGGCCCTGCCGGCCGTGGACCCGGAGCTCGTGCGCATCGCCGGGCGGACGGCGCAGGCGCTCTCCACCATCGGCGAGGCCGTGGCGGTGCAGGGGGAGCTGCTCGCGCGGCTCGAGGCGTTGCCCGCGGAGGCGCTGCCCACGGAGATCGAGCGGCTCACGCGCGAGTGGTCGACGCGGCGCGCCGCCCTCGAGCAGGCGGCCGCCGCGGTCGAGGAGCGCGCGGCCGAGCTGGACGAGGTCGTGGCCGCCCGCGCGGCGGTGCGGCCGCCGACGCGCGAGGACGTCCCCGAGGGCGAGGGCCTCCCGGAGGTCCGGGAGGCGCGCCGGGAGGTCGAGCTCGCGCGCCGGCTGATCGCCTGGTTCGAGCAGGACGCCGCGGCCGCGGACGCCGTCGACGCCGCCCGGGTCCAGCTGCTCGCCGCCGACGACCTCGCGGAGAAGCTGCACGGGGAGTTCAGCACCCAGACCGCCCGCGTCGTCCGCGCGCTGCGCCTGGCGCTCGAGGAGCGCGAGGCCGGCGCCCTGCCGGACTGGAGCCCCGTTCCGGGCGCCACGCTGACTGAGGTCTGGGACGTTTGGCGCTCCCTGCAGCACGCCCAGGTCCTGCGGACCGAGCGCGCCGAGGCCGTGCGCGCCGCGCTCCAGGACGAGTCGGGCAAGGAGCGCGACCTCGCGCGCCTCGAGGCGGAGCGCGAGAGCCTGGTGCGCGCGGAGGCCAAGCTGCAGACCGAGCTCTCCTACGCCGAGTTCGTGGAGACCATGGCCGCGCGCTCGGACGAGGACCTCGTCGGGTTCCTGACCGACGACGGGCCGACGGCGGCCGAGCTCGACCGCGTGGCCGGCGAGCTGACCGTCCTGGACGCGCAGCGCGCCGAGGCGCGCGCGCGCTGCGACGCGCGCACGATCGAGATGCGCGGCATCGAGTCCCCCTACACGCGCGCGGCCCTGCGCTCGCGCTCGCCGGCCCTGGACCGCATCCGCGGCGACCTGGCCGCCCTGCCGGAGGGCGAGGTCCCCTCGGACACCTCCGGTTCGCTCCTGCCCAGCCCCGGCGACTTCCCCGCCCGCGAGGGCGCGGAGGTCCTGGTGAGCACCCGCAAGCCCATCGAGCTCGCGCGCAAGGAGGCCGACCGCATCGCCCAGCAGCAGGTCTTCGCCCGCAGCCTGCTGCGCTACCACGAGGAGCTGCTCCAGGTCCTCGAGAGCTGGCGGACCGAGCTGGACGAGCTGGGGAAGCTCGGCGAGCGGCGCGTCGAGCTGCTCCGCGCGCGGGTCCGCGCGCTCAAGCTGCGCTACGCCGCCACCCTCGAGGCCGCTCGGCGCGTCGAGGCCGGCCGCCTCGAGCGCGACCGCGTGCCCCGGCAGCGGACCGCGCCCGCCGGGCAGGTGGCCCTCGACGAGGCCAACGAGCGCCTCCGCCAGGCGCTGCGCGAGCAGACGGAGCTCGACCGCCGCGCGAAGGCGGAGGTCGCCCGGCTCGAGGTGCTCGTCGCGCTCACGCCCGCCATGCGCGAACGCGCCGCGGCCGCGGACGAGCGCGCCCGCCTGATCGGCTCGCCGCTGTCGAACCTGGAGGCGGCCAGCACGCCCCTCGACGAGCTCGACGAGGTCGAGCGCCGCGACCTGCAGTACCGCGCCGAGGTCGCCCAGGCCCGGACCGCGACCGTCTTCTCGTGGATCGCGCGCCGCTTCTCGACGCCCCGCGTCGTCGAGCGCTTCGAGGTCCCCCTGGCGGCGTACCACCTCGAGCTCGAGAACATCCGGCGCGTGCGCCGCGAGCTGGAGCAGGCCCGGGCGGCGTACGGCGCGATCGTGGAGGTGTGGGAGGCCGAGAAGGCCGAGTTCGAGCCCGCGCTCGAGCAGGTCCAGGGCGTCCTGCAGCAGCGCGTCCGCGACTACCACGTCGCGCGCTACGCCGCGGCGGTCGCGCGCCACCCCGGGAGCCGGCAGCGCCTCGAGGAGGCGTTCCGGGCCACGTTCGGGCGCCCGCTGACGTACCGCCTCTCGTTCTCCGAGGGCGACGTCGAGGCCGCCGCCGACGACCTCTTCGCGGCCGAGATCCGCCTCGTCGCCACGCGGGCTCTCGCGGACGACGTCGACGTCCTGCTGTCGCGCCTGGGCGCCGACCAGGAGATCGGCTGGTACCGCGAGCAGGCCGGCCGCATCGCCTCGCGCATGGAGGTCGAGAAGGCCCGCGAGGAGGCGCTGCAGGAGCAGACCGACGACCTGCGCGAGCGCTTCTTCCTGCGGCTGCGCAACGACTCGCTGCGCAGCCTGGGCTTCGCGCTGCTGATCCCGCTGATCGCGTTCCTCGTGGTACGCGCGGTCCGCCGCTTCGCCCGCCGCTTCGAGACCGACATCTCGGGCGAGCTCGGCGAGCAGGACGCGGACCGCCGGCGCCGCGTCCGGACCATCGCGCGCACCTCCACGGCGGCGGTCTCCGTGCTCCTGTGGCTCCTCGCGATGGTGTACGTCTTCGCCCAGCTCGGCCTGGACATCACCCCCATCATCGCCTCGGCCTCCGTCGTCGGCCTCGCCGTCGCCTTCGGCGCCCAGGCGCTGATCAAGGACTTCTTCTACGGCTTCTTCATCCTGATCGAGAACCAGTTCACGGTCGGCGACATCGTCTCCCTCGGACCGGTCACCGGGACCGTCGAGTCGATCTCGCTGCGCATCACGACCCTGCGCGACCTCGAGGGGACGGTGCACTACATCCCGAACGGCTCGATCGGCCAGGTCTCCAACAAGACCCAGGGCTGGTCGCGCGTCGTCATGGAGTTCAGCTTCCCCCACGACCACGACCCCGACGAGGCCCAGGAGGTGCTGCGCGCCGTGCTCGAGGAGATGGCCGCCGACCCGGTGTGGGCCCAGCGCGTCCTCGACGAGCCGGTGGTCGCCGGCGTCGAGCGCCTCACGGAGAACTCGGTCGACATCCGCGTGATGATCAAGTGCCGCCCCGGCCGCCAGTGGGAGGTCGCCCGCGAGGCGCGCCGCCGCGTGAAGCTCCGCTTCCGCCAGCTCGGCATCCGCGTGCCCTTCCCCCACCGCGTCGTGCACAACGTGTCGGACGGCGAGGCGCCCGCCCCCCCTGCCCCCCCCGCCGCGGGCGACCGCACGTAGACGTCGGCCGGCTCAGTCCCCGACGTACGGGTCGGGCGGCAGCTCGACCGGCGGCTGCGGCACGCGCTCGAGCCGCGCGACGTCGTAGCCCAGCGCGGTGATCCGCGCGAGGACGTCCGTGTACGTCTCCGCGGGCAGCTCCGGCGTGCGGGCCAGGATCCAGAGGTACCGCCGCTTCGGCTCCCCGACCACCGCCCAGCCGTAGTCGGGGTCCAGCGCGATCACCCAGTAGTCGCCGGAGAAGGGCCAGAGGAACTGCACCTTCAGGCGCGCGGGGTGCGCGGGGTCGGGCACCCAGGCGACGGCCTCGGACCGTTCGAGCTCGCCGTCGAGCGTGGCCTCGCGGCCGGCGTTGACCACGCGCAGCCTCCCGTCGTCGAGTGGCGCGTACTGGGCCGTGATGCCCACCAGGCCCTCCTCGAAGCGCACGGGGTACTTGGCGATCTCGTACCAGAGGCCGAGGTAGCGCTCGGTCTCGAACGGCGCCACGGAGGTCAGCGGCCCGGCGCCGGGCAGCGCGCCGCTCGGCGGCGAGCTGCACGCGGTCAGGACCAGGACGCCGAGCAGCAGCCAGCAACGGCGAGTACCGGCGGGGGCGCTCCGGGCGCGGCGGAGGGCGAGCGAGGGCATGGTGGCTCAGCTCCCCCGCGCGATGCGGCGCGCGGCCAGGCGGTACAGGATCGCGCCGGCCACGACGGCCGCGACGACGATCAGGAGTCGCTGCGTGACGCGGTCCACGAGGACGCCGGCCTCCTCGGTCGCGGTCGTCATCGTGCGCTGCATGGCGTCCGACTCGAGGCGCGCGACGACGGAGTCGATGCGCGCGGCGGCGGCCTCCAGGGCGCGCGCGGTCTCGGTGTACTCGGTGATGTCGAACGGACGGGCGTCTGGATCGGGCGGCGGCGCGTCCTCCGCCGGCGTGGCCAGCGCCTCGATCGTCTGCACGACCGGCAGCACGGCGTTGGCGGCGTCCTCCAGGGCGCGCGCGGTGCCGGTCACCTCCGCCACCGTGCCGTCGGCGGTCCCCAGCGTGGTGCGGACGCTCTCGAGGGTGCCGTCCACGTCCGCGAGCGTCGCCCGCACCTCGCCCAGCGTCGCGCGCAGCTCGGGCTGCGCGAGGTCGAGCTCCCGGCGGATGTCCTCCGGCAGCGTCTCGGCCGTCGTCGACAGCCGCTCGGCGCTGGCGGAGATGGACGCGGCGCTCGCCAGGGTCGACTCGACGGCCGGCACGGCCCCCAGGTTCAGCAGCAGCAGCTCCGTCTGCCACCGCAGGATGTCCGGCATCATGTCGAGCGTGCGGTGGAACCCCTCGGCGACCTTGGCCGCCTCCCGGATCGCCTCCGCCGTGTTGTCGATGCCCGTGAAGGGCTTGAGCGGCAGCGAGAGGATCGAGCGCATGCCCCCGCCGACGGCCGTGACGCCCTGCACCACGAGGTTGGTGTCCTCGACGGTCTTCCCCGTCAAGGCGGTGTCGACGTACTCCTCGAGGTCGGCCTCCGCCTCCGCGATCACGTCCTCCCCGAAGTGGCGCACGCCGATGTCCCGCAGGCGCGCCTTGAGGTCGCCCATGGTCTCCACGACCCGGGGCTGCCACTCGCCGAAGTCGTCGCGGGTCGGTCCGTTGCCGAGGCTCTCGTGGCTGATGTAGACGAGCACCCACAGCTTCAGGAAGCCCCAGCGCGAGTCGGGCGCCGTGGCCGTCGTGCGCAGCAGCGGGATCGTGCGGATCTTCCACGTGAGCGTCCGCTCGCGGATGGTCGAGTCCTGGGTTTCGCCCGCGATGTCCCCGGCCGTCCCGGCGATCGCGGCGCTGGCCTCGTCGGTGAACGCGAGCAGGTCCGCCCCCAGGATCAGCGGGTCCACCACGGTGTCCCCGAGCACCGCCGGGGGCTCCTCCTCGGGCTCGGCGGACTGGCACGCGCCGAGCGCGCAGGCCGAGGCCAGCAGGGTGCAGAGGGCGAGCTTCATGCGTTCGCGGCCCGTCCGCCGGGGACGGTCGCCGGGCGCGCAGTGTAGCCCAGCCGGTCTGCCCGTTCCGCGCCCCGTCCGGTGCGTGTACCCTGGCGCGCCCGAGGAACCGCCCATGCTCCGAACCACGACCGCTCTCCTCGCGACGGCCCTCGCCCTCGCCTCCGCCTGCCGGGCGCCGAGCGGGCAGGACGTCCCCCTGCCCGACCTCTCCGTCCCGTTCGAGCGACTCGACGCCGGCCGCGTCTACGTCTACCGGAGCGCCCAGGCGGCAGGGACCGTGCGGTCCCTGGAGGTGTACGACGGCCCGCGGCGGGTCGGGACCATCGGCCGGAACGAGTTCCTCTGCTGGGACCGGCCGCCCGGGCGCAACCCCCTCGTCGTCGTGTACGAGGGGCCGCGGATCGACGGCGGCAACCGGGAGAGCGTGTTCGACCTGATGGTCGTCGGCGGCGAGGAGCAGTTCCTCGAGGTGCACCTCGAGGGCGGCCGCAAGAAGCCCTCCGTGCGCCGCGTGGACGGCGCGACCGGCCGCGCCGCGGTCGCCGAACGCGAGCCGCCGCGCGTCACCGCGCCCTAGAGTCGGCCCGGCGGGCCTCGACCTCGGCCAGCAGGGCCGCGAACGCCGCGGTCCCGTGCAGCGGCGCCAGGTCGCTCAGCTCGCCGATGCGCTCGGGCTCCGGCACGCCCCGGTCGATCGCCATCCGCGCCAGCTCGCAGGCGCGCTCCGCGTACGCCTCGACGCGCCGCGCGCGCTCCTCGTCCGTCAGGCCGGTGGCCCCGCGCGCCAGGTCCGCGCAGCGTCCGTAGGCGATCGTCGCCCGGGTGTACCCGTTCCAGTGGTCGGGGAAGGGCTCGGGCAGACGCTCGGCGTGCTCCGCGGCGGCGGCGGCGTCGCCGCGACCGATCAGGGCGTTCACGATCATCCAGCGCGCGTCGAGCAGCGAGCGCGCGACGTCGCGGTTCTCGGGTGCCGTCGCGCGCGCCTGCTCCGCCGCCTCCAGGGCGCCCCGCGCCAGCTCCAGGTGGCGGTCCACGTCCCCGTGGATCGCCCACACGAGCGCGGCCAGGTTGTAGCGCGCCACGGCCAGCCGGTGCGCGTAGACGAACTCGTCGCCGGCGGCGCGGGCCAGCTCCTCCAGCAGCGCGATCGTCCGGGCGTAGGTGTCCTCGGCCGCGCGCATCGCCGCCGCGCGCTCCTCGGGGTCCGCCGCCGCGGCCACGCGCGCGTCCAGTAGCAGCCCCTGCTGGTTCAGGGCCGTCGCCAGCTCCTGCTTGTAGGCGAGCGTCGAGGGGAAGTCCCGGACGAGCGGCTCGAGCTGCCGCTGGGACTCGACGTAGCACTCCATGGCGTCGTCGAGCGCGCCCATCCGCCGCAGCGCGCCGCCGAGATTGGCGCGTGCGACGGAGAGGTTGACGTGGTTGCGGACCTCGTCCGGCTGCAGCGCCGCGAGGTGCTCCGCCGCGGCCACCGCCCGCCGCATCGCCGGCAGCGTCTCCGGGTCGACGACCGGGTCGGAGAAGCGCGTGCTGAGCAGCAGCGCGAGCTCCGTCCAGGCCCCCGCCGCGTCGACGACGAGCTCGACGTCGTCGGGGCGCTCCGCGAGGCGGGCGTCGAGCTCGACCGTGCTGCGCGTGAGCACCTCGCGCGCCTCCGGAAGCAGGTCGAGCTCCTTCAGCACGACGCCGCGCGCCGTCCCCGCCACGGCCCGCAGCCGCCCGCGCTCGTCGCCCAGCGAGGGGAAGCCGTCCTGGAGGTCCGCGTCGAGCGACTCGAGCGCCGCCCGCGCCGCGCTGGCCCGGCCGGTGCTCGTGAGGGCGCGCGCGTGCTCGATCCGCAGGCGCACGAGCGTCTCCACCAGCGCGGCGTCGTCGCCGCGCATGCGCGCGAGCTCGCCGTAGCGCCGCGCCGCCACCTGCAGCGCCGCCGCGGCCTCCCCGTGCCGGCCCAGCTCCCGGAGGAGCCGCC
>JAUIDW010000286.1 GCA_030428395.1 bacterium | reverse complement strand
TGCTCGAGTACACCTTCCGGCGCCGCGGCGGCTCGGGCGCGGCCTACACGCCCATCGTGGCCGGCGGCGCCAACGCCTGCGTGCTGCACTACGTCGAGAACGACGACGTGCTGCGCGACGGCGACCTCTTGCTGGTGGACGCGGGGGCGGAGTTCGAGAACTACGCCTGCGACGTCACGCGCACCTTCCCGGTCGGGGAGGCGTTCTCGGCGGAGCAGCGCGCGCTGTACGAGGTCTGCCTGGCGGCCCAGGTCGACGCGATCGACGCGGTGCGCGCGGGCGCGCCCTACGACGCCCCGCACGCCGCGGCGGTCCGGCGCCTGGCGGAGGGGCTGGTCGAGCTGGGGCTCCTCAAGGGCCCCCCCGACGAGGCCGCGCGCAACGGCGCGCTGCACCGCTTCTTCCCCCACCGCACCAGCCACTGGCTCGGGCTCGACGTGCACGACTGCGGCGCCACGGGCCGCGCGGGCGAGCCGCGGCCGCTCGAGCCGGGCATGGTGCTGACCGTCGAGCCGGGCCTGTACGTCGCGCCCGACGACGAGGAGGTGGACGCCCGCTGGCGGGGCCTGGGCATCCGCATCGAGGACGACGTGGTCGTGACGTCGGGGGACCCCGAGGTGCTGACCGCCGCGATCCCGAAGGGCGTCGCGGACCTCGAGGGCCGCCGCGGACCGCCCGGGGGGCGCCCGGCGGTCCCGCGCGGGGCCGCGGGCGGGGAAAGCGCCGGTCGCGGAAAGGAAGACCGGCCGCCCGCGAAAGGCTAGGGTCCTGCCGCCGGCGCCCCCCGCCGGGGGCCCCGCACCCGCGATGTCGCTCCTGCTCGGACGCCCCGACGACCCCTGGTCCCTCTCCGACGCCGTCGACGCGCTGGCCGTCGCCGCGCGCCAGGCGGGCGCGCCGGGGCTGATCTGGATCGCGGGGCTGTTCTACCCGGGGCTCGGGCTGAAGGTCGGCGACAGCGGCGAGGCGGTCGTCAGCGCGCTGCGGGGCGCCGTGGTGCCCGGCGAGCGCATGGACGAGGCCGTCGGCGGCCTGATCGGCGGCCTCCTGGTCCTGCTGCTCGTGGGCTTCCGGCTGGTCACGGGCCTGGCGGCCCTGAGCCCGCCCGAGACGTGGACGCGCGTGGCCGGCACCCGGCGCTGCCCGCGGCTGCGCGACGCGTGGGCGGCGGGCCGCGGGCTGACGCTCTCGGCCGCGGGGCTGTGGCTGGGCCTGCTGCTGCTCTGGGCCACGGCGACGCTGTTCCTGCTCGGGCCGCTGGCGGCGCTCTCGCAGCTCGGCGTGGTCGACTTCCTGCGCATGCCGGGCTTCATCCTGGCCGGCCCCCTGATCGGGCTGATGGCGTTCTACGGGCTGCTGCTGAGCGTGCTGTACCAGCTCGCGCTGCACAGCCTCGTGCAGAACCGCCGCGGGGCGGCCTCGGCGCTGACGCACGCCTGGCGGCTGGTGCGCAACGACCCGTGGGCGGCGGGGCGCGCGACGCTCGTGGACTTCGCCCTGACGCTGACGACCGTGGTCGTCACGCTGGTCCTGATGCTGATGTGCCTGTGGCCGCTGGTGCTGTGCTTCAGCGGCTTCGCCGGCGTCACCCGCGCGGGCTACTGGGCCCGGAACTACCGCGCCCTGGGCGGCCTGGCCCCGGCGGACGAGGTCCCCGGGCTGACGCCCGGCTAGGACCCGTCCGGGCGGCGGTCGGCGCCCGGGGGAAACGGGCGGAAAAGCGAAACGCCCGCCCGCGGGGACCGCGGACGGGCGTGGGCTGGTGAGCGCGCCAGGGCTCGAACCTGGGACCTACTGGTTAAAAGCCAGTTGCTCTGCCAACTGAGCTACGCGCCCTCGTTCGGTTCCTCCGGGCAGCGGTCGGCCGTGGCCGAGGGCCCCCCGGAGGGCGGGGAGATTAGGGCATCTCCCCCTAGATCTCCATGATCTCGGCGACCTTCTTCTCCAGGACGTCGTCCACCCGCTTCTCGTAGTCCTTGAGCAGCTTCTGGATCTCGTCGTGGAGCTGGCGGTTGTCGTCCTCGGTCAGCTCGCCGGACTTGGCCAGGCCGTCGGCGCGCTTGTTGAACTCGCGCCGGCCGTTGCGCATGGCGATGCGGCCCTCCTCGCCCATCTCCTTGACCTTGGCGGCGTACTTCTTGCGCTGCTCCCCCGACAGCGGGGGCATCTGCAGGCGCAGCACCTTGCCGTCGTTCTGGGGGGTGATCCCGAGGTCGGACTTCATGATCGCCTTCTCGACCTCCTTCAGGACGGACGCGTCGAAGGGCTTGATGACGATCTGGCGCGGCTCGGGGATCGAGATGGCGGACAGCTGGCTCAGCGGCGTCAGCGTGCCGTAGTAGTCGACCCGGATGTTGTCCACGAGCGCCGACGAGGCTCGCGCGGTGCGGACCGTGCGCAGCTTGGCGTGGAGGTGCTCCAGCGACTTCACCATCGAGTCCTTCGCCTCGGCGAGGACGGCTTCGTAGGTCATGATCTGCTCCTCGTGGCTTCGCCGATCCGGGTGCCCACGGCCTCTCCGCGGATCGCGCGTTCGATGTTCCCCTCCTCGAACAGGTCGAAGACGATCACCGCCAGACCGATCTCCTTGCACATGGAGATGGCGGTGACGTCCATGACGCTCAGCTCGCGCTCGAGGAAGTCGCGGTAGGTCAGCTCCGACAGCCGCTCGGCGGTCGGGTCCTTCTTCGGGTCGGCGGTGTACACGCCGTCGACCTTGGTGGCCTTCAGCACCACCTCGCAGTTCAGCTCGCGCGCGCGCAGGGCGGCGGCCGTGTCGGTCGTCACGAACGGGTTGCCCGTGCCGCCCGCCAGGATCACGACGCGCCCGCGGTCGAGGTGGGCGATCGCGCGGCGGCGGACGAAGGGCTCGGCGACCTGGCGGATCTCGATGGCCGAGAGCACGCGCGCCTGCACGCCCAGCTGCTCGACCGCGTCCGACAGGGCCAGCGCGTTGATGACCGTCGCCAGCATGCCCATGTAGTCGGCGCTCGCGCGGTGCGCGCCGAGGCGGCTGAACTCGGCGCCGCGGAGGATGTTGCCGCCGCCGACGACGACGGCCATCTCGACCCCCAGGCGCGAGGCCTTCACGATCTGGGCCGCGATGCGGTTCACGGCGTCGGGGTCGATGCCGTGGCCGGTGCCCGGGTCGCCCAGGGCCTCGCCCGAGAGCTTCAGGAGGACGCGCTGGTAGGCCATGAAGACGACTCCCCGCCCGTCTCCGCGGCGCGGCGACGAGCGGGGAGCAGTGTGGGAAGCGGCGGGCGTTCCTGCAAGCCCGCGCGGGCGACTCAGCCCCCGACCTGGAAGCGGTGGAAGGACGCGATCTTCGCGCCGCCGCCGAGCTCCGCGGCGAGGGCCTTGCCCACGCTCTTGGAGTCGTCGAGCACCCAGGGCTGGTCGACCAGGCACACCTCGGCGAAGTACTTCTGGAGCTTGCCGTTCAGGATCTTCTCCTGGATCTCGGCCGGCTTGCCCTCGACCTCGGCGCGGTAGATGTCCTTCTCGCGGTCGAGCACGTCGGCCGGGACCTCGTCGCGGGTCAGGTACGTCGGGCGCATCGCCACGACGTGCATGCCCAGGTTCTTCAGGAACGCGTCGGCGTCGCCCTGGACCTCGCCCTCGAGGGCGATCAGCACGCCCTTCTTGTTGTCGTGGTGCACGTAGGCGCCGACGCGGCTGCCCTCGGCGCGGGCGAAGTCGCCCACGGCCATGTTCTCGCCGAGCTTGCCGGTCATGCCCTTCAGGGACAGCTCGATGGTCTCGCCGGTGGCCGCCAGGGTCTGGCCCAGCAGCTCCTCGGCGCTCTTCGGCGCGTGCTCGAGCACGTGCGCCGCGATGTTCGCGACCATGGCCTGGAAGTCGTCGGTGCGCGCGACGAAGTCGGTCTCGCAGGTCAGCGCGACGATGCTGCCGGAGCGGGCCCCGTCGCCGATCCGCGTCGTGACCAGGCCCTCGCCCATGCTGCGGCCCGCCTTCTTCTCGGCGGTCTTCAGGCCGGCCTTGCGCAGGTGGTCGAAGGCGGCCTCGATGTTGCCCTCGGTGGCGGCGAGGGCCTTTTTGCACTCCATGAGTCCGGCGCCGCTGCGCGAGCGCAGCTCCTGCACCATCTTGGCGGTGATCGTCATCTCGGTTCTCGGGTCGGGGACGTGGGGTGAGGGGAGGCGCGCTCCGCGCCGGGGCGGGTCGCGCGCGGTCGGGTCGCGCCGCCGGCGCGGGCGCGGCCCCCGCCTACGGAACGGGTCCCGCCGCGACGGCGGGACCCCTGGTCGGACAGCCCCTGCGGCGCGCGCCGCGGGGCGAGCTCAGGAGGCCGAGGTGTCGCCGGCCGATCCCTCCGCGGGGCCGCCGGGAGCGGAGGAGCCGCTCTCGGACGCGCCGTCCTTGGAGGCCTCGACGGCGACGGGCGTCGGCGAGCCGGACTCGGCGGCGCGGCGCCGGGGCAGCGGGCGGTTGCGGGTCGGGCGCGGCTCGTCGCCGGGCGTGGACGACTCGCGCTCGGAGGGCATCACGTCGACGGCCTGCTCGCGGCGGTTGGCGCGCCCCTCCTCGACCGCGGAGACGAGGCGGTCCACCAGCAGGCGCACGCTCTTCAGCGCGTCGTCGTTGCCGGGGATCACGATGTCGACCGTGCCGGGGTCGCAGTCGGTGTCGAGGATGCCGATGACCGGGATGCCCATCTTGCGGGCTTCCTTCACGGCGTTGTGCTCGCGCGCGGGGTCGACGATCACGAGCGCGCCGGGCATCGAGCCCATCTCGCGGATGCCGGACAGGTTGCGCTCGATCTTGCGCCGCTCGCGCCGCAGCGTCGCCACCATCTTCTTGGAGTGCTGCGCCATCTGGCCGTTCTCCTCCATCTGCTCGAGGTCCTCGAGGCGGCGGAGGCGGCTGCGGATGACGGAGAAGTTCGTGAGCGTCCCGCCGATCCAGCGCTCGGTCACGATCGGCTGACCGGCGCGCTCGCCGGCCTCGCGGATCACGCCCTTGATCTGGCGCTTGGTCCCGACCCACAGCACGTCGGCGCCCTCGGACGCCACGTGGAACAGGAAGTTCTGCGCGCGGATGAGCCCGCGGATCGTCTCCCGCAGGTCCAGCACGTGGATCATGTTCCGGCGGCCGTGGATGTACGGCGCCATCTTCGGGTTCCAGCGGGAGACCGGACACCCGAAGTGCACCCCGGCGCGGATCAGGTCTTGGACGTTGACGGATTCCATGGAGGCTGTGGCGGCGGGGAAGCGTTGAAAGGTGGGGCTGGGCGCGGTCGCGATCGGCGACGGCCTCGAACGCGGGGGCCGCCTCGGAACGAAGGAATCTCCGCCCCCCCGACCGGCGGGCCGCCGGGGGGACCGAGTGAACGAGTTCGCCGCCTGGGGACACGGCCCGGGGACGTGCCGCGGCCGAGCCCTGCGATTGCGAGCTCGGTCCGCCGCCCCGGTCACGTGCGGCGCCCAGGGGCGGCCCTCGGGCGCACGAGGGCGTGGGATTCTAGCTTCGGGCGGGTTCGTGTCAATTGTCGCGGCCTGGTGGCCGGCCCCCGCACCCGCGCCCGGGGCGCGCGGGCCGGGCCCCGCGAACCGCCGCCGGGACGCCCGGGAGCGCTCCCCGCCCCCCCCGGCGCGGCGAGCCCGTCGCCGCGCACGCCGGGCTGGCCCGGTCCGGGGAGAAACCCGGGGTCGGGCGCGTTCCCCCCGCCGGGAGACTCCCCTTGGAGCAGCGTGGCCCGCGGGAGCTCCCCGGAGCGCCCCCGGGCCGGGCTGTCCCAGAACTGGGCAAAGCTGTTCCGTAACCCGATGACCGGCGGCAAGATGTTCCTACCCTTCGCGAGCTTCCCTCGACCGATGGTTCCCGTACGCGCGACGCCTCGCGCGGGCCTCTCCGGAGGTCCGCGAGCCACCTGGGAAGACGCCGGGGTGGAGGAGGAGCGGGACGGGCGCGAGGGCATTCCGGAAGCGGGCCCCGGGCTCACCGCACCCATGAGCATCCCGCCCGTCATCCTGCTCTGCGACCACCGGGGAGAGGGCACCGCCGACAACGCCCGGGGGCTCGCCGACGCGGGGTACCGGCTGGAGCAGACCGAGAACCTCCGCCAGACGCTCGCCCGCCTGAGCCGCCTGACGCCGGCGGTGATCCTGGTGGACCCCCTCGCCAGCGGCGGCGCCGTCGAGCTGGACGCCATCGACCGCGCGCGCGGGGCCGACCATCCGGTCCCGGTGCTGGTCGTGGCGGACTCGCGCGACCCGCTGCCGACGGTGCTGGTCTCGCGCACGCTCGAGCGCGGGCTGTGGGACCTGGTCCACCGCGACGCGCCGGTCGAGGAGTACCTGATGCGCATCGAGCGCCTGCAGAACCAGAGGAAGAAGGTGGCCGAGATCGACGAGCTGCGGCACCGCGCGGTGCACGACGACCGCACCGACCTGCTGCGGCCCAAGAGCTTCCAGGAGCGGCTCCGCGAGCACTTCTCCGCGGCCCAGCGCCACAAGCTGGACCTGGCCCTGCTGCTGATCGACCTGGACCGCTTCGGGGCGATCAACAAGGACCACGACCACACCGTCGGCGACGCTCTGATCGGGCGGGTCGGCGAGGCCATCCGGCGCACGCTGCGCGCCGAGGACGTCGCCGGGCGGCTGGGGGGCGACGAGTTCGCCGTGCTGCTGCCCTACACCCGCAAGGTCGACGCGGCCAGCGTGGTCCAGCGCCTGCTGGAGGAGATCCGCGCGCTGTCGGGCCCGCTGCCGGGCGCGAAGAGCGAGGTCACCGTCTCGGCCAGCATCGGCTTCGAGACGTTCGACGGCAGCGACCTGGACGACGACCAGGCCCTGCGCATGAACACCGAGCGCGCGCTGCGCCACGCCAAGCGCTCGGGCGGCGACGTGGGCGTGTACTTCCGCAGCCTCGCGCGCGAGTCAGCCGCGGACGAGTAGCACGCGCAGCCAGTCGGCGCGGTCGGCGACGTGGTAGCCGCTGGCCATGTCGACCTCGAGCACCAGCTCGCGCGCGCCCGTCAGGTCCACGGGCGCGATGGCGCGCGCCGGCTCGCCGCCGCGCACGACGCCGCTGGACCAGCGCAGCTCGCCGTCGACCAGCACGCGGAACTCGACCGAGCCGCGCGAGGCGAGCCGCAGCACCTGGTCGTCGACGCCCACCTCCCCGCGCAGCGAGCGGAAGCCGCCGTCGAGCGCGTACACCAGGCGGCTGGGCGCGT
The DNA here is from genome assembly GCA_030428395.1 of bacterium. GTDB lineage: Bacteria > Planctomycetota > UBA1135 > UBA1135 > JAUIDW01. The sequence continues at coordinate 10 of JAUIDW010000286.1, read as the reverse complement.
GCACGCCCAG
>JAUIDW010000285.1 GCA_030428395.1 bacterium | reverse complement strand
CCACCGTCGACGCCGCGCGCACCGCGGCGAGCGGCGGGACCGGCGCGGCCGCGTCCGGCGCCACGGGCGTCGAGCGCGGGGCGCCGGGGGCCGCCGGCGGGCGCCAGCCCCTCGGCGGGTTCGCGCCTGGCGTGGGCGGCAGCTCCCACGGCGGCGGCGTCGTCGCCGGCACCTCGAGCGGCTACTGCGCCGCGGGGATCGAGGACGAGGCGGGCACCGGCTTCTGCATCGGCGCCTCGAGCGAGCCGACCCTGAACCGGCTGTACCCCCTGTCCTCGGAGCTCTTCGTCGACACCGACGGCGACGTCGGCATGGGCACCACCAGCCCGCGCTCGCACCTGCACGTCCGCGGGGCGGACGACGAGGCCACGCTGCGGCTCTCCACGTTCGCGGCCCAGGGCACGTCGAAGGTCCTGATGCTCGAGAACAACAACGCCGAGAACCAGCTCGTCGGCGGCGCGATCGCCTACGACGGCACGGCGGACCAGCTCCGGCTCAACACGGTCGGCGGCGGAGCGGAGACGCCGCGCCTGGTCGTCGAGCGCTCGAACGGACGCATCGGCGTCAACACGGAGAACCCCGTCGGCCGCCTGCACGTCGTCGGCGCGACGGGTCTGGGCTCGGTGTTCGTGACGCCCGCCTCCTCGGGTACCGGCAACGACAGCCGCCTCGTCCTGGGCGAGCACCACGACGCGAACTTCGGCTTCGCCGTGCGCTGCGACGGCGGCGCGAACGAGCTGCACTTCCAGGGCGTCAACAACGGCGCCGACACCTCGCACCTGACGATCGGCCGGGACAGCGGCCGGGTCGTCGTCGGCGGGGAGACCGGCTCCGGGCGCTTCTCGGTCGTCAGCGACCACACCGGCGTCAACGACGCCGCGGTGCACACGGTGAACACGAGTACGGCCGCGGGCAACGCGCTCTACGCCGAGAGCAACGGCACCGCCACGACGGCGATCTTCGAGCAGCGCGGCACCGGCAACATCATCAAGGGCAACCTGGCCGGCGGCACGACGGTGTTCCGCGTCAGCAACACGGGCCGGGTCGTGACCTCGGCGCTCGAGATCACCGGCGGCGGCGACCTCGTCGAGGGCTTCGACAGCCGCGAGGACCTGCCCCCGGGCACGGTCGTGGCCATCGACCCGGAGCACCCCGGCGAGCTCGTCGCGACGCGCGCGGCCTACGACACCAAGGTGGCCGGCGTCGTGTCCGGCGCGAACGGGGTCAACCACGGCATCCGCATGGGCCAGGACGACGTCCTCGACGGCGACCACCTGGTCGCCATGGCGGGGCGCGTGTGGGTCCGCTGCACCGCCGAGAACGGCCCGATCCGGCCCGGCGACCTGCTGACCTCGGCGCCGAGCGCGGGGTGCGCCATGCGCGCCAGCGACGCGGGGCGCTCGTTCGGCGCCGTCATCGGCAAGGCCATGTCCGCGCTCGAGGGCGAGGACGGCCTGGTCCTCGTGCTGGTCAACCTGCAGTAGCGGAGCCGGCGATGATCTCCATCGAACGCGCCGCGCTCCTGGCCCCGCTCGCCCTCGGCCTCCTGGTCGAGGGCGGGCGGGCCCAGGGCTGCGAGGGCCAGCGCCTGCCGGACGTCCCCGACGGCTACATGGTCGTCGAGGGCGACATCCAGGTCCGCGTGGACGCCTGCCTGACCGAGGGCGTCTGGGAGCCCAGCTTCTGGCCGAACGGCGACGTGCCGTACCTGTTCAACGCCAACGTGTCGGCGGCCAACCAGGCCCAGGCCCTGACCGCCATGGGGTACTGGGAGGCCGTGGCCGACGTGGACTTCCGCCCCTGGGCGGGCGAGCCGAGCTGGGTGCTGATCCAGGACTCGACCGCCAACAACTCCGCCGTCGGCATGCAGGGCGGGCTGCAGATCGTGAACGTGACGAGCTGGAACAACACCTACGTCATCGCGCACGAGCTGGGGCACCTGCTGGGCTTCTACCACGAGCACGCGCGGCCCGACCAGGCGCAGTTCATCCAGGTGAACTACGGGAACGTGTGCCAGAACTGCTGCGTCGACAGCCTGGGCAACCCGGTGTCGTGCAACGGGCAGTTCCTGCCGCAGCTCCTGGCCGGCGTGTACGGGCCGTACGACTTCGACTCGGTGATGCACTACGGCCAGTTCGCCTTCAGCGCGAACGGGTCGCCCACGATCACGGTGCTGCCGCCGAACACGGCCTGGCAGTCGCTGATCGGGCAGCGCAACCACCTCAGCGAGTGGGACGCCCGCGTCATGTCGTTCCTGTATCCGTTCGCCGACTACACGTTCGTCGACCGCACGGACGGGGGCAGCCTGAACTTCGGGACGTTCTTCGAGCCCTACACCTCGCTGAGCCTCGGGATCCTGGCCACGCCCGACGACGGCACCGTGTGGATCCTGCAGCCCTCGGACTACCCCGACGTCGGGGTGTTCGACCAGCCGCGCGTCCTGCGCGCGCCGGTGGGCGGGGTCGTGATCGGCTCGTAGGCGAGCGACGCGACGCGACGCGGCGCCGGAGCGGGGCCCTGGCCCGGCTCCGGCGCCGCCGTGCGTCACGCCGGGTGGACCTCGAGCGCCAGGAGGACGTCGCGGACCGTCGTCAGGTCGACGCCGGGGAAGCGCGCGGCCTCCAGGGTCACCGCGACGGTCCCGTCGAGGCCGAGCCCCGCGAGCTGCGTCAGCGCGCCGGGGGGCGAGTCGTCCTCGGTCGGGTACGAGGAGGCGACCCCCCGGAGCACCGCGACGTCGACCGGCGCGCCCTGGGCGTCCACGGTCGCGCTGCCGTCGACGGTCCCCTCGGCCGCGACGAGCAGAACCGCGTGGCGCACGACGTCCTGACCCGCGCCCGGCAGCCCGAGGGCGGCCAGGTCGAACGCGACCGTCGCGTCGGGGGCGCCGGCCGCGAGGCCCGCGAGCGCCGCGGGGTCGAGGCGGCGGGCGGACAGGAGCAGCGTGCGCGGCGCGCGCCGCGGGCTCGCCGTGTCGGTGCGGTGGAGCGCCGGCGAGAACCGGGCCCGCACGTCGAGCACGAGCTCGACGTCCAGCAGGTCCCGGCGCCCGTACGGGGAGCCGCCGTCGGGCAGCTCGAGCGTCCAGGACGTGTCCACGCCGCTGCCCTCGAAGGCGTAGAGCGTCTCGTCCGGCAGGCCGAAGACCTCGCGGTCGCGACGCAGGCGGAACTCCGACAGCGGCTGGCCCTCGGCGGGCCGGATCGACAGCTTCTGCGAGCCGTCCCGGTCCGACACGAGCGAGTGCCCGGCGTTGGTGAGCATCCCGCGGAACGGCGCCGTCCCGCTGCGCGTCCGCAGGCGCCCGGTGACCGCGAGGACCCGGTGCCCGTACGTCCCGGGGTGGCCCAGGCGGAACGGGAGCTCGCTCGTGCGGAACGTGCAGCGGCCCGTGCGCTGCAGCTCCTGGAACTGCAGCGGGAAGTCGAAGGCCAGCGAGAGGGTGTGCGTGATCGGCAGGGCCTTGCGCACGCCGTCCAGCCGGGCGGCCTCGAGCTCGTCGAGGTCGCGCTTCAGGAGGTCCGCGCCCGTGATCCCGGAGAGCTCGCGGGGCATGTAGTCGAGCCGGATGACGTCGAGCGTGCGGTCCTGCTCGTAGGCCAGCGCGCGCTCGGCCAGCCAGGCGTACCGCGTCCCCAGGTCGAGGTAGCGGCGCAGGATGCGCTTCATCAGGTCGGCCAGCCGGTCCCACAGCTCGATGTTGAGGAAGCGCTGCGACTCGAACGCGATCAGGTCGCGCGCCAGCGCCACCTCGCTGGCCGCGATCGAGCGCTGGAGCTGCGCGATCTTCGTCTCGCGCTGCTTGGCCGCGTGCTGGCCCTTGGCCGCGTGCATGACGGGGCCCTCGAGGTGGTGGATCTGGTCCACCAGCGAGTCGAGCTCCGCCTCCATCGCCAGCATGCTGGAGACGCCGGCGTACACGACGATGCCGTAGCCCGCCATGGCCGCGCCGCCCGCGCCCAGGGACGCGAGCGCGCCGGAGGCCTCGTACGAGCCGTAGCCCGCGACGGCGGCCGCGCCGGAGCCGCCGGCGCCGACGAGGTCGTCCGGCAGGTCCCTGATGGCGCCGACGAAGCCCTCGAAGAAGCTGCCGACCTGGCCCCAGAAGCTCTTCTCGTCCGCGAGCTCCTGGCGCTTCGCGTCGACCTGCTTCTGGACGGCGTGCACCTGCTGCAGCGCCAGGCCCTCGGTGTAGCTCGCGAGCGCGACCTGCTCGTCGGCGATCGCGGCCTGCAGCGTGGCCTTCCGCAGCACGTGCGCGGAGACGATCTGCTCCTTCAGCGCGTCCTCGACCTTGCCCAGGTAGTGCAGCAGGTCGTCCTGCGCCGCGCGCGCGGAGCTCGCGAAGTGGTCCGCGGCCTCCTTCAGCGGGCGGAAGCGCAGCGCGGGGACCAGGTCCTCGCGCAGCCCGTAGGCGTTCAGCCCGGCCGCGATCTGGTACAGGCCCAGCCGCGCCCGGTCCACCTGGGTCCGGCGCGCGGGGTTCACGGACGAGTCGTACAGCGGCATGGCCTGGATCCCCGCCAGCAGGGCCTGCAGGCCCGCGGCGCCCATCACCGGGGAGGCGGTGACGGCGGAGGAGCCCGGCGACGCCGGCGCGGACGACGTGGCCGTCGCGGGGCCCGCGGAGACGATCGACGCGAGGCCGCCGTTCGCGCCGACCGGATGCAGCGACAGGCTGCGCGTCGCGACCTCGGCGAAGCGCCCCAGCGTCGCGCGCGAGCCCGCCTGGAACGTGCTGGCCTCCGCGTACGTGCTCCCGGTCGACGAGCGCACCTGGAGCGCCTGCGCGGCGAGCCGCCCCAGCTGCAGGCGCGAGCGCTTCGGCCAGGTCGGGTCGATCGGGGGCCGCTGCCCGTGCAGCAGCAGCACGGCCTTGTACAGCTCGCGGGCGCGCTGGATCGACGCGTCCTCGTCGGTGCGGTAGAGCGCGTCGGCCCAGCCCAGCAGGGCCTCGGCGTACCGCAGCCGCAGGTACGCGGCCTCGACGCCCGGGACCACGTCGGCCTGGTACTGGTAGGCGTGCATCCCCCAGCCGGTCAGGTCGTAGTGGACGGCGCCGGGGATGCCCGCCTCCGCCTCGCCCACGGCGTCCTTCGTGAACCCGTAGGGCAGCTCGCCGGTGTACGGGTGCCAGCGCGGGTAGTAGCTGTCGCCCGCCGCGGCGTTCAGCGAGGGGTGACGCGGCCACCCGGCCTCCTCGCGGAGCTCGCCGAGCAGCGTCAGGGCGCGCGTCGCCTGCGCGTACCAGGCGACCGCGGACGCGAAGTCGCCCACCTCCGCGGCGGCCTCGGCGAGGCACGCCGGCACGATCGTCAGCCCGAGCCGCAGCAGGGACAGCAGGTGGCGCGAGAACGTGGCGTCCATCCACGTGGGGAAGTTCTCCTCGGGCGTGGGGTCGCTGGGCCAGCCCTTGTCGAGGTCGGGGACCAGCCAGCGCACGAGGTCGTCGAGCCCCTCGGGGTCGTCGGCCGAGCGCTGCGCCAGCTGCTCGATCGCCGGCCGCACCAGGACGGCCAGCGGGTTGTTGCTGAACTTGCCCGTCAGCTTCTTGGCCGCCTCGGAGGAGCGCGCCTCGTCCAGCGCCTTCAGGGCCAGCGTGCGCGCCTGCAGGTACAGGTCGATCGCGCCCCCCGGCGAGCTCTTCGAGGCCAGCTCGTTCGCCTCGCGGAACACGTCCTCCGCGGCGAGCATCGTCAGGAACCAGTCGTTGCCCTGGGCGGCCCAGCCCTCGACGTGCTCGCGGCCCGCGGCCGTCACGGCGGTCCCGAAGGTCTGCTTCAGCGGGTAGTGGTTCTCCGGGAAGAACGTCCGGCGCGCCTCGAGCCACTCCTCGTAGTAGAGGAAGAACGGCTGGCGCCGCCGCGGGTCGTGGGGGCCGTCGGGGACGATCGGGTCGTACGGGTCCGCCTTCGCCTGGAAGGCGTCGCGCAGGAACGACTGCAGCGTGTCGACGTTCTGGCGGACGCGGCTCGAGGACTCGCCGTCCGGCCGCGCGAAGTCGACGTGGTAGCGGCGGCGCAGCTCCTCGGCGGAGACGCCGGAGAGCTCGACGAGGTGGTCGAGGTACTCGCGCGCGCTGCGGTCGCCCTGCGGCTCGATCTGGCTGCTCGCGAGCCCGAACCCGTAGCCCTCGTGGCGCGGCGCCGTCAGGATCGCGCGCAGGATCGGGATCACGACCTCGTTCGCGGGCCGGGTCGTGTCGTCGGAGGACGTGAACGTCTGGTGCAGCCGGTCGGCGAGGCGGCCGTGGAGCTCCTGGAAGCCCTGCGTGCGCGCGGAGCCGCAGAGGATCGCGCGCAGGTAGTCCCGGTACCGCGCGCGCGGCCCGTAGCTGCCCGGCGCCACGGGCTTCAGCGAGCCCGCGATGCCGGCCACCGCGTCGACCGCCAGCACCGCGTGCTTCGACAGCGCCGGCCCGGGGCGCCCGGCGCGCAGCTCGTTCGTGTCGACCAGCCAGTCCACCGAGCGCAGGCCGTCGAAGCTCGCGAGGCGCCCCAGCGCCTCGACGGCGGCCCCGTGCAGCGGCTCGTCCTCGGGGTTCTCCTCGAGCGCCCGGGTCAGCTCGTGGTCGGCGCCGAGGGCGTGCCGGGTGGCGAACACCGGCGACGCGACCGACCGCGCGAGCGTCCCCTCGGGGTCCAGGAAGTGGCGCTCCAGGGACGCCAGCACCGCCTGGCGCTTCTCGACCGGCCAGTCCGCGAAGGGCGAGTCGGGCGACGGGCGCCCGGCGAGCTCGCCGGCGACCTCGTCGATCCGCAGCGTGCCGCTCGTCTCCAGGCGCTCGGCGACCTCCTTCCAGACGGCGGGCCCGGGCTCGTCGCCGGGCAGCGGGACGCGCAGCGTCACCTCGCCGGCGCCGAGCTCCACCGGCTCGGACTCGAGGTAGACCTCGCCCGAGGCCGACTCGACCGCCAGCACCAGCTCGGCGAGGTCTCCACGGCCCAGCAGCGCGCGCGCCGCGCGGGCCCGGGGGTCGTCGTCCAGGGCGAGGGCGAAGCGCCCGCGCACGTCCGAGCGCGCCTCGCCGACCGCCTGCGCGGGCGGGACGGGAGCGTCGACGTCCGCGCCCGCGACGAGGCGGATGCGGGCGACCACCAGCAGGCCCGAGAGCGGCGCGCCGGTGAGCGCGTCGCGCAGCTCGCCCACGAGGTGGTCGCCGGCGCGACCCCCGCCCGGCGGCGGGGCGACGGGGACGAGGGGCGCGTGCTCGCGCGACGA
>JAUIDW010000284.1 GCA_030428395.1 bacterium | reverse complement strand
CCGGCACGCCGACCGCTTCGCGGGGTTCAGCGTGCAGGAGTCGCGGCGGCGCGAGCCGGTGGCCGTCGCGCCGGACGGGCCGACCGTCGCGGCCGCGCTGGTCGGCGCCGTGCGGCGCACCGACGCCGTGCGCCTGCACGACCAGCGCAAGCAGGCCGACGAGCTGCGCCGCCTGCGCCGCAAGGGGACGCGGACGCGCGCGGAGGAGGAGCTGATGAAGGAGCTGGTGCGCGAGGTGTACCAGCCCGAGGAGGTCTACGGCGGCGCGGGGATCGAGGGCTACTTCGACCCCGAGCTGCGCGGCCGCAACGGCTACCGCGAGCGCAAGGGGCTCGGCGACCGCCGCGGGCTCCGCGCGCGCAGCGAGTGGGCGCTGCCGCCGGTGGACGGCCAGGACCTGACGCTGACGATCGACCTCGACCTGCAGCGCGCCGCGGAGGAGGTGCTCGAGCGCCCCGAGGGGGACCCCGACCCCGCCGAGCGCGACCAGGCCTGGCTGGAGACGCCGGTCGGGGCGATCGCGCTGGTGACGGTGCGGGGCGACGTGCTGGCGGCGGCGTCCGTGCCGCGCGTGATCACGCCGGCGCGGGAGGCCTACGCCGACGCGCCGGGCCGGCGCTGGCGCGAGCGCGCGATCGTGCGCGAGCGGACGCTGACGATCCCCGACTTCCAGCCGCTCGGCTCCGTGTTCAAGCCCTTCGTCGCGCTCTGGGCGCTGGACCGCTTCGGGCACGACCCGGCGGAGGTCTGGAGCTGCGCGGCGCTGCCCGACGGGCGCGCCGGCTGGGTGGACCTGCACTGCTGGCGGCCCTGGGGGCACGGCGACGTCGACCTCGCGGGCGCGCTGCGCGGCTCGTGCAACGCGTACTTCGCGCGCCTCGGCGAGCTCTACACCGACGAGGAGTACCGCCGCCTGCTGGCCGCCTTCGGGTTCGGCGAGCCGACCGGCGTGAAGAGCTTCGGGCGCCGCCCCGGGCTGCCGGAGAACACCGCGTCCCACGTGCTGCGCCGCAACCTGACGCAGGCGGACCGCCGCAAGGCCGCCAACGGGCTGGCCGTGATCGAGGGCACGCCGCTGCAGCTCGCGCGCGCCACCGTGGCCCTGGCGACGGGGCGCCTGCCGGAGCTGCGCCTGGTCCGCGCGGTCGGCGAGCGCGACGTGCCGTCGCGCTCGCGGCCCGTCGACTTCGCGCCCGAGCACCTCGAGCGCGTCCGCGCGGCGCTGCGCGCGGTGGTGGCCGAGCGCGGCGGCACCGCCCACGGCAAGGGGCTCGACGAGGCCTCCCTGGGCTTCTCCTTCGCCGCCAAGACGGGCAGCGCCGACCTCGGCGTCCCGATCCAGGGCGTCGAGCACGGGACGCGCAAGCACACGTGGGTCTCGGGCTGGTTCCCGGCGCGCGAGCCCCAGGCGGTGCTGGTCGTGTTCGTCTACGACACGACGGTCACGTCCAGCCACTCGGCGGTGTGGGTCGCGCGGCAGTTCCTCGCCCGGCCCGAGGTCGGCGAGTGGCTGCGGACGCGGGGGGGCGTGCAGTGAGGCGCGCGCGCTACGAGCCGGCGGGGGCGCGCGGCGGCGGGGGCGGCGGCTCCGGCCCGTTCTCGCGCGTGTTCTCCGCGCGCCAGGTGCGCTGGATGCAGCTCGACTGGCACGTGCTGGCGCTCGCGCTGCTGCTGCTCTTCGTCGGCCTGGTCGTGCTGCGGGCGATGGACGAGGCGGACGCGGCCTTCCAGCGCAGCGAGATCGACTTCGGCAGCCACCTCAGCAAGCTGCTCGTGGCCGCGCCGGCCCTCGTGCTGGGGCTGCTCGTGCGGCCGCGCTGGCTGCGGCGCAACTCCCTCGCGATCTACTCGGCCTGCCTGGTGCTGCTGGCGCTCGTGCCGTTCATCGGCCAGGAGCGCAACAACGCGCGGCGCTGGATCCAGCTGCCGGTCGGCTTCGACCTGCAGCCCTCGGAGCTCGCCAAGCTGGGCGTGATCCTGGCGCTGGCGCGCGTGCTCTACCGCTCGCGGCTGGCGCGCCCGGTCGAGTGGCTGCCGCCCCTGGCGATCGCCCTGACCCCGATGGCGATGGTGGCGCTGCAGCCGGACCTCGGGACCGCCCTGACGCTCGCGCCGATCTCGATGGGCATGTTCTGGCTCGCCGGCGCGCGCGCGCGCGTGCTGATCCTGGCGGTGGCGGCGGGCGCGGCGCTCGCGTTCTCCGCCTGGCACTTCGAGTGGGTGAAGAGCTACCAGCTCCAGCGCGTCGACACGTGGGTCCACTCGTGGGAGCCGGCCGAGCTGATCGAGGGGCGCAACGGGCCCGCCTTCCACTCGTACCACGCGCGCACCGCGATCGGGAACGGCTGGTGGGTCGGGACCGGCCTGGGGCGCGGCGTGGCGAACGAGGCGGGGCACCTGCCGGAGCGCTCGAGCGACTCGATCTTCGCCGTCGTCGCCGAGGAGGCCGGCCTGCTCGGCGCGGGCGGCCTGGTGGTGCTGTACTCGCTGATGATCGTGCTGCTCCTCGGCAGCGCGTCGACCCTGCGCGAGCGCTTCTCGCGCCTGGTCGTCGGGGGCATCGCGCTCTACTTCGCGTCCCACTTCTTCGTGAACGTCGGCGTCAACCTGGGCCTGCTGCCCATGACCGGGCTGACGCTGCCGCTGCTCTCCACCGGCGGGTCCTCGCTGCTCGTCACCTTCGCCGCCCTGGGGCTGGCCCTGGGCCTGGCGGCCCACCGCGAGCCGTCGCTCGACCGCGACGCCTTCCGGCTCTAGGCGGGGGGCGGGGCCCCCCCCGAGCCCCCGCGCGAGGGAATCCCGGCCGGGATTCAAGTCCGCGACGGCCGCCCGGCCGATCAACGCCAGGCGCCGTGAAGGAACTTCCCACCGAAGCCACGAGCCTCAGCCGGCGGCTCGTGAACCACGTCCTGCTCGCCGCGCTCCTGCCGACCCTGGTCTTCTGGGTGGGGCTGCAGGTGTACGAGCAGGTGCGTCTGCGCGGCGAGCTCACCGGGCGCGCCCAGCAGCTGCGGTCCGAGGCGGAGGAGCGCAGCGCCAGCCTGCTGCGGGACGCCGAGGCCAGCGTGCTCGCCGCCGTCCGGACGGTCGAGGCCGTGGCGGCCGACTCGCTGTACGTGGGCGACCTCGAGCTGCTCGACCAGGTCTGCGCGGGCCTGCGCAAGCACACGTTCGTGGCCGACGCCTCGCTGGTGGACCTCGAGGGCGTCACCGTGGTCCCGTTCTCGTTCGCCCTGCCCGAGGGGTTCGGCGACGGCGCGGAGCGCGGCCTGCGCTCGGTCCCGGTGAAGCGCGGCGGCGAGCCGATCGCGACGCTGAACCTGCGCCTCGACCTGGACGTCCTCCCGGCGGTCGCCCACGCGACGCGCACCGACGGCGAGACGCGCGCGGAGTTCGCGCTCGACGTCGGCCGCTCGTACGCGTTCGAGCGGCTGGGGATCCAGGTCCTGCTGCTGCTCGTGCTCGCGTTCATCATCCGCTTCGCGGTCGTGCGCGCGGTTGAGCTGCTGGTCAGCCGGCGGCTGGCGCCGCTGGTGGACTTCTGCCGCCGCACGGGGCGCGGCGAGATGCACCTGCGCTGCGAGATCCCCGGCAAGGACGAGCTGGCCCTGCTGGGCGGCAGCATCAACGCCATGGTCGACGAGCTGGCCATGAAGCGCGGGCAGCTCGAGGCCAAGGTGCGCCTGCGAACGGCCGAGCTGGACCGCGCGAACCGGGAGCTGGCCGAGGCGGTGGACGAGGCCCAGACGGCGTCCGAGGCGAAGGGCCGCTTCCTGGCCGCCATGAGCCACGAGATCCGCACGCCCATGAACGGCGTGATCGGGATGACCGACCTGCTGCTGGCGGGCGAGCTGCCCTACGAGCAGCGCGACGGGCTCGAGACGATCCGGGCCTCCGGCGAGCTGCTGCTCAACGTCATCAACGACGTGCTCGACTACTCGAAGATCGTGGCCGGCAAGATGGAGCTGGAGCGCGCTCCGTTCGACCTGCGCGAGGCGGTCGAGGACGTGCTCGACATCCAGGCCGAGGCGGCCCGCGAGAAGGGCGTCGACCTGCGGTGCGAGTTCGGCGCGGGCGTGCCCGCCGTGGTCGTCGGGGACGCGACGCGCTTCCAGCAGGTCGTCATGAACCTGATCGGCAACGCGATCAAGTTCACCGAGGAGGGCGGCGTCGACGTGCTGGTGGCGCTCCAGGAGGAGGGCCGCGAGGCCGTCTCGATGCGCGTGGACGTGCGGGACACGGGCGTCGGCATCCCCGCCGAGCACCAGGCGCGCCTGTTCGAGAGCTTCACGCAGGCGGACGCGAGCACCACGCGCCGCTTCGGCGGCACGGGGCTCGGGCTGGCGATCTCGCGGAGCCTGGTCGAGCTGATGGGCGGGGCGATCGGGCTCCAGAGCGAGCCGGGCGTGGGCAGCGTGTTCGCCTTCAACGCCGTCTTCGGGCGCGCGGAGGACGACGCCGTGCTGCGCGCCGCCGAGCGCGTGCTGCAGGGACGGCGGATCCTGGTGGCCGACGCGAGCGAGGAGCTGCTGGCGGTCGCGCGCGGGCACCTGGCCTCCGCCGGGCTCGAGGTCGCGGTGGCCGCGGAGGCGGACGAGGTCGTGGCGGCGTTCGACGGGCCCGACGCTCCGGAGCTCGTGCTGCTGGGGTGCCCGCGCGGCGCGGACGAGCCGGCCGAGCTCGCCCGGCGTCTGCGCGGCGAGGCGTCCGCCGAGGACACGCGCTTCCTGCTGCTCGACGCCGCCGACGGGGAACCGGGTGACCCGCTGCGGGAGGAGGGCTTCGAGGGGCGCGTGCGTCTGCCGGTGCGCAAGCGCCGGCTGCTGCAGGCCCTGACGCGGGCCCTGGGCGTGACGGAGGTCGACGCCGTGGCCTCGCCGCTGCCCGCGGACGACGACGCGCCGGCGGGGCGCGTGCTGGTGGCCGAGGACAACGCCGTGAACCGCAAGGTGGTCGAGCGGCTGCTCGACCGGCTCGGCTACGAGGTGGACCTGGTCGAGAACGGCGAGCAGGCCGTCGCCGCCGTGGCGGCGAACGCCTACGACGCGGTGCTCATGGACTGCCAGATGCCGGTCATGGACGGCTACCAGGCGACCGAGGGCATCCGCGCGCTGGACGCGCCGCAGGGCCAGGTGCCGGTGGTGGCGCTGACGGCGAGCGTCCTGCCGGAGGACCGCGAGCGCTCCTTCGCGGCGGGGATGAACGACCTCGTCGTGAAGCCGGTGCGCCTCGAGGCGCTGGGCGCCACGCTGCGCCGCTGGGTGGCGGGGGAGCCCGCCGACCCCGCCCCGGACGGAGCCGACGAGCCGGCCGCCGCCGAGGCGTAGTCCGAACTTCACTCCATCTTCGTCGCGAAGTGGCGGCATCGTCCGCTCGATTGCGCGGGTCGAGGCGGCTCCCTAGACTTCCCGGTCCGCCGGGGGTGGCCGAGGGGCCGCACCGGGGCGGGATCTTCCGCGCGAAAGGACGTCGCACGCCGATGGAGTACAACGCACTGGGCATGATCGAGACCAAGGGTCTCGTCGGGTCGATCGAGGCCGGGGACGCCATGGTGAAGGCCGCCCAGGTGGCGCTCTTCGGCAAGGCGAAGGCCACCGCCGGCCTGGTCACGATGTTCGTCAGCGGGGAGGTCGGCGCGGTCAAGGCGGCCACCGACGCCGGCGCCGCCGCGGCTCGCCGGGTGGGCGAGCTCGTGAGCGTGCACGTCATCCCGCGGCCGCACGAGCAGCTCTGGCGCATCCTGCCGCCGCTGCACCCCGTCGAGGGCGGCGAGGCGTCCGGCGACTGATCCCGCGGGGGACCCGTGCAAGGGCTCGACCCCGACCTGCGCGCGCTCCAGGAGGTGCGCGACCTGGTGCACCGCGCGAAGGAGGCGCAGCGGGCGATCCGGGGGTACACCCAGGCCCAGGTGGACGCGCTCTGCCAGGCGATGGCGGAGGCCGGCGCCGCCGCGGCCTACGACCTCGGGCGCCTGGCCGTCGAGGAGACCGGCATCGGCCGGGTGCACTACAAGGTTCTCAAGAACCTGTTCGCGACCGAGGGCGTCTGGGAGTCGATCCGCGCCGAGAAGACCGTCGGCATCGTCTCGCGCGACGACCGCGCCGGCGTGCTCGAGGTCGCGACGCCGGTCGGCGTCGTCGCCGCGATCGTCCCGACGACGAACCCCACGTCGACGGCGCTCGGCAAGTCCCTGATCTCCGTCAAGGGCCGCAACGCGATCGTCCTGAGCCCGCACCCGCGGTCGCGCCGCAACATCCACGAGACGGCCGAGGTGCTGCGCCGCGCGATCGAGCGCGCCGGCGGCCCGCCGGACCTCGTGGTCTGCCTGCAGAACCCGACCATCGAGTCGACCGGCGCGCTGATGAAGCACCGCGACGTGTCGATCATCCTGGCGACCGGCGGCTCCGGGCTGGTGCGCGCGGCGTACTCGTCGGGCAAGCCGGCCTACGGCGTCGGCCCGGGCAACGTGCCCTGCTACGTCGACCGCTCCGCCGACCTGGCGCAGGCCGCGCGCGACCTCGTCGCGAGCCAGAGCTTCGACAACGCGACGCTCTGCTGCTCCGAGCAGGCCCTCGTGCTGGACCGCCCGATCGCCGAGCGCATGCTCGAGGAGCTGCGGGCCGGCGGCGCCCACCTCTGCACCGCGGAGGAGACGCGCCTGCTCGAGGCCTACTGCAACCGCGACGGCATGATGAACGCCGACGTGGTCGGCAAGGACCCGTGGTACGTCGCCGAGAAGGCGGGCTTCCACGTGCCGCGCGACTGCTCGCTTCTGCTGGCGCCCCAGGGCGGGGTGGGCAAGGAGTTCCCGCTGTCCATCGAGGTGCTGTGCCCGCTGCTGTCGGTCCACGTCGTCGACGGGCCGGAGGAGGGCTGCCGGATCTCGATGCAGGTGCTGCACTTCGGCGGCCTGGGCCACACGTGCGCCGTGTGGGCCCGCGACGACCGCGTGCTGGAGGAGTGGTTCCTGCAGAAGCCCGCCAGCCGCATCGTGGCGAACGGCGGCAGCTCGCAGGGGGCGGTTGGATACAGCACGAACCTCGTGCCCTCGATGAGCCTCGGCTGCGGCCCGCAGGCCGGGAACATCACGAGCGACAACATCACCGCCCGGCACCTGGTCAACCTGAAGCGCGTGGCCTTCCCCACGCCGGACTGGCCGGAGCGGCAGCGGCGCGACCACGAGCGCGCCGCCGCGCTCTCGGGCGAGGCCGCCCCGCGCGGCTCGGGCCTGCCGGGCGACCCCGCGCGCCGCGCGGCCTCCGCGCCCGGGCAGCTGCCGGCGAGCAACTGGTCGGGCAACGCGCCCGTGCACGGCGCGGACG
>JAUIDW010000283.1 GCA_030428395.1 bacterium | reverse complement strand
GCGGCCACGAGCTCGCCGCGTTCCAGCATGCGCGGGCCGCTGTCGACGGCGACGACCTCGAGCGCCTCCGCGTCCAGGTCGGCGTCCGAGCGCGGCGTCTCCCGGCGCGCGAGGAGCGAGCGCACGCGATGGCGGACGAGCCACGGGTGCGACGGCTTCTCGAGGAACTCGTCGACGCCCGCCGCCGACGCGGAGTCCGCGCCGTCCCACTCCGCCGAGCCCATCAGCAACACGATCGGCGTGCGCTCGCCGGCGCCGTGGCGCAGGGCGCGGCAGGTCTCCAGGGCGTCGCCCCCCGGCAGCGCGGCGTCGAGCAGCACCAGGTCGGGCGGTTCCGCGTCGCGGAGGGCGGCCAGGCCTTCCTGGCGGTCGCCGGCCTGCGTAACGCGGTAGCCGGCTCCCTCCAGGACGGAGAGGAGTTCACGGCGCGCCGCGGTGTCGCCCTGGGCGAGCAACACCTTCGGGGCGGAGGAGGAGGACATCGGGGTCTCGCGGGGTAGGGGTGGCTCTCCTGCCACCTGGTTTTCGACCTCGCACAGGCCCACCTTGACCCTCGCGGGGGTCGGGCCCGCGGGCGGATCCCCGCGCCGCGCCGCGGGGCGCGCGTCGACCGGAAAGTCCTTCCACCCGGCGGGGTCCACGCCGCCGCCGGACCCGCACCGGTAGACTCGGGGCCATGCGAGCTCCCACGCCGCTCCTCGCGGGCGCGCTGGCCCTGGCGGCCTGCGCGGCGCCCGTTCCCGTCGGGACGGCCCCGGCGCCCTCCGGCGAACTCGCGGCCGGCCGGGCCGCCGACGAGCCGCCCGCTCAGGCGCAGGCGCGACCCGATCCCCGGCTGGAGTGGAACGCCGTGCAGGCCGTCACCGACGAGATGGTCGAGGCCGAGCGCGACGCCGACCTGGGAGCCCTCACGCGACTCTTCACCGAGGACGCCGTGCTGGCGGCTCCCGGCGCGGCGCCGCGGATCGGCCGCGAGCAGGTGCGGGCGCACTACCGCGCTCACTTCACGCGCTACCGCCCGCGGATCCGGCGCACGGTCGACGAGCGCATCGTGTTCCCGGGCTGGGCCTTCGAGCGCGGCCAGGTCGAGGGCCACCTCGTCGACGTGCAGGCCGGCGACGTGGTCCCCGTGTCCCGCTCGGACTTCACGCTGCTGCGCAAGGACACCGACGGCGTGTGGCGCATCGCGCGGCGCACCTGGTGCTCGCAGCTCGTCGACTGAGCCCGCCGCGCCCCGCCAGGACCTCGACACCCGTGTACGCGGGAAAAGCGCCACGGGGTCCCTTTCCAGGTCCGAGGGACCGGGGGACAATGGCGCCGATGGATCAGACCGGCCTCTTCGAGTCCGGTGCCGGGACCGCCGTCCTCGACCCGCCGCGCGAGGAGCGCGAGCGCCCGCGGCCCCGGCGCGCTCGCCCGGGAGGCGGCGGCCCCCCCGAGCCCCCGCGCGACTTCGGCGGAGGCGGCGGCCGCGGCGGCGACGGGGACGCCCACGAGGGCGGCGCCCCGGAGGGCAGCGCGGAGATCGGCTTCGCCTTCCTGCTGCTGTCGATCGCCACCCTCTTCGTCGCGTTCCTGGGGGCCTACCTGTTCATGCGGCGCAACGCCGAGGTCTGGCCGCCCCCCGGCTCGCCGCGGGCGCCCGACGGCCTGTGGATCAGCACGGGTCTGCTCGTCGCCAGCAGCGCGGCCCTCGCGCGGGCGCCCCTCGAGCGACGCCGCCGGCGGACCGCCCAGGTGCGCCGCTGGCTCGGCGCCACGCTGCTGCTGGGCGTGGTGTTCCTGCTCGTGCAGTCGTGGCTGTGGAGCGACCTGCTCGCGCAGGGGCTGACGACCGACTCGAACGCCTACGGGACGCTGTTCTACTCGCTGACGGGGCTCCACGCGCTGCACGTGCTGGGCGGGCTCGCCTTCCTGGGAACCGCGCTGCTGGGCGCCGCCGCGGCCACGGCCTCTCCGCGCCGGCGCACGCCGGTGGAGTTCGCGGCGTGGTACTGGCACTTCATCGGCGGGCTGTGGCTCGTGCTGTTCGCGGTGCTGTACCTCGGCTGAGGCCCCGCCGTGCACACGCCGCCGCCGATGTCGCCCGAGGACCGCCGCACGCTGACGATCGCGTTCCTGATCGTGGGCGGCGGCTTCGTGGCCGGCGTGCTGCTGCTCTTCGTGTTCTTCGCGACCGGCCTGTGAGGGCCGCGGGCGACCGGGTCAGCTCGGGTCCCACTGCGCCAGCCGGCGGCGCAGCGAGAACACGTACAGCAGGAAGAACAGGGCGAAGAAGTACTCCTTGGTCTCGCCCGGGCTGATCGCCAGCAGGCGCGGGACCTCCGTGTCGAGGTAGCTCTCGTAGTACTTCTTCGGCAGCGTGACGATCAGCGACAGCACGCACGTCGGCAGGCACACGGCCGTCGGGAGCATCCAGTACCCGAACGACCCGCGCGTCGCCCCCGCGCGGTCGCGCCGCCAGTTCAGCAGCGGGGCCAGGATCCCGCCCAGGACGGCGGCGGCCGTCAGGACCAGGCGCGGCAACTTGTCGAACACGCTGGAGGCGTTGTGGATGCTGGTCTCGCCGCGCGGGTTGAACTCCGTCCAGGCCTCGGGGGTCTCCCAGCGGAAGTAGTGCTGGCCCCAGCTGAGCTCCTCGCCGGCGAACAGGAAGGCGCCCAGGGCGAAGAGGTAGAGCCACGGCTTCATCAGGGCGACGGGGAAGCGCTTGCGCTTCCACGCGATCCGGAAGGCCACGACCGCGGCGATCAGCAGGAACAGCGGCGTGAGCCCCTCGACCAGGCCCAGCTCGGAGTCGATGAAGCGGAGGTAGAAGTCCTCCCCCACCAGCTTCGCGCCGAACTGCACCAGCAGGATGACGGGCGGGAACACGAGCCACAGGAGCGGGCTCACGTCCCGGTACGAGGCCGGACGCACTTGGCTCATCGCGGCGTAGCCTACGGCCGCGCCAGGGGCGGCCCAACGGAGAAATCCGCGCCCCGCGGCGGCGCCTCGGCCCGCGGTCCGGCTCGCGTGCTGGCTCGCGGCGGGGGGTCGCTCAGCGCGGCGGCGCCGGCGCCAGGCCCGGGGTCGGCGCGCCGGCCGCGTCGATCCAGCCGTGCTCGCGCAGGAACTCCACCACCTGCTCGGCGACGACCCGGTTGCCGCGGTCGGAGAGGTGGCCGCCGATCTCGCGGGGGTTGGTCAGGGGCGGCTCCGGGTCCTGCTCGAGCGCGGCGTAGAACCCGTCCGACAGCGACAGGCAGGGCAGGTCCAGCTCCTCCGCGGCCTCGCGCGCGAGCTGCTCGATCTGCTCGTACACCGACCCGCGGTGCCGCTCCGGACGGTGCGGGAAGATCATGAGAGCCGGGCGCGAGCCCTCCGCGATCGCCCGGTCCCGGAACCGCCGCAGGATCGCGCGCATGACCGCCCAGTCCTCGCCCGCGGGGTCGACGGTGTCCCGCTCGCGCGCCTGCGCCACGTTGGCCCCCAGGGTGCCGAGCAGGTAGCTGTACCCCCACCCGCCGATGCGGCGGCGCCCCGAGGCGTAGTCCTCGTAGAGCGCGCGGGGCTCGACGACGGGCACGCCGCGCAGCTCGAGCTCGCCGTCGACCAGGTCGAACCACGGCTTCGCGTAGCCGCGGAAGCGCTTGGAGTTCCGGAAGAACCCGCGCACGTAGAACCCGAACACGACGACGTCGGCGCGGTACGGCACGCCGTCGCGCTCGTAGCGCAGGAGGATCTGGTCGGGGCCGTGCCCGGACACGCCCAGGTTGGGCACCTCCCAGCCGGGCAGCAGCTCGCGCGCGAGCACCGCCGAGAAGACGTGGTCGTCGTCCGCGTTGAACCCGAACGTGTAGCTGTCGCCGACGAACAGCAGGCGCGGCGTTCCCGGGGTGCGCGCGAGCGGGACCTCGACCTGGCCCCGCAGGCCGCGGGCGGTCGTGTGGGTGCCGCCGTCCTCCAGGTGCGGGCGGGTGACCCAGCCGAGCTCCGCGTCGTACACGCCGTGGCCGTCGAGCTCCGCGTCGCCGAGGGCGAGGTGGTCGGCGGCCCACTGCCACTCGTCCTCGATCGAGCGGTCGGGGTGCGGGGGCGCCTCGTCGCCGCCGGCGAAGCGCACGCGCAGCGCCGCCTCGGCGAGCAGCGGCAGCGCCACCAGCACCGCGAGCAGCTTCCAGAGCGTCCGGCCCGCGCGCGGCCGCGCGGTCGAGGCAGAGGTCGCGCTCAGCGCCCGAACCCCTGGCTCTGCGCCTGCTCCATCGCCCCGGCGGCCCCCAGCAGGCCGACGAGCTCGACGATGGGCAGCCGGTCCAGCCAGCCCATCCCGGCGACCATGTTCACCAGCATGGAGCGGTCGAGCTCCGCCGTCGCCAGCAGGTCGTCGCCCGCCAGGCGCGCGACGGTGACCGCGGGGCGCACGCCGCGCGCGAGCTCCGCGTACGGCGGCAGGACGAGGCCGGGCTGGCGCGCCTCGTCGCGCGGCGAGCGCACGCCGTTCGAGAGCGCCGCGGCGACCATCGTGGCCCACCCGTAGCCGTCCCGCAGCAGGGCCGCGGTGTCGACGTAGGAGATGGCCAGCTCGTCGCCCCGCAGCTCGGGCAGGACGCGGGCCAGCTCGGGGTCGTCGAGCAGGCTGGGCCCGCCGGCGGCGACGTGCTGGACCGCCGCGAGGGTCGCCTGCGGGGTCGCCCCCACGAACAGGCGGTCGCCGGAGATGGCGAGCGTCGCCTCGACGGGCACCGGCAGGCCGGGGAACGAGAGCGCCCAGAGCTCGTGGTCGCCCAGCGCGCGGCGCTCGGCGCGCACGTAGCCGCGCGCCTGGAAGGCGCCGAGCGAGTCGACGAGCCCCTCGACGCGCTCGAGGCCGGCCCGCAGGCCGTCGGGGTCGGTCAGCTCGACGAACGCGACGAGCGAGGCCATCCCGCCGCCGCCGGTCGTGTCGGACATGTACGCGCCCCAGCCGGCGCCCAGGTGCGCCGCGAGGTCGTCCCGCAGGTTCAGGTTGATGAACCCGTCGAGCGCCTCGATCGGGTCCTGGCCCTGGAACGGGTCCTCCGGGGCCATCTGCTGGAAGCGCGCGACCATCGCGTCCAGCGCGCCCTCGAAGTCGGTGACGCCCGCGGCCGCCCACACCGCGTCGGCGGGCACGGCGCGCAGCGCGTCCGCGCTCAGCATGTGGACGGGCACGCCGGTGGTCGCCTCGAGCGCCGCGCGGTAGCCGCGCGTGCGGGAGACGGCGTACGCGCGGTCCTCGCCGACGCCGAGGTCCCACTCGATCTGCAGGTCGTCGGCGCCGAACAGCATGGCCCCGTCGAGCGCCATCCCCGGGCCGCGCACCAGCGGACCCAGGGCGTCGAAGAGCGCGCCGAGGTCGAAGCGCATGCGCATCGCCGGCGCGACGCCCGCGGGCAGGTCGCCGGCGGGGATGGGCGCGGTCGCGCGCGGCGCGCCCACCGAGAGCACGAAGTCCGACTCCACCGCGCCGTACATCACCGGCGCGGGCCCGAGGTCCATGCGGTAGAGGCCCAGCGGGTCGATGCTCTTCTGCAGCCCCGGCGCGACGTTCAGCAGGAAGTCGGTCGTGCGGATGGTCAGCGCCTCGGCGGCGGCGGGGTCCGCCTCGGGCACCTCGAGCTGCGCGAGCAGCGGGAAGCCGCCGCTGGACGCGGCCCGCGAGTCGATCGCCACGCGCAGCGAGACCGGCCCGTACAGCAGGCGCAGCGGCAGCACCATCGTCTCGGGGGCGAGGTCCGTGTCGAGCTCCGCCGGCAGCTCCGCGAGCCGCTCGCGGACGAGGTGCAGCGCCGCGCGCAGGCCGGCGTCCTTGGGGTCGACGAGGAGGGCGTCGCAGCCCGCCGACTCCAGCGCCAGGACCTCGCGGACCGGGGGCGTGGCGGGGGCGGCGGGGTCCTGGACGGGCGCGGCGGGCGCTCCGACGAGCGCGAAGGGGAGAAGCAGGGTCCACATGCCGGCCATGGTAATTCCGGCGGGCGCGGGGCGTGAGCCGCGGCGCCGATCCTATGCTGAGGGATCGCCATGCCCCTCGCCGACCGCCACGGAAGGCCCCTGCGCAGCCTGCGCGTCTCGGTCACCGACCGCTGCAACCTGCGCTGCGGCTACTGCATGCCGGAGGAGGAGTACACCTGGCTCCCGCGCCGGGACCTCCTGACCTTCGAGGAGGTCACCCGCGTGGTCGAGGCCTTCGTGGACTGCGGCGTCGAGCGCCTGCGCCTCACCGGCGGCGAGCCGCTGATGCGCGGGGACCTCGACGTGCTGGTCGGGATGCTCGCGCGCGTGCCGGGCGTGCGCGACTTCGCGCTGACGACCAACGCGCTGCTCCTGGCCCGGCACGCGGCGGCGCTGCGCCGCGCGGGCCTGCAGCGCGTCACGGTGAGCCTCGACACGCTGCGCCCCGAGCGCTTCCGCGAGCTGGCGCGCAGCGACCGCCTCGACGACGCCCTGGCCGGGCTCGAGGCCGCGCGCGCGGCGGGCTTCCGCGGCACCAAGATCGACACCGTCGTGATGCGCGGGGTGAACGACGACGAGCTCGACGACCTGCTCGAGCACGGGCGCCGCGTGGGGGCGGAGGTCCGCTTCATCGAGTACATGGACGTCGGCGGCGCCACGCGCTGGTCGCCCGAGGCGGTCGTGCCGCGGGCGGAGATCCTGGCGCGCCTGGCGGCGACGCACGGCGCGGTGCGGCCCGCCGAGCGGCAGGACCCCGCCGCCCCCGCCGACCGCTTCGTCCTGCCCGACGGGCTCGAGTTCGGGATCATCTCGTCGACGACCGAGCCCTTCTGCGGCTCCTGCGACCGCAGCCGGGTCACCGCCGACGGCATGTGGTACCTGTGCCTCTACGCGCAGGTCGGCACGGACCTGCGCCGGCTCGTCCGCTCCGCGGCGCCCCGCGAGGAGCTCGCCGCGGCGATCCGCCGGGTCTGGACCGGTCGGGACGACCGCGGGGCCGAGGAGCGCCTGCGCGAGGTCGCCCGCAAGCCGCTGGCCGAGGCGCCGCACCTGCGCGAGAACCCGCACCTCGAGATGCACACGCGCGGGGGCTGACCGCCCGGGAGCGACGGCCGGCGCGCGCGAACCGCGCCCCACGGCCACGCGGAGGGCGGAGACCTTGCAGCTAACGTAAGGTTCGACTACAAGGTTGCGCCCCGCCGCGGCACCGGCCCGGCGGCCCCTCCCGAGACCCCCCAGCCCCGCGCCCCTGCCATGTTGATGACGGTCGAAGAGCTCAAGCGCCTGCTCCAGGAGCGCTTTTCCGACGGCGAGGTGGACGTGTGGGACCTGACGGGGACCTCGGACCACTTCGGCGTCGACGTCACGTCGAA
>JAUIDW010000282.1 GCA_030428395.1 bacterium | reverse complement strand
GGCTGTCCGAACAGCCGCGCGATCTTGAACGCGAGAGGCAGCGAGGGCGAGTACTTCCCGGTCTCCAGCGCGTTCACCGTCTGTCGCGAGACCCCGAGCCGGGCGGCGAGCTCGGCCTGCGACCAGCGCCGCTCCGCGCGCAGGACACGCAGCGTGTTCCTCACGCCGCACCGCGCCCCCGCGACGCCCGGGCGCCGGCCCCGCGGGCCCCCGACCGGCCGCGGCGGCATCCCGGCACGCGATCGGGGCCGTGGGGGCGAACGGAGGACATCGGGACGACCGGACCGGGAAAGGGGCTGGGGAGGAGGGAACCCCGCCGGCCCCCTCCTCCCCGACCTTGCGGCGACCTGGCAGGGGCGGCCGCGTCCCGGGTGGAGATCGCCCGGGGAGACGGAGGTGGGTGTAAAGGATTCTGGACAGCAGGTCAAGGGTGCTTGTCTAGATGACCCCCTCCAGGGGGCAGACCGGCGCGGAACGGCTGGGTGACGCGTCGAGCTGGAATGTCGTGGATGCCGGACATTCTGTCAAGTGTGCTCGACATCCTGGCGTGGCCCCGCGGGCGCGCAGGGCGCCACCGTCCGCGGGCTCTCGACGGGCCGAGGGGGCCGGGTGGGCGAGGCCCCCCGACCGCGTGCCCGTCTCGGCCTCGAGGGCGCGGGAACGGACGGAACGGATCGCCGTCAATCGCCCGGCCGGAGCGCGTGCGGGTCCCCGGCGCGAGGGTGGTCCTCCTCGGCCTCGGGCCCCCGGGTCCCGTCGGGGACCCCCGGGCCGGATCGCCAGCGCGGGAGGCTCGCGGGGCGCGCGGGTCGACTCGCTCGCCGGGGGGGTGACGTCGCGGGGCGACCCGGTCGACGCGCCGGCAGCCGGGGGCCGACCGGGCCAGCGCCGCGAGCGCGCGGGGTCGTGCGTGCGCGGGGTGGGGGGAAACGGGACACTGAGCGCGGCTCGTTGCGGGCCGGAGCGCATGACGAGCGGAACGCACGGGCGAGCGGAGGGCGGGGCGGACATCGTCGGGCGCCACGCGGGCCTGTCGGTCCGCGCGGCGCTGATCTCGGCGGCGACGCTGTGCTCCCGCATCCTGGGGTTCGCGCGCGAGCTGCTCTCGGCGCTGCTGTTCGGGGACGCGTCGCCGGTGTACGACGCGTTCGTCACCGCGTGGCGCATCCCGAACCTCTTCCGGCGCTTCCTCGGGGAGGGCGCGCTGTCGACCTCGCTGCAGACGGCGCTGACCGAGGTCGACGGGGACGCGGGCGACGACGCGGGGCGGGCGCTGTTCTGGGAGACCCTGCGCGTCGCCGCGTGGATCCTGCTGGCGGTGACCGGGCTCGTCATGGCGGGCGTCGCGCTGCTGCCCGACCACGTGCCGGGGACGGACTGGGCCTGGCTGGGCTCGACGCCGGAACCCGTGCGCGAGATGGGCGTGCGCCTCGCGCCCTTCCTGCTGTTCGTGTGCCTCGCCGCGCTGGTCAGCGGCGCGCTGCTCGTCCGGGGCAGCGTCGTGGCGCCGAGCCTGGCGCCCGCGGTGCTGAACGTCGTCTGGATCGCGACGCTGGTGGGCATCGGCGCGCACTACGGCTGGAGCGCGGACCTCGAGCCGGCCGCGCAGCAGGAGCGGCACCTGGAGATGACGCGGGTGCTGGCCTGGGGCGTGCTGCTCGCGGGTTCCGCGCAGCTCGTGGTCCAGGTGCCCGCGCTGGGGCGGGTCGGCCTGTTCCCGCCGCGGGGCGGCCGCGGAGCCCACGGCGGCTGGACGCCGGGGCGAATCCTGCGGACCAGCGCGCCGCTCGCCCTGGGGGCGGCGGGCTACCAGATCAGCGTCATGGTGGACGGCTTCATGGCCGAGGGGCTGCTGCGCGACGGCGGGCCGACGACGCTGTACTTCGCCAACCGCGTCCAGCAGTTCCCGCTGGCGCTCGTCGCGGTCGCCGCGACGACGGCGGTGTTCCCGAAGCTGAAGGCGCTGGGCCACCGCGGTCAGCTCGACGAGCTCCGCGCGCTGCACGGGCGCGCGCACCTCTCGATCCTGTTCTGGGCGCTGCCGTCCGCCGCCGGCCTGTTCGCGCTCGCGCGGCCGATCGTGTCGGCGCTGTTCGAGCACGGCGCGTTCGCCGAGGACGGCGTGCGCCGCACGACGCTCGCCCTGCAGGCGCTCAGCATCGCGCTGCCCTCCGCCGGCGCGGTCGGGCTCGTCAGCCGCGCGTACTACGCGCTGGGCGACTTCCGGACGCCGGTGGTCGTGTCGCTCGCGCTCGTGGCGGTCAACGTCGTGCTGAACCTCGCGTTCGTGCTCGGACTCGACATGGACGTCGAGGGCCTGTGCCTGGCGACGGCCGTCACGAGCTGGGCCAACCTCGCGCTGCTGCTCCCGATCCTCGTGCGGCGCCTCGGCGGCACGTCGGCCGCGGCGGTGCGGGCGCGGACCGCGCACGCGCTGCGGACGCTGCTCGCGGCGCTCGCGTGCGGCGGCGCCGCGCGGCTCGTGCACGGCGCGACGGAGGGGCCGCTGGCCGGGGCGGTCGCGCTGCCGCTCGCCATGCTCGCGGGCGCCGGCGCGTTCGTGCTGGCGGCGGCGCTGCTCGGCCTGCCCGAGCTGCGCGAGACCCGCGAGCGACTGCGCCGCCGGCGCTGACGGCGCGTCGCGGGACCTCTCCGGGGGCCGCGGACGGCCGCAGAGCCCGCGGGGGACGGCACCACAACATGTGGTGTGTGAAACCGAGGAATGTCCTTGCGGCCACCTGATCGTGGGGTAGGTTCGCCTCGCTGTGCGGGTGGCGGGGCCGCGAGTCCCCGGTCGCCCTAAGTATCTGGATTCAAGCGGTTTACGCGAACGGCTCGAGCGATTCTCGCGAACGGGCGCTGTCCGGCTGATCGCCTTTCCTCCCTGCCGGGAAGGCGACCGGGACTCGCCGGTTCCGGACTCGAGACACCCGGAACCGGGGGGGCCGCCCCGCCGTCGCGATCGCCACGGAAAGAGGAGAGACTCGAGAGTGAAGCCCGCCACGCTTTCGACCGTGAAGAACGCCACCCAGGCCAGCACCCCGTCCGCTCACGAGGCCCTCGCGTGCCTCGAGGCGGTCGACCCGCCGGCCGGCCTGCCGCCGCTCCAGCTGACCAGCAACGCGCGCACGGTGCTCGAGCGCCGCTACCTCAAGAAGGACGCCGACACGGGCGTGGTGTCCGAGGCGCCCGAGCAGCTCTTCTGGCGGGTGGCCGCGCACGTCGCGAAGGGCGAGCTCGAGTTCCCCGGCGGGACGCCGGAGCGCGCGCTGGCCGTCGCGCGCGACTTCTACGGCCTGATGGCGAAGCGGCAGTTCATGCCGAACAGCCCGACGCTCATGAACGCCGGCCGCGAGATGGGCATGCTCTCGGCGTGCTTCGTGCTGCCGGTCGAGGACTCGATCGAGGGGATCTTCGACTCGATCAAGGCCACGGCGCTGATCCAGAAGGCCGGCGGAGGCACCGGCTTCAGCTTCTCGCGCCTGCGCCCCCAGGGCGACCTCGTGCGCAGCAGCGGCGGCACGACCGAGGGCCCGCTGTCGTTCATCCAGGTGTTCTCGAAGGCCACCGACGCGATCCAGCAGGGCGCGTTCCGGCGCGGCGCGAACATGGGCATCCTGCGCGTCGACCACCCGGACATCATGAAGTTCATCACCTTCAAGGACGACCTGTCGAAGCTGACGAACTACAACATCTCGGTCACCGTCACGAACCGCTTCCTGGACGAGCTCGAGCACCGTCCCGAGGCGATCCACCAGGTGCAGAACCCGCGCACCAAGGAGTGGACGAAGCTCGCCAAGGTCGACGACGAGGACCACCCGACCGGCGAGTACTGGACCGTCGGCGAGATCTGGGACACGATCGTCGAGCACGCGTGGCGCACGGGCGAGCCGGGCGTGGTCTTCATCGACCGCGTCAACGAGCGCAACCCGATCAAGAACGTCGGCCTGATCGAGGCCACGAACCCGTGCGGCGAGCAGCCGCTGCACCCCTACGACTCGTGCAACCTCGGGTCGATCAACCTGGGCGTGCTCGTGAACGGCCAGGGCGCCGACGCCACGTTCGACTGGGACGCGTACAAGTCGATCATCCACACGACCACGCGCTTCCTCGACAACGTCATCGAGGTCAACAACTACCCGCTGCCCGACATCGACCGCATGTCGAAGACGACGCGGCGCATCGGCCTGGGCGTGATGGGCTTCGCCGACGCGCTGTACAAGCTCGGCATCCCGTACGACTCCGAGGAGGGCTGCGCCTTCGGCGAGCGGGTCATGCAGGTCATGAACGACGAGTCGCACCTGGCCAGCGAGGTGCTGGCCGAGGAGCGCGGCACGTTCCCCGCCTGGGAGGGCTCCGACTGGCAGCGCCAGGGGCGCCGCCTGCGCAACTCGTACACCACGACCGT
The DNA here is from genome assembly GCA_030428395.1 of bacterium. GTDB lineage: Bacteria > Planctomycetota > UBA1135 > UBA1135 > JAUIDW01. The sequence continues at coordinate 2,917 of JAUIDW010000282.1, read as the reverse complement.
CGCGCCCACCGGGACGATCTCGATCCTGGCGGACTGCTCGGGCGGCATCGAGCCCATGTTCAGCCTGGCCTTCATTCGCCAGGTGATGAAGGACTCCAAGGGCAACCCGACGGTCATGCGCGAGGTCAACTACGTGTTCGAGAAGGAGTCGCGCCAGGGCGGCTTCTACTCGGACGAGCTGATCGACCAGATCATCGAGGAGGGCACCCTGGCGCACCGCGACGAGGTGCCCGAGGAGCTGAAGCGCGTGTTCGTCACCGCGCACGACATCACGCCGTACTGGCACATGCGCATGCAGGCCGCGTTCCAGCGCCACTGCGACGCCTCGATCTCGAAGACGATCAACTTCCCCCACGACGCGACCGTCGAGGACGTCCGCAAGATCTACGAGCTGGCCATCGAGCTCGACGTGAAGGGCGTGACGGTCTACCGCGACGGGTGCCGCGACACGCAGCCGATGGCGCTGAAGAAGGCGGGCGAGGGCAAGGACGAGGCCGCCGCTGCCCCGGTGGCGACCGCCGAGCCCGAGCCGTCCGCGGAGGAGCCGGTCGAGCTGATCCCCGAGCCCATCCGCCTGCCGGAGATCATGAGCTGCCTGCGCATCCGGCAGATGACGCCCTTCGGCAACATGCACGTGAAGGTGTCGGTCGACCCGGTCTCCGAGCGCGAGCGCGAGGTGTTCGCGCAGCTCGGCAAGGGCGGCGACGTGGCCAACTCCGACCTCGAGGCGATCTGCCGCATCCTGTCGCTGTGGCTGCGCTCGAACGGCAGCCTCGAGCTGGCCATCAAGCAGTTCGACGGCATCGGCTCGTCGCTGTCGGTGCCCACCAAGGACGGCCGCATCATGTCGCTGGCCGACGGGCTGGCGCGCGCGCTGCACCGCTACCTGGACGCCAAGAAGGAGGTCGGCCTGCGCGCCCTGCTCCTCGGCGAGGCGAAGCCGGACATGACCAAGACGAACTTCACGTCGCGCGACCAGGTCCCCGGCGGCGCCAGCTCGACGCGCGAACGGCAGACGACCCAGTACAAGGTCAAGTGCCCCGCCTGCACGCAGAACCTCGCCTTCGAGGAGGGCTGCGCGAAGTGCTACTCCTGCGGCTTCAGCCAGTGCTGAGCCGCTGAGCCGGACGGTCCTGCGCCAGCGGAGGACCGGGCCGGCGCCGCGCGTCGCAATCGAGCGGGGCGGGTCCCACGGGGCCCGCCCCCGCGCGTTCCGGGGGCGAAGCCGATCCACGCGTCCGCGCGCGGGCCCGCGGCGCGCGGATCGTGAAGCGCACCGAATCGTTGCGTATGGCGGGACCCGCGCGACCGCGGTGGAGTGCGGGCGTAGCCTACGGGCGTCTCCGGCGGACCGGACCGTGCCCCGCTCCGGGGCCCCGCGCCGCCGGATCGGAACCAGGAGCTCGGTCATGACCCCTCGCCTCGCGACCTGTCTCGGTCTGGTCCTCGCGGCGGCGCTCGCGCCCGCGGCGCCCGCCCAGGAGCGCTTCTTCGACGTCCCGCTCGACCAGCTCGGGCCCGGGGAGCGGATGGACGTCGAGCACGCGGAGGCGGTGCTCTGGGGCACCGGGCCGCTGGGGCGCGGCCGCGTGCAGCTCGACGGTCCCGGCGAGGCCTGGCTGCTCGAGGAGCCCGCGACGGACGCGGGAGGCGGCGCTCCGGCCCTGAGCCTCGCCGTGCGCGCGCCGGCGGGGGACACGCCGGTCGCGGGCCGCGTGTACCTGCCGCCCGGCGCGGGACCCGGCTACCGCCTCCTGCCGTTCACGCTCGCGCCCGACCGCGCCAGCGAGGCCGCGCGCGAGCGCTTCTTCCGCGCCGAGGCCGACCACTACGAGCGCCTGCTGCGCGAGGGGCACGCCGGCGCCGCCTGGTTCCGCCACCGCGCGGACGCCGCGCGGCGCGAGCTGGGCGACGAGGTCGAGCGGGCCGAGGCTGACGTGCGCCCGCCGCGGCGGCACGACCTCGAGGACTCCTACGAGCTCTTCAGCGGCGGGCGCGCCATCGCGGAGAACCTGCGCCTCGACCGCGTCTGGTCGGGCGGCGACGCGGGCGAGCGCACGATCGAGGTGGACTCGATCGCCGGGATCGAGGTGCGCCCCTACGACTGGGGGCCGCGCGTCGAGGGGCTCGAGCCCGAGCTCGACCCGCTGGCGACGTGGATCCCGGCCGACCAGCACGCCGTGTTCTTCCCGAGCTTCGCGGGGCTCGTGGCCGTGCTCGACGAGAGCGCGCGCCTCGGCACGCCGCTGCTGCGCGTCGCCGACCCCCGCGCCGAGGACGCGCGCACGCGCGAGCGCTACGAGCGCCAGCTCTGCCTCGAGCTCGACGCCGCCGCGCGCCTCCTCGGTCCGGCCGTCGTGCGCAGCGCCGCGCTGACCGGCTCCGACCCGTACTTGCGCACCGGCAGCGACGTGGCGCTGCTCTTCGAGTGCGCGCAGCCCGAGCTGCTGCTCGGCTGGATCGCCGAGCGCCAGCGCGCGGCCGCGGCCGGCGCCGAGGACTCGGAGTCCCTCGACGCCGCGGCCCTGGCGGCCGCGCTGCCGGGCGCGGAGCTCGACGCGGCCCACGGCGTGCGCACGCCGGACCGCCGGCTGGGCTCCTACGCCCTGCGCGCGGGCGACGTGGTGCTCGTGGGCAACTCCCTGCCGCAGCTCGCGCGGCTGCTCGAGACGCGCGCGGACGGCGCGGCGAGCCTGGCGCGGGCGGACGAGTTCCGCTTCTTCCGCGACCGCTACCCGCGCGGCGCCGAGGACGAGGCGGCCTTCCTGCTGCTGACCGACGCCGCGCTGCGGCGCTGGTGCGGCCCGCGCTGGCGCATCGGCGCGGCGCGCCGGACGCGCGCGGCGGCGCTGCTGTCCGAGCACCAGGCCGCGGCCGCGACCGAGGTGGTCGAGGGGGCCACGCCGCGCGCGCTGGC
>JAUIDW010000281.1 GCA_030428395.1 bacterium | reverse complement strand
CGCCCAGGATGCCGGGGAGCTCGTCGAGCGGCAGCGTGCTGACGACGCGGTCGAAGTCCTCGTCGTTGACGCGCCAGCGGTCGCCGCGGCGCTCGACCCGCTCGACGCGCGTGGACAGGCGCACCTGCCCCAAGATGGTCGTGGCGATGCCGTCGGTGATCGCCTGGAAGCCCCCGGTGCGCGGGTAGAAGAAGATCGACTGGTGCGTGTAGCCCTCGGTCCGGATGCCGACCGACGCGCGCAGCACGTCCTCGATCGGGGCGTCGGGCACGCGGCCGGCGACCCAGCCGCTGCTGATCTCGCCCAGGTCGCGCTTCCAGATCTTCTCGTTGTACGGGTCCATGAAGTGCTCGGCGATGCCGTCGCCGAACCTCCAGCGGATCCAGGCCGCGAAGTCCCCGGGCGCCTCCGAGCCGGTGCGCTTGCGCTCGTGCCAGGCGTGCACGTAGCCCCGCAGGCAGTCGAAGTTGACCTGCGGCGGCAGGTCCCCGAGGCCGTTCTCGAAGGGGTAGTGCACCCAGCGGTCGCCGAAGCGGATCTTCGTGTTGCGGTCGCGCCGCACGAACGCGTCGTCGCCGCCGGCGCAGTCCTTCATCCACTGCATCGCGGCCGCGTCCTTGCTGAACAGGATGTGGCCGCCGGCGACGTCGTAGGTGAACCCGTCCACCGTGCGCGAGCGGCACAGGCCGCCCACGACGGGGGCGGCCTCGAACAGGTGGACGTCGCCGAGCGGGTGGCCGCCCTCGACCAGGAAGCGGGCGAGGGCCAGGCCGGACACGCCGGCGCCGAGGATGGCGATCTTCAAGGGTCGGGATCCGGGGGGGAGAGGGAGGGCGCCACACCATAGCACGCGTCCCTGGCCGGGGCGCGGGGTGCGGCGCCGTCGCGGGAGCGCGTCGGCGACCCGCGGGCGGCCGCTAGCGCTCGCGCAGCAGGACCTCGCGCGGGAGGTCCGCGCGCTCGAGCGCCGGCGCCGCGTCCTCCATCCAGCGCCAGCCGTCGTTGCGGTAGCCGGCGGTCGGCTTGAGGTCGGGCTGGAGCTCGACGAAGTAGGCGTTGAACGCGCGCATGCTGATCTCGCGCACGTACTTCGCCAGGCACGAGGCCAGGGCGACGGCGAACGAGCGGCCCTCGGCGCGCTCGGCGAAGGCGATGCGCATGCGGCGTGCGCCGCCGAGCGGGTCGCGGACGCTGTACTCGGCCAGGCTGGGCCCCTCGCGCAGCGGCTCGACGTCGGCGCCGGGGAACGCGCGGCCCAGCAGCTCGGCGTAGCGGAACCGGCCGCCGTGGCGGTCGACCACGACCCGCAGGCCGCCCTCGGCGTGCTGCTCCCAGAGGCGGCGCAGGATCGGCGTCGACTCGTCCCACAGCGTCAGCCCCTTGCTGCCGGTCGTCGCGTACGAGCGGTTCAGGCAGCCGACCGGGACCGCCCGCGCGCCGGCGTCCACCAGCTCGACGCCCTCGCGGCGCAGCGCGCGGTGCAGGCGCTCGACGCGCAGCTCCAGGCTCCCGCGGTCGACCTCGCAGGGCAGCTCGCGCTCGAGGTGGGCGTACCACGGGTGGCGCGCCAGCTCGTCCTCCGCGGGCCCGAGCCCGGCGGGGCTGCGCGTGAGCAGGGCGCGCGCGTCCCCCGGGGGGTGCCGGGCCGGGTCCAGCAGCGCGAGGAAGCCCAGGGCCGTGCGCTCGAGCCGCGCGCGCCCGCGCGGGTTGCGCGTGAACACGCGCTTCGAGTCGGCCACGACGAAGCGCTCCTTGTCCTGGCGCGGGTCGTCGGTGACGACGTCGCCCAGGCGCTCCCACAGGTTCGCGGCGCCCGCGGGCGCGCGGAACACGCTGAAGCCCAGCGTCAGGGGCCCCAGGATCGGGCCGAGCCCCGCCTCGTCGATGCCGGCGAACGTGCGCAGCTCGGCGGCGCCGGCCGCCCCGTTCGACCCGTCGGAACCCACGCGCGCGAGCCTAGCGCAGCGCGCGCGGGGTTCCAGATCGGAGGGGCCGGGGGGGGCCGGACGGGCGCGGGCGGGGGCGTCAGGGGTTGATCACGAACTCGAGCCCGTCGGTGAACGAGTCGTTGAACCCGTCCCCGAGGGCGCCGTCGCGCAGGCGCCACTGCGCGTTCACGCACTGGCCGGCGGTCAGCGACGGGTCGGCCCCGCTCTGGATGCGCTTGGCGAAGCTCGTCTGGATGAACCCGGGGCAGGGGCCGCCGGCGCCGTCCAGGGCGATCTTGGCGGGCAGGAGCCGCACGAAGGGGGGCTTCACGCACAGCTTGCCGCCGTGGAAGTTGAGGCTGCTCCGCCCGTTGGTCCCGTACAGCACGAACCCGGCCTCGCCCGGGACCACGTCGTTGGCGACGAGGTTGAAGGCGCCGCCGGAGGCGCTCGGGTTGCCGGAGTAGGAGAGGAACGGCGCGCACCCGAGCGAGTTCGTCTTGCCGCTGCAGTACGAGTCGGGGATCGCGTCGCGGAACCCGGCGATGACGAAGCGGTTCAGGTTGAGCGACAGGGCGTTGTCGGCGGCCTGCGCGCTGCCCGCGGGGATCCCCATCGGGAAGCCGGCGAAGGTCACGTCCGGGTTGGAGAAGTACTGCACCCGCGTGCCGGGCGAGTACGACATCACCGTCCGCCACGCGTTGTTCGGCGTGCGGTAGCCGTAGGAGTGGGGGTGCGACGGCGTCGACCCGGCGTTGCCGCGGTCGTGGTGGCTGCCCCAGTTGTGGCCGAACTCGTGGCCGAACGTGTAGTTGCCGGTCGCGCAGGACCAGGCCGTCACGTTGAACGCGCTGCCGGCGAAGCTGGAGGACGCCGGCGGCCCCATCAGGTAGCCCACGCCGCACGCGCCGTTGGCGACCGAGATCAGCGAGACGCCGTCGGCGCCGTACTGGTTCCGCCAGGCGTGCACCTCGTCCATGATCCCGTCGGTCGAGCTGCGCAGCCGGCCCAGGTCGGTGCTCATGCTGCTCGATGCGGTGTAGTTGACCTCCGCGGCGTGCACGAGCCGCAGCTCCATCGCCACCTGGGCGTTCTGGTACGCGGTGTTCGTCTCGAGCACGGCGAGGTCGATCAGCGCCTGGATCGAGCTGGTCCCGCCGACCGCCGAGCGCGCCGCGGGGGTCCAGACCACGAGGACGTCGACGCCGATCGCCCCGGGGGCCCCGGGGGAGGCCTCCGCGGTGGAGAGCTCCGTCGCGGCGACCGGCGGCGTCACGACGTGCTCCGGCCCGGTGGCGCAGCGCGGGAAGGCGGACTCGTCGAACTCCGCCAGCTGGGCGACGCCGCCGGCGCGCCCGGACAGCTTGTACAGCCGCCCCGCGTGGCGGACCGTCCCCTGGACGGCGTCGCCGTGGACGACGATGGAGGCGGTGTCGGCGGGGGAGGCGGGGTCGAGGCCGTACCAGGCCCAGCCGCCGGAGCGCGTCGCCTCGGCGAGGCGGGTGCGGGCGGTGAACTCGACGCCGGGCTCGAGCTCCAGGGTGATCGCGTCGGCGGAGCGCAGCAGCGCCGTCTCGACGCCCACGCGGCGCTCGCGCAGGGGGGCGGGCGCGGCGGGGAAGTGCGTGGTGGCGGCGGGGCCGAGGTCGACCAGCAGCCGCTCCGCGGCGGCGGCGCCGTGCCCGGCGGCCGCGGCGGACGGGGAGGCGAGCGAGAGGGTCAGGAGCAGCGGCGCGAGGGCCGCCCGGGGGGAGGGCTTCACGGTGGGGATCCTCCAGGCAGGGGGGGGGTCCGATGAACGCGCCGGGCGCGCCGGGGAAGGCGCCGGAGGGCGCCGGGGAGCGCGCGGGAGGGCGCCGAGAGGCGCGCCGGAGGGCGCTGGCGGGAACGACTCGCGCAGCGCGGCGCGGGGGAGTTGCCACCGTAGACGGGAGGACCGGCCCCGGGGTTCGGTCGAGCTGGCAGAACCCTGCCCGCGCCGGCGCTCCGCGGGCGCCCTAGGAGCTCGCCAGGGCCGGGTCCGTCCGGCCGCGGTTCCGGACGAGCAGCCCGACCGCCACGAGCGCCGCCACGGCGGAGATCGCCTGGGAGGTCGAGAAGGCGCCGTCCAGCCAGAGTCCGCGGACCGAGTCGCCGCGGAAGGCCTCGATCGTCCCGCGGGTGACGGCGTAGAGCGCGACCAGGAGCAGCGCGCCCTGGCCGTAGTAGCGGCGCCGGCGCAGGAACCAGATCGTGAACAGGGCGATCGCGAGGGCGTTCAGGCTCATCCAGGCCTGCGTGGCCCAGAGGACCTCCCCGGCGTTCTCCGCGCCGAACAGGCTGTGCTCGGGCAGGGGGTCGGGCACCCGCAGGGTGATCGGGAACGGCAGGTCGCGGTAGGCCGCGGGGACGACGCGCCCGTAGTCGTCGCCCACCAGCAGGCAGCCGACGCGCCCGATCGACAGGCCGACCCAGCCCGCGGCCAGCCCCTCGTCGACGAAGCGCCGTGCGGAGATGCCGTACTTCGCGCAGCACCACAGGCCGCCGACCAGGCCGCCGGCGAGGCCGCCGTACATGACCAGGCCGCCCTCCCAGACCGCGAACACCCGCCAGGGGCTCTCGAGGTAGCTCTTGCCGACCGGCGTGCCCTGGCCGAGCTCGACGGCCACGTAGAAGAGCCGCGCGCCGGCGAAGATGCCGATCAGGATCCAGACCGGCAGGTGCGACAGCCGCTCCGCGTCGCGCTCGGGGTCGTCGGAGTCGCGCACGCCGAGGCGCTGGAACACCCAGGCGGCCACCAGGAAGCCCAGCGCGACCATCAGGCCGAAGGAGCTGAGCGGTCGGCCGAGGCCGGGGATCTCGAAGAGGCTGGGGAACACGGGGCGCGGGATTCTAGTGTCCCGCGGCTCCCCGCCGAAGCCGCGTCCGGCGGCTCCGGCGCCGGGGCGGGGCCGCGGGCGCGGCCGGGCGCGCGGGAGGAGCCGATGGGCGCCCGCCTCGCGCCCCGCTCGGGGTACCCTTCCGCTGGACCCCTCTCGACCGGGACCGCCCCGCCCCGCGCGGGCGGCCGTCCCGCGCCCCTCCCGCGCCCCGGCGACCCCCCCCGACACCGTGACGCAGCAGCCCGAGCCCCTCGCCGCCCCTCCCGCGCCCCCGGCGCCGGTGCGGACCGAGCACGTCCCGTGCCCCGCCTGCGGGGCCGACGCGCCCCGGCCGTACCGGAGCGACATGTACCGCATCGGCGAGGTCCGCTTCGGCCTCGTGCGCTGCCCCTGCGGGATGGTCTACGTCGACCCGCGGCCGGACGACGAGGCGCTGGGGCAGATCTACGACGACCCGTCCTACTACACCGACGGCTACAACCTCGGCGTCGAGACCGAGAACTACTTCGACCGCCGCGAGGAGCTGATCGCGCAGTACGACCGCGCCGTCGCGGAGATCGAGGAGGAGACCGGGATCCGCGAGGGGCGCTTCCTCGAGCTGGGCTCCGCCGGCGGGTTCTTCCTGGCCGCGGCGCGCGGGCGCGGGTTCGAGGTCGCGGGCATCGAGCTGTCGCCGCCGGCGATCGAGTACTCCCGCCGCGAGCTGGGCCTCGACGTGTTCGCCGGCTACCTCGAGGACGCGCCCTACGCGCCGGCCAGCTTCGACCTGGCGCTGGCGGACAACGTGCTCGAGCACACGCTGTGCCCGGCGCGCTCGCTCGCGCACCTGCGCGACCTGCTGCGGCCCGGCGGCCACCTCGTGGTGATCGTCCCGAGCTACGTCAACTCGTTCTACTTCCGCGCCATGCTGCGCCTGCGCGCGCTGCTGCCGCGGCGGCTCCTCGGCCGCCACCTGCTGCGCATCCTGAAGTTCGACGAGGGGGACGCCGGCTACCCCTACCACATCCTCGAGTTCGACCGCGCCACGCTGCTGCGCCTGGTGCGCGAGGCGGGGTTCGAGGTCGTGTCCGTGCAGGGCTCGGTGCCGCTGCCGGCGCACCTGTTCAAGCGCGACGACCTGAGCGCGGGCGAGCGCTTCCTGCGCGGCGTGTTCCGCTTCCTCGACGCGGGGATGCGGCGCGGGCTGCTGCCGGCGGCGCGCCTGCGCTTCCTCCTGCGGCGTCCCGCGGACTCCCCGCCGACCGGCGGGGCGGGCTAGCCTCAGGTCCCGCCCTCGTCCGCCAGGCGCGCGAGGGCCTCGGCGGAGAAGGCGGCGGAGTCGGGGCGCGCGTCGTGGAACGCGGACGGCGGCGCGCTCTCGGTCGCCGGCGCGGCCGGGAGGCCGGCGCCGGAGGTCGCGAGCAGGGCCCGGAGGGCCTCGGCGGAGAGGGGTCCGACGGGTTGCATGGGGAGCCGCGCGGGCGCCCGGTCCATCGGCCGCCCCCGGCCGGGGCCTGAGGGGCGCGGCGGGAAAACCGCGCGCGGCCGGCGCTCAGGGCCGCGCGGGGCCGAAGACGCGGTCGGCCTCGGCCTCGAACGCCGCGGTCACGGCGGCGCGCTCGGCGAGGTCGGGGACGAGCTCCTCCAGCCCGGGCGCCAGCGCGGGGACGCGGCCGCCGTCGGCGAGCCCGCGGCCGAGGCCGGCGAGGTACGCGGGGCGCAGGCCCCGCTCGAGCGCGGCGAGCTCGGCCTCGACCCGCGCGCGCTCCGCCGGGATCCCGCGGCGCAGCAGCCGACCGGCGAGGCGCCCCTGGCCCGCCGCGAAGGCGGGCTGCAGGCCGGCCGGCGCGCCGCGGCGCCACGTCCCGTTCTCCTCGATCTGCGCGGCGCTGCGCGACTCGAGCAGGAAGTCCCAGTGCTGGCAGAAGCCGTCGACCACGTCCGCGAGCCACGGCTCGCCCGCCGCGTGCCACGCCGCCAGCTGCGCGTGCACGTCCGGCACGCGGTCGGGCACGTAGCGGCTCAGCTCGCGCAGGTAGTGCCCGACGCCGCGCGCGAGCTCCGGGGCGAAGCGGGCGGGGTACCCGGCCAGCACGGCGGGCACGTCCGGGGACGCCGGCGCGGGGGTGCGCTGCGTGGCCTTCAGCGCGTGGTGGTAGCCGAAGCCGACGTACAGGTCCTGGCGGTGCGGCGGCGGGTAGCGCTCGGCGTAGGCGACGACCTCCGGCTGCGACAGGCCGTTCTTCTTGCCGAGCAGGGCCTTCGAGGCGCTGCGGAAGTTGTAGCCCTCGTAGTGGAAGCCCGTGCCGGCGCGCGCGAACGTCGGGTCCACCAGCGCGAGGTCGAAGAGCCCGGCGCACAGGGCCGGCGCCGCGACGAGGGCGCCCACGACCGCGCCGCGCCGGGCGGCCAGGCGCGCGGCGGCCCAGGCGGTCAGCAGGCCCCCCAGCAGGAAGTGGGGGAGGAAGTAGCGGTACCCCGCGACCTCCAGGGGCGGCGCGTGGTTGCCGACGACGAGGTCGCTGAGCCCGAACGCCAGCCCGGTCAGCGGCAGGTACGCGACCAGGACGGCGAGCGCATCGG
>JAUIDW010000280.1 GCA_030428395.1 bacterium | reverse complement strand
CGCGGACGACCGCCGCCCGGCCCGCGGCCCGCGCGACGACCGGCCCGAGCGCCCGTACGAGCGCCCGTATCGGCCGGGCCGTCCGGGCGACCACGACCGGCGACCCCTGGGGCGCGCGTACGGCCGCCCGGGCGAGCGCCCGTTCGACAGGGAGGGCCCCCGCGGCGGCGACCGGCGACCGCGCGGCGGCGGCCGCAACGGGCGCTTCGGGCCCGACCAGGCCGTGCGCTTCTTCGTCAACTGGGGCGTGAACCAGGGCGCCAGCCCGGGGCGGCTGCTGGCCGCCCTCTGCCGCCGCGGCCAGGTCGACGGCGCGCACATCGGCTCGATCGCCATCCACCCGAACGCGAGCACGTTCGACGTGCACGTGGACGTGGCGGAGCAGTTCGAGCGCCTGGCCGGCCGGCGCGACCCGCGCGACCCGCAGACGCACATCCGCCGCGACCGCGGCCCGCGCCGCTGACCGCGCCGACGACGACAGGCCCCTAGGAAAGGACGCGGCGCACGTCCGCCGCGCCGTCCTCGCCGAGGCGGCCCGAGGCCCGCGCGAGCCCGAGCAGGTACTCGGTGACCGCGCGGTAGAGGCGCGCGACCTCCGCGTCGTCGCCCAGCGCCTCGAGGTGCCCCGCCACCACGCGGTCCGCCCCGCGCGCGGCGGGCCCGGTGAGGGCGCGCTCGGGCGGGAGCCGGCGCAGGTGCTCGACGTTGGCGGCCAGCAGGTCGGCCAGCGCGGCGCGCGCCTCGTCGCGGCCGAGGCCCGCGCGCGCGAGGCACGCGAGCGCCGCGTCGAACAGCCCGACGGCGCCGTTGGAGAGCAGCGCGGCGCCGGCGTGGTAGGCGTGCTTGGCGCGCTCGCCCGGGGCCAGCGCCAGCACGTGGGCGCCCAGCCGGTCGGCGAGCTCGCGCGCCCGCGCGGCGGCCGCCTCGTCCCCCACCACGGCGAACCAGCCGCCCGCCCAGTCGGTCGCGACGTCGGCGACCAGGGGGCGCAGCGGGTGCAGGCCGCCGACGGCGCACCCCGCCGCGCGCGCGGGGGCGAGCGGCTCGACGCCGTGGTAGCCGCTCGTGTGCAGCACGGCCGGCCGGTGCCCGCCGGCGAGCGCCGCGGCGACGCGCGCGGCGACCTCGCCCACCGCGCGGTCGGACACCGCCAGCAGCACGACGTCGGCGCCGGCGAGCGCGTCCCCCAGCTCCGGCACGGCCCGCAGCTCGCCCGCGCCGTCCGGTGCGGTCGCGCGGGCGCGCTGCGCGAGGTCGCGCGCGGCCTCGGCGCGGCGCGACCAGAGCGCGACGGGCAGCCCGGCTGTGCGCAGGCCGCAGGCCAGCGACCAGGCCGCGGCGCCGGCGCCGACCAGGGTGATGCGCGGGCCCTCCACGGCTCCTCTTCTAGCAGGCCGGGGCGCGGCGACCCAGGGGCCGCGCGGCGGGCGCGCTCAGGTGCGCTGGAACACCATCAGGCGGTAGGACTTCCACTTGCGGAAGGCCGCGCCGTCGAAGTCACCGGAGAAGTAGCGCCGCTGGAGCTTGTCGATCCGCGGGCGCAGCTTCCAGTGCACCAGCTTCGTGACCCAGGGGTACTGGCTCCGCGCGTGCTCGGCGACCACGCTGCCGAGCGGCAGGGCGAGGTTCTGGAGCATGTCGGCGAACACGTCGAAGCTCGGCGCGATCGCCTCGGTGAGGTCCAGGTCGAGGACCTCGCGGAACGGGCGCCGCGGCATCTCGCGGTCGAAGTCGGTCCGGCGGATCCCGCCCTTGATCGGGCAGCGGCCCGGCACGTTCTCCCGGAAGCAGTCGAACAGCAGCAGGTGCCCGCCCGGCGCCAGCAGGGACTCGCAGGCGTCGAGCGCCTCGGCGACGGGGATGTACTGGAAGCTCTCGCTGAACACGAGCAGGTCGAACGTGCGGCCCGGCGCGAAGTCCTGCAGCGTGCACTCGTGGACGGGCGTCCCCTCGCGCAGCTTCTCGCGGCACTTGCCGGCCAGGTACGCGCTGGGGACGACGACCTCGACCTCCAGCCCGCGGTCCTGCAGCTTGCGCGCGAGCGTGCCCGCGCCGCCGCCGACGTCGAGCACGGTGCGCACGCCGTCGGGCAGGTTCTCGAGGATGCGCTCGGAGTAGCGCCGCTGCGCCTGCGGGAAGTTGCGCACGCAGGGCTCGAGCCCGCCGGACCAGTCGCCGTAGTGCAGGTCCTCGGAGTCGAACAGGTACTTGGCGACGATGTGGCCGACCTCGAGGCCGACGTGCTTCTTCTCGACGGTCTTGCTCATGGCGTCCGCGCGCGGCGCGTGCGCCGTCTATACACGACCCGCTCGCGGCCGGCCACGATTCTCCGCCCGGGCCGCCCCGGGCGCGGGCGGGCGACGCCTACGACGCCGTGGCGGCGAGGTCGTCGTAGTCCAGCCCCTCGAAGGTCGCCGCGACGTAGTCGTGGTCGCGCGAGCGCTCGAGCTCGGACTCGTAGGCGGCCAGCACCCGGCGCTGGATCTGGGCCCGACCGCCCTGGTCGATGGGGTGCGCGATGTCGGCGTAGAGCCGCTCCCGCCCGCTGGGGTCGCGCTCGACCCGGTCGGGGCGCAGGCGCCCGCCGCAGTCGTTGCAGTACCGCGCGCGCACGTGGTTCTTGCACGAGCAGCGCGGACAGCGGTCCTGCAGCCGGCGGCTCGGCATGGCGACGAACAGGCCGCGCGGCCCGTCGATGATCTTCAGGTCGCGGATGACCAGACGATCGGCGAGCGTGATCGTCGCGAAGGCACGCAGCTTGTCGCGTCGGCTCGACACGAGCTTGGTGCGGATCTCGGTGAGGTGGATTCCTCGCTCGGGCATGTGGCGTTCTCCCCCTTGGACGCAGGCTCCACCGGCGGATGCCGGGCTTCGCGCTGCGCGACTCCCATCGGCCCGTTCCCCCGTGGACCGACGCCCGGCGCCTCAGGCACGCTCGACGAGCTTCGCTCCGAAGCCCGCCGGCGCGAGCGTCCAGCTGCCGCGCACCTCGAGGCCGGCTTCCACGGCGGCCGTCCGGACGCGCTCCGTGACCCGCCGCGCTTCCGACCCGTCGCGGAACAGGCCGAAGAAGGCCGAGCCGCTGCCGCTCAGGCGGAAGTGCTCGGCGCCCTCGCGGTCGAGCAACCGTCGCCAGGCTTCGAGCTCCGGCACGGCGCGCAGGGCGGCACTCTCGAGGTGGTTGAACAGCGCGCGCCGCGCGTCGTCCACCGACCGTTCGAAAAGATCTGTTCGCACCGTAGGGACGCCCCCGGAGGCGCTCAAGGGGAATTCGAGCGCGCCGTAGACGGCGCCGGTCGGGCACTCGATCCCGGGAACGACGACCGCGAGCGACCACCCCGGTGCGGGTGAGGGCAGCGCCTCGACGCGCTCCCCGCGCCCGCGGCAGCGCGCGTAGCCGCTGTTCCCAGCCGCGAGAAAGAAGGCGCAGTCCGAGCCCAGCTCCGCGAGCCGCGCGAGCAGCACCGCGTCGGGCAGGTCGCTGCCCAGCGCGGCCCGCGCGGCCACGGCCGCCGCCGCCGCGTCGGAGCTTCCGCCGCCGAGTCCCGCGCGGCTGGGGACGCGCTTCTCCAGGCGCAGCGCGACGCCGCGCGAGGGATCGGCGCCGCGCGCGCGCGCCTCCTCCACCACCGCGAGGGCGGCGCGCACGGCGAGGTTCCCGGGACCGGTCGGGACGTCGGCGCTCGCCGCCTCCCCGCCGAGCTCGAGCGAGACCGGCTCCGCGCCGGCCGCGACCGCGCGCGCCTCGACGACGTCGCAGAGGTCCACGGCGAGCATCGTCATGTCGAGCTCGTGGAACCCGTCCTCGCGCCGCGCGAGCACCGCGAGCGCGGGGTTCACCTTGGCCGGCGCGAGCACGCGCACGACCCCGCGGTCCGCGGAGCTCACGCCGCGTCCTCGCCGTCGAGGCGCAGGTTGTCGATCAGGCGCACGTCGCCCGCGCGCGCGGCGACCAGCGCGACCGCGCGTTCGAGCGGGCCCGCCGGGGCGTGCGCGGTCCAGGCGCGGGGGTCGCGCACCTCGGCGTAGTCGAGCGCGAGGCCGGTGTCCGCGAGCCGTGCGCGCAGCGTCGAGGCGAGCTCGTCCGGGTCGCGCTCGCCCGACCGCCAGCGCTCGCGCGCGGCGGCCAGGGCCGCGTGGATCGCGGGGGCGCGCTCGCGCTGCGCCGGCGTCAGCAGCAGGTTGCGGGACGACATCGCCAGGCCGTCGGGCTCGCGGTGCGTCGGGCACACGACGACCGCGGGCCCGCCGCGGCGCCGGGCGAGGTCGCCGACGACGAGCGTCTGCTGGAAGTCCTTGGCCCCGAAGTAGGCGCGGTCGCACCGCACCAGGTCGAAGAGCCGGTCGACGATCGTCGCGACCCCGCGGAAGTGCCCCGCGCGGTGGGCGCCCTCGAGCCCCTCGGCGGTGGGCCCCGGGTCGACGTACGCGCCCGGCTCGAGCTCCGTGGCTGAGGCGCAGCGGCCGGGGAAGAACTGCTCGAGCGTGCCGGAGAAGACCGCCCCGCAGCCGACCGTCTCGAGCAACCGCGCGTCGCCCGCGAGGTCGCGCGGGTAGGCCCGGAAGTCGCCCGCGTCGTCGAACTGCAGCGGGTTGACGAACACGCTGACGAGGGTCGCGTCGTTCTCGGCCACGGCGCGCTCGACGAGCGCCAGGTGGCCGGCGTGCAGGGCCCCCATGGTCGGGACGAAGCCCAGCGAGCGGCCGGCGGCGCGCTGCGCCGCGCACCAGCGCTCGGCGGCGGCGGGGTCCTCGAGGAGGGCGGTCATGGGCCGCCATCTTGGACGCGCGGTCGGGTCGGTCCAAGCCCGCGCTCCGCCCGGGCGGGCGCCGCCGGGGGCGGGCGGCTCAGCCGGAACGCGCCGCCGCGTCGCCGAGGGCGGCCAGGGCCGCGCGCGCCGTGGTGCCGCCGGGCAGGACCAGGTCGGGGGCGATCTCCGCCAGCGGCGCCAGGACGAAGCGGCGCTCGAGCAGGCGCGGGTGCGGCACCTGCAGGTCGGGCTCGTCGACGCGCACGTCGCCGAGCAGCAGCAGGTCGAGGTCGATCGCGCGCGGGCCGTTGCGCACCTCGCGCTCGCGCCGGCGCCCGAGCTGGCGCTCGATCCCCTGCAGCAGCTGCAGCAGCTCGCGCGCCGACCGCGTCGACCAGCCCACCAGCGCCCCGTTCCGGTACGGCGGCTGCCCCGGCGGGCCGCCCACGGGCGCGGTCTCGTGCCAGGACGAGACGGACTCGACCTCGAGCCCGTCCGACGCGCGCAGCGCGGCGACGGCGCGCTCGAGCGTCGTCCGCCGGCGACCCAGGTTCGCCCCGAGCGCCACGGCCACCCGGCGGCGGACCGCCGGCGCGCTCACGGGTGGCGGACCCCCTGGCGTCGCTCGCCCGGGCGAGCGCCCGATCGGGCACCGGAGCGAGCGCCCGCGCGCTCGCGCAGGCGCGCGACCACGGGCCGCGCGACGCCGACGATGCAGAACCCGTTGAACACCAGGAACAGCACCGGGGCCGGCGCGGCGAACAGCACGAGCGCCATCGCCACGATCTTGACCAGGCCGTCGAACTGCGAGCGCCGCATCAGGGCCGAGGCCACGTGGGCGTAGCGCACGCGGCTGACCATCAGCACGCCCAGGGTCGGCAGCCAGAGCGCCAGGCCCGCGAAGAACCAGGCGGGGAAGTGGATCTCGAACTCGGGGAAGCTCGACATCAGCCACCCGACCGGCGTCGGGCTGCCGTCGGCGACCTCGAGCTCGCGGCGACTCAGCGTCAGGTACGCGAGCACGGTGCTGGCGACGCAGCCGGCCGCCGCGGGCGTGGGCAGGCCGCGGAACTCGCGGTGGGCGGACTCGTCGGGCTCGGTCTCCAGGTTGAAGCGGGCGAGCCGCAGGATCGCCATCAGCGCGAAGAACGCCGCGCCGAGGAAGTGCAGGCGCGGGTTGCCCGTGTAGCCCGAGAGCGGGCCGTCGTGCTCGATCAGCACCTTCGCCAGCACGGCCGGGGCCACGCCGAAGGTCAGCAGGTCGGAGAACGAGTCGAGCTGGGCGCCGAACTCGCTCG
This sequence comes from bacterium, assembly GCA_030428395.1. Classification (GTDB taxonomy): domain Bacteria; phylum Planctomycetota; class UBA1135; order UBA1135; genus JAUIDW01. Next base: position 1,318 of record JAUIDW010000280.1, on the reverse strand, counting down.
AGCCGCCGGTGATGCGGGCGACGCGGCCGTCGAGCGCGTCGAAGACCATGCCCAGGAAGATCAGCAGGGCGGCCGACTCGAGCTTCGGGTAGAAGAGCGCCGGGTCGGACTGCGAGTGCGCGAGCGCGTCGATGCCCTTCGACACCGCCAGCAGCCCGCAGAAGGCGTTGGCGAGGGTCAGGAGGCTGGGCAGCAGGGTGATGCGTCGCACGGCGGGTCCGGGGCGGGGTCCTGGCGGGCCTCCCCGGCGGCGACCATCCTAGCGGCGGGCGCGGGGGGCTCCCCCGCCCTATCGGCCACGCGCCCGCGGACGTCCAGGGACGCGGCCTCCCGATGCCGCGGACGGCACGCCGCCGACCGGCACCCGGGCCCGGGCCGCCCCGCGGGCCCCGGGGCGGCGCCGGGGGCTGGATTCCCCCCGGATTCCCCCGAAGGATCCGCGGGGTGCCCTCCTCCAAGCGCGCGGAGGACCCCCCGTGGAACGAGACGAGCTGGAACGACTGGAGGCGGACCTGGAGGCGGTGGCCGCGCGCGCCCCGCTGGCCCCCCGCTGGGTGGACCTGGAGCCGCGCGTGCGCCGGGCCCTGTCCCGGCCGGCTCGCGGCCTGGCCTGGGTCGTGCTCCTGACCGCGACCTGCGCGGTGGCGGGCTGGTGGATCCCGAACGCCTGGCTGGTCGCGGGCGGGCTCCTGCTGGCCGTCGTGCCCCGCAAGATCCGCGAGGTGCGCGAGCGCCACCGCGCCCTGGCGCAGGCGGACGAGGGCGACCTGTTCGCGCTGCTGCGGCGCGAGCTCGAGCTCCAGCGCGCCGGTCACTTCGTGCGGGCCCTGCTGCACGTCGCCCTCGCGCTGCTGTTCGGCGTCGTCGCCGTGTTCGCGCACGACCCGCGGCCGGGGGGGATCCTCGCGGCGGCGCTGGTCGTCTCGGCGGCGCTCCACCTGCTCTGGCGAATGCCGCGCGCGCACCGCGCGCTGGTCGCGCTGGGCGAGGACGGGGCCCGGTCGTGATCGAGCCCGCCGAGGAGAGCCGCCTGCTCGGCGACCTGCGGGCCGGTGGGGACGCGCGCGACCGCGCGCTGGGCGAGCTGTACGAGCGCACGCGCGCCCCGCTGTACTCGCTCGCGCTGCGGATGACCGGGCGGCCGGACCTGGCCGAGGACGCGCTGCAGGAGACGTTCGTCGACGTCCTGCGCGGGCTCGACGGGTTCCGCGGCTCCGCGCGCCTGACCACCTGGCTCTTCCGCGTGGCGGTGCGGGCCGCGGCCCGCGCGTCGGCGCGCGCCGCGGGGCGGGCGACGGCGCTGCCCGGGGAGCTGCCC
>JAUIDW010000279.1 GCA_030428395.1 bacterium | reverse complement strand
GGCGCGGCGGCTCGGAGGACCCGGCGGCGACCGACAGCAGCGCGCCCATGCCCAGGTCCTTCATCTGCGCCGGCGTCAGCACGCGGCAGGAGAGCCGCGGCGAGCTGCGCGCGATGCGCTGGGCGGCCGCGGCCATGTCGCGCGGGCGCAGCTTGTTGCCCGGCGCGTTCTGGAGGTCGCGCGCGAACAGGTTGGCCTCGCCCAGGGCCTGCCCGCGGGCGGCCCCGCGGCGGAAGGCGGCGCCGGGCCCATGCAGGACGGTCGTCTTCAGCTTCGGCGCGGGGGCGTCGGTCTTGTACGCGTCGTTGCGGTAGGCGGCCATCACCGCCCCCTCGGCGGCCGCCACGCCGATCGTGTGGGGCTCCACGGCCACCTCGGCCGCCTTCCCCCACCACTGCGCCAGGCGCGCGCAGCGCTCGGCCTCGGCGCGCTTCACCGCCACCGCCGCCGCGCGGCGCACGCGCTCGGCCGTCAGGTCGGCCTTCTTGCCCAGCCCCACCAGCAGCACGCGCTTGGCCGGCCCGTCGACCGCGTCGTGGACGCGCGCCTCGCGGAACTCGCCGGAGAAGTCGGCGTGGGCCTTGCCGGCCAGGCGGACGCCCTCGGGCAGCTCGGGCTTCTTGCCCTCGAGGGCGAAGCAGGCCAGCAGGTCGCAGGCGGTCGGGGTCTGGGAGGTGGTCTTGAAGCTCGTCTTCATGGAGGCGGGGGGTGGGGAACGGAGTCCGGGGTCCGGGGCGGATGCGGCGCGCGCGGGGGCGGCGCGGGGAGCGGCGCGCGGCCGCGCTACATGTCGATGTACTTGGGACCGCCCCCGCCCTCGGGGACGACCCACTCGATGACCTGGTAGGGGTCGGCGACGTCGCACGTCTTGCAGTGGACGCAGTTCGACGCGTTGATCGTGACGCCCTCGGTGCGCGCGCCGCCGAGCTCCTCGGCGGTCGGCCACTCGTACACGGCGGCCGGGCAGAAGTGCTGGCAGGGGTTGCCGAACTCCTGCGTGCAGCGGTCGACGCAGATCGACGGGTCGGTGACGACCAGGTGCGAGGGCTGGTCCTCCTCGTGGATGGCGCCCGACCAGTACACGTCGGTCAGCTTGTCCATCGCGTCGGTGTCGTTGAACGCCGGCTTCTGCAGCCGCGCGCTCTCGACCCGCCGCATCGCCGTGTGGTCGGCGTGGCCCTTGCGCTTCGCGACCAGGCCGCGCCCGCCGGTGACGAGCTGCAGGCCGGCGTCGAGCGAGCCGCTGAAGAAGCCCGACTGGAACGCCTGGCGGAAGTTGCGGAACTTCCACAGCTCGTCGCGCGCCCAGGACTGCTCGAAGCGCCGCGGGTAGCCGGCCAGGCCGGCCGCGGACGTGTCGCCCTTCTCGAGCGCCTCGGCGATGCCCTCGGCCGCCAGCATCCCCGACTTGATCGCCAGGTGGATGCCCTTCAGGCGCGCCATGTTCAGGAAGCCGGCCGAGTCCCCCACCAGGCAGAACCCGTCGCCCGCCAGCTTCGGCATGGCGAAGTAGCCGCCCTCGGGGATCGTCTTGGCGCCGTAGCGCACGACCTTGCCGCCCTCGAGCAGCCTCGCGACGCGCGGGTGCTGCTTCCACTGCACGAACATCGCGTGCGGGTCGAGGTTCGGGTCGCCGTGGTCCAGCCCGACGACGTAGCCGATCGACAGGCGGTTGTCCGGCAGGCCGTAGACCCAGCCGCCGCCGTAGCCGCTCCAGCCCAGGGGCTGGCCGACGGTGTGGATCACCGAGCCCAGCAGCTCGCGCCCGCGCTCGGCGGGGATCTCCCACAGCTCCTTCACGCCGGTGGCGTACATCTGCGGGTGGTCGGGGTCGGACAGCTTCAGCCGCTCGATTAGCTCCTTCGCCAGGTTGCCGCGCGTGCCCTCGCCGAACACGGTGACCGGCGCGCGCACGTCCATGCCGGGCTCGAAGGTCGGCTTCTTCTCGCCGTCCTTCGCGATCCCGGCGTCGCGCGTCTGCACGCCCACAACGCGGTCGCCGTCGTACAGCGTGCGCGCCCCCGCGAAGCCGGGGTACACCTCGACGCCCGCCTCCTCGGCGCGGTCCTTCAGCCAGCGCACCACGTGGTAGAGGCTGACGATGCAGTTGCCGTGGTTGTGCAGCGTCGGGGGCATCAGCGGCCCCTTCAGGCGGAAGCCGCCGCCGCCGCCCAGCAGCACGTCGAGGCAGTCGTCGCGCACGTCGGCCTGGACCGGGAAGTCGCGCTCGCGCCAGTCGGGGAACAGCTCGGCGATGCCCTTGGGGTCCATCACGGCGCCCGACAGGACGTGGTAGCCGACCTCCTCGGCCTTCTCGAGGACGAGGACGGTCTTGTCCCCCATCCCCTTCTCCTCGAGCAGCCGCCGCAGGTGGATGGCGCAGGACAGGCTGGCCGCGCCCGCGCCGATCAGCAGGACGTCGACCTCGAGCTCCTCGCGCTCGACGCCGTCGACCTGCCAGGAGCGGCGCCGCGTCGCGCCGTCGCCGCCGGGGGATCCGTTCGAAGGGGGTGTGTCGCTCGCGCTCATGCCGCTGATCCGCCGGGCCCGCCGGGCGCCGGGGTCCGTCGAAAGGGGGACTCCTCCCCGGGCCCGCGGACGCGCGGAGTTCGACGCCCGGTCGTCGGCGCCGCAGGGTAGCAGCGGCCCCCCCGCGGCGTCACGAACGATCGCCGATCCAGTGCTCGCCGTCGGGGTAGCACTCGCGCTTCCAGACCGGCAGGGAGCGCTTCAGCTCGTCGATCAGGAAGCGGCAGGCGACGAAGGCCCGGTCGCGGTGCGGGCTGGCGACGGCGACGACGACCGACGGCTCGCCGACCTCGACGGGGCCGGTGCGGTGCACGCACAGCATGCGCAGGCGCCGCTCGGGCCGCTGGCCGTCGGGGTCGCCGTGCTCGGCGCGGCAGCGCGCGAAGATGCGCCCCATCTCGGGCCCGGTCATGGCGTCGAAGGCCTCGTAGTCGATGCGCTCGACCGCGCGCCCGCGGTTCGTGTCGCGCACGGCGCCGGTGAACAGCACGACGGCGCCGCACGAGGAATGCTCGACGCGCGCCTGGCAGCGGGCCACGTCGATCGGCCCGGTCGCGAGCTCGAACACGCCCGCGTCCAGCTCCGTGTCCGCGTCCACGGGCTCCGGCGCTCCGCCCGACACCGGCGGCAGCAGCGCCACCTCGGCGCCGTCGAAGAGCGGCGCGTCCTCGCGCACGTACTCCGTGCCCAGGACGGCGCGCACGTGCGCCAGGTCGCCCCACTCGGGGTGGCGCGCGGCGAGCGCGCGCTTCAGCCCGGCCACGTCGAGCGGCTCGGGCAGGTCCTCGAGCGTGCACGCGTCGCGGCCGGCGCGCGCGCGCAGCCCGGCGAAGAGTCGGAGGTGGATGCGCACGTCTCGTCGTTCCCGTTCGCGCGCGCCCCGTCCGGGGCGAGCGCGCCGCGCATGGTGCGCGCGCGGCCGCCCCCGCGCAAGCGCCGCGCGCCGGTGCGCAGACCAGGTGCGAGCGGGGCGCGCACGGGGGCCCCCCGCGGCGCCCGCGCGCACCGCCCCCGGGAACGCGCGCCGCCGCGGACGGAGAACGGCGCGGCGGAGCGTTCGTTCGCTCCCCGATCGCGCCTTACCGGAGTAGCGGCGGTCGGCTTCGACCGGCCACCGACTCTTTCGCAATCGAACCGGCCTCGCGTGGGCGTCTCGGGGGGGACGCGCTCGGAGAGACCTCGCCCCGTCGAGGGAGCGCGCAACCGCCGAGGCCGGAGGAGAGACACGCGTGGCCCCAACAGGGAGTCACACCATGCTGCACGGGAAACTCGCGTCCCGGCGGTTGCTCGCAACCTCTCTGGCCGCGGCGCTGCTCGCCATGGACGCGCCGGCCAGCACGCGCATCTTCCACTTCACCGGCGCCATGGGCCAGGAGGTGTCGTGGGCCTGGGGGCTGTCGCCGAACCGCATCCAGTGCGAGACCATGCCCGGCTCGAGCCTCTTCGCCGACGACGCGGAGGTGCTGGTCGAGATGCTGGTCGACGGGATCAACGACCTCGGGATCTCCGGGGTGTCCGCGACGATCCTGCCGGGCGGGAAGTCCTTCTCGCTCGAGGGGCCGGCGGGGACCGGCCTCTTCCTGGACGAGGCCTGCCCCACGGCGCTGACGTGCGAGCCGGAAATCGGCCTGAGCCTCAACTGCATGTACGGCATGTACGTCGAGGAGCTGTCCGCCGCCGACGCCGCCGACCGCACCCGCTTGGGCCTCGACCCGCTGCGCGAGCGCCGCGTGCGGCCCGGCGCGGTCGCGCTCGTCCGCTAGGTCCTCCGGTCCGGAGCCGCGGGGCGGCGCTCGCCGGCCCGCGGCCTCCCGCTCCTTCGCACCGGTCTACGGGAGGCGGAGGGCCGCGCGGCAGCCGACGTCGCTGCCCGCACCGTGCCGTGCGGAGAACCGTCCCGCGCGCGCACGGTGCGCCGTGCTCGAGGCGAGGGGCGGGTACTGCCACGAGCCCCCGCGGTGGACGGTGTTCAGGAACCCCGGCAGGTTGGCGACACCGCCGTCGCCGGTCCGGGCCCGCGGGAGCGCCGTCAGGTTGACGGCGTAGTCGTCGGAGCAGAACTCGCGCACGTTGCCGTGCACGTCGTGCAGGCCGAATCCGTTGGGCTCGAACGACCCCACCGGCGCCGTCCAGTGGAAGCCGTCGTCCCAGTCCGCGTGCCCGCGCGGCGCCGCGCCCGTCCGATCGAGCAGGGCGCGGTCGGCGACGTTCGCGTAGCGCCAGAGCTCCGCCGCGTCCTCCCCGAACGAGAACGGCGTGCTCGTCCCCGCCCGGCAGGCGTACTCCCACTGGGCCTCGGTCGGCAGGACCAGGCCGAGCTTCTCGAAGGCCAGGACCACCTGCTGCCAGGTAACCTGCTCGACGGGGCGGCGCCCGGGCCGGTCCAGCCCGCGGCAGTAGCTCGGGTCCACGTCGGCCACGCGGCGCCACTGCGCGCGCGTGAGCTCGTGCTTCGCGACCAGGAACGGGTCGAGGTCGACCTCGATCGCCGGCCCCTCCCCCTCGGCGCAGTCGGGGTCGGGGTTCGGTCCCAGGCCGGGCGGCGAGCAGCCCATGTGGAACGGGCCGCCGGGCAGCAGGACGAGCACGACGCCGGTCGCCTCGGTCACGGCGTAGCGGCCGGGGCCGTTCGGGCCGGGCGCGCGCACCGGCGGCTCACCCGACGCCAGGTGGGCGAACTCCTGCAGGCCGGACTCCGGGTCCGGCCCCAGGGGCAGCAGGCCGTGCATCGGGCGCAGCTCCAGGCCGTCGTACAGCGGCGACTCCGCCACCGCGGCGATCGCGCGGTCCCAGCGGGCGCGCGCGTCCGGCCCGGAGAGCGTGCGCTCGGCGATCGTCGCGGCGCGCTCGCGGCGCAACGACACGCGCTCGACGTGGCGCTCGAGGTCGTCGAGCGCCGCGACCACCTCGGCCAGCTTGCCGTGCGTGCGCACGTCCTCGACGTCGTCGAAGGACCACGTGAAGCGCGCCGTGGCGATCGGCTCCAGGCGGGCGTGGTCGGCGCGGGCCTTCTCCAGCTCGGCCTCCAGCTCGCGGGCGGCGTCGGAGTCGGCTCCCTCGTCGCGCTGCGTGAAGCGCAGGATCCCGGGCAGGCTCTCGAGCGCCCCCAGCGTCGCGCGGTACTGCTGCAGCTCCGGCCAGCTCTCCGCGCGGATCCGCGCCAGGTCGCGCTCGCGCTCCGCGTCCGTGTACGGCAGCGACCGCGCGCGCAGCTCGGCCAGGCGCGCGCGCGTCCCGGGCGCCCGCGCGAGCACCTCGGCGGCCTCCGCCAGCCAGGCGTCCATCGCCGGCACGGTGTCGGCGTGCACGGGCCACAGCTCGTTCGCGCGAACGGCGAGGTCCTGGGCGTGCACGCCGTCGGCGTAGCGCAGGCTCTCGGCCGCCAGCTCGCGCGCCCGGTCGCGCTGCTCGTCGGCCTCGGCGCGCGCCAGGCGCTCCTCGCGCTCGGCCTCCTCGGCGTCGCGGCGCAGGGACGCCTCGCGCTGCTGCGACTCCTCCGCGGCGGCGCGGCGCTTCGCCTGCACCGCGCTCACCGCCACCAGGCCGCCGACCAGGACCAGCAGGCCGGCCGCGATCGACGCCGCCAGCGCGCGGTTGCGCCGCACCCACTTGCGCAGCTCGGCGACGGCGCCGGTCTCGTAGGCCTGCACCACGCGGCCCTCGAGGTACGCGCGCAGGTCGGCGGCCATCGCCTCGAGGTCGGCGTAGCGCTCGGCCGGCTTCCGCCGCATGGCCCGCGCGCAGATGGCCTGCAGCTCCGGCGGCGCCAGCGGCGCCTGCTCCTCGATCGCCGGGGGCGGCCCGCGGCGCACCGCCTCGAGCACGAAGCGCTGCGGCACGCGCGCGGCGTCCATGTAGGGCCCGCTGCCGCTCAGCAGGTGGTAGAGCATCGCGCCGACGGAGTAGACGTCCGCGCCGACCCCCGTCCCGGCCACGTCGCCGCGCGCCTGCTCGGGCGCCATGTAGGCCGGCGTGCCGACGACGTCGCCGTCCATGGTGGTCAGCGAGTCGCGCTCGCCCCCGCCCTCGCCGGACAGGCGGATGTCGTGCACGTCGCCGCGGCGGAGGTCCTTGGCCAGGCCCCAGTCCATGACGTAGGTCTCGCCCAGGCCCCCGACCATGACGTTCGAGGGCTTCAGGTCGCGGTGCAGCACGCCGCGCGCGTGGGCGAAGGCCACGGCCTCGCACACGCGCAGCAGCACGCCGACGGCGCGGATCAGGGTCCACTCGGCGTCGCCGGCGTGGACGCGGTCGATGACGGCCTCGAGGTCCAGCCCGTGGACCAGGCGCATGGTGAAGAACGTGCGGCCGTCGTCGTCCACGCCCAGCTCGTGCACGGGCACGATGCCGGGGTGGTCGAGCTGGCCGGTGACGCGCGCCTCCTCGAGGAAGCGCGCCAGCTTGCGCCGCGCCAGCGTCCGCGGCGCCCCGCCCGGCCCCGGCGGGTCGTCCAGCAGGACCTTCATGGCCAGCTCGCGGTCGAGGTCCTCGTCGTGCACGCGGTACACGACGCCCATGGCGCCGCGGCCGACCTCCTCCTCGCCCGCGTACCGCCCGGCGGAGAGCAGCGCGTACTCGCCGCGCACAAGTTCCATGTCGAGCGTCGCGTCGAAGGTGGTGGCGTTCGGCGCCGCTTCGCCCAACGCCTCAGGGGAAACGAGTTCCGCCGGCGCGTCGAGTAGGGAATCGCCAGTGACGCCTTCGACGCGCGTAGGCCACGCGCGGTAGTAGCGGATGGGCGAACCCCACGGGTCGAGGATGACGACCATGCTCCGCCACGGCTCGTCGGGGTCGTCGGGGTTGAGAGTCCCGTCCTCGCGGAAGTCGCCGAGTTCGGAGCTTGCCGGGCGC
>JAUIDW010000278.1 GCA_030428395.1 bacterium | reverse complement strand
GAGAAGGAGCGCCGCGACAGCCTGATCAGCCTGGCGAAGAGCCTGGGCGTCGCGCTGCTGCTGATCTTCGCGCTCCTGGGCGCGCAGCTGCGCAGCTACGTCCAGCCGCTCGTCATCATGTCGGTCATCCCCTTCGGCGTGATCGGCGCCACCATCGGGCACGTGATGATGGGCTACCCGCTGAGCTTCCTGTCGATGTTCGGGCTGGTGGCGCTCGCGGGCGTGGTGGTCAACGACTCGCTCATCCTGGTGGACCTGGCCAACCGCGAGCGGCGGGCGGGCGCCGGCATCGTGGAGGCCGCCGTCGGTGCCGCCTCGCGCCGCCTGCGTCCGATCGTGTTCACGACCATGACGACGTTCTTCGGGCTGGCGCCGATCCTGCTCGAGGAGAGCGTGCAGGCCCAGTTCCTGATCCCGATGGCCATCAGCCTGGCCTTCGGCCTGGTCTTCGCCACGGGGATCACGCTGGTGCTGGTCCCGACGCTGTTCGTCGTGACCGAGCGCGTCCGCACCTGGGTGGGCAGCGCGCGCGGGTGACGCCGCGCGCGCCTCCGTCACCGCGACGGCAGCAGGCGCGCCCAGGCCGCCCGCCAGGACCAGCGGCGCGCCTCGGCGCGCTGGAAGCTGGCCGCGCGGGACGCCAGCCGGCCGACCTCGTCGAGGGCGGCGCGCGCGGCCTCCGGGTCGCCCGCGGCGCGGTGCGCGAGTCCCCGGCGGTAGGCGCTCTCGGGCGAGGGGCCGTGGTTGCGCTCGAAGCGCTCCAGCGCCTCGAGGGACCCGGCCGCGTCGCCGGCGCCGAGGCGCGCCTCGGCCAGCCGCAGCTGGACGGCGCCGTAGCGGTACTCCTCGTCCTCCGCCGCGACGGCGTCGAGGACCGCGACCGCGCCCTCCGGGTCGCGCGCGCCCAGCCGCGCCGCGCCCAGGGCGAAGCGCCACTCGAGGCTGTCGGGGTCGCCCGCCGTCGCGCGCTCGAGGTACCCCAGCGCCTCGCGCGCTCGCCCCTGGGACAGCAGCAGCGTGCCGAGCTTGCCCTGGTTGTGCGGGCTCTCGACCGCCTCCAGGTTGCGCACCGTCGCGTGGAACCGCCGGCGCTGCAGCAGGTACGCCGAGCCCTTCGAGAGCCCGACCGACAGCACCGCCGCCGCCAGGAAGAAGCCGATCAGCGGGATCTGGAACACCGCCCCGACGACGGGGACGCCGCGCAGCAGGTGCAGGAGCAGCAGCGTGCCCGCGAAGAACCCGATCATGCGGAGCACGGCGCCTCCCCGTCGGCGCGCGCCGCCGCCCGCCCCTCGTCGGGGGGCGCCGCGCGGCGCGGACCCCGGCGGCGCAGGCCCAGGTCGACCAGGCGCTCGAGCAGCTCGGCCGGCGCCAGGCCGGCGGCGCCGAGCATCTGCGTGTACAGCACCGTCGCCTCGGTCAGCCCGCACAGCGTGTTGGGCTCGAGCACGACGAGCTCGCCCGTGGCTCGGTCCCAGAAGCCGTCGATGCGCGCGTAGCCCTCGACGCCGAGCGCCTCGGCCACGGCCCCCACGCGCGCGCGCACGGACTCGACCGCGGGCGCGTCGAGGAAGCTCGCGAGCTCCAGGTTCGTGCCGGTGCCCTGCTGGAACTTCTCCTCGAGCGACAGCTCCGCCGCCGCGGCCACCGTCACCGACGGGACGGCGACGCGGAATCCGCCGCCCTCGCGCTCGAGCACGCCGCAGGTGATCTCCACGTAGCGCTTGGCCGCGAACCAGGGGCGCAGGTTGTCGGCGTTCCAGTCGCCCGCCGGCAGGGGCACGGGCTCGGGCTCGACCAGCGCCTCCTCGAGCACCCAGCGCTCGGGCGAGGGCTCGGGGAGCTTCAGGCGGCGCGAGCCCGGTCCCAGTTCGCCCGCGCGCAGCTCGGAGGCGAGCCGCAGCACCGCGCCGACGTAGCCGCGCAGCTCCGCGCCGTCCCGCAGCACCTTGACGCCCGTCGAGCAGCCATCCGCGCGCGGCTTGATCACCAGCACGGGCGAGCCCAGCTCGCGCGCCAGCCGCTCGAAGCGCGCGGACCAGGCGGCCGCGCCCTCGGAGGCGCGCCACCACGCCAGCAGCTCGCCGCGGTCGACCGCGCGGTGCCGCGGCGTGCGCACGCCCTCGGGCGGGCGCGCGGCCAGGCGCTCCAGGGCGTCCCACTTGTCGCTGCACAGGCGCGACGCGGCCGGGCCCGAGCCGTTGTACGGCACGCCCAGCACCTCGAGCGCCGCCTGGATCGTCCCGTCCTCGCCCGCGCCGCCGTGCAGCGCCAGGAACGCGAAGTCGGCGCCCGCCACCGCGCCGGCGAGGTCCGTGGTCGGCCCGACCGCCAGGTGGCGCGTGGCGGCGTCGTCGTCCGCGCGCCCGCCCGCCAGCTCGGCGGCGATCGTGCGCGCCAGGGCGGCGACGTCCGCCCGCCGCGCCGGGTCCGCGACGAGGCCCTCGATCTCCTCGACGTCGTGGTGCAGCGCGAGGAAGAGCCCGACCTCGGTGAAGCGCGAGCCGCGGTCCATCAGCACGAAGCGCACGTCGAACCCGCGCGCCAGCAGGCAGAGGCCCACGAAGGCGCCCGACTGGCGCGAGACCTGGCGTTCGCTGGTGGCGCCGCCGAGCAGGACGTGCACGCGCTCGCGGCGCGCCAGCCCGGCGCCCCCCGCGGCCGGCGCCGACCGCGGGCGGCGCGCGCGGCGGTCGACCAGGCGCCCGATCAGCTCGCCGTGCGACACGCCGACCATGGCGGTCTGCAGGAAGACGAAGCTCGAGAGCCCCATCCCGCTGATCCCGTTCACGTCGGTCACCAGCACGCGGTCGCCGCAGAGGAAGCCGTCCACGCGGGCCATGTCGCGCATGCCCAGCGCCGCGAAGGCCCGCGCCGCGGCGCGGCGGACGGGCTCGATGCGGCCGGCGTCGCGCAGCGGGGTGTGCAGCCGGGCGCCCTCGCCCTGCAGGTACTTCGCGCGCAGGTCGTACAGCGCGTCGCGCTTGTCCACCTCGGTCGGCGCCAGCGCGACCGGGCGGCCGGCGGGGTCCTCCAGCACGACCGCGGAGAACTCGGTGCCCTCCAGCAGCTCCTCGACGACCACGCGGTCGTCGTGCCGCAGGGCCTCGGCGGCCGCGGCGGCGAAGGCGTCCGCGTCGTCGGGGACCAGCGCGACGCCCAGGGACGAGCCCGCGCGCAGCGGCTTGACGGCGAAGGCGGGCGCGTCCGGGGCGCCCCGGTCCTGCGGGGGCGGCGCGGGCAGCGCCGCGCGCGCTCGGCGCCACGCGGCGGCGGGGTCGGCCTCGAGCTCGGCGCGGTCCAGCACCCGGTAGGCCGGCACGGGCAGCCCGGCCTCGCGCAGCACCTCGTAGGTGGCCGCCTTGTCGAGCGTCGTCGCCAGGGCGTCGGGGCCGCTGAAGAGGTACGGGACGCCGGCGCGCTCGAGGCGCAGCTGCAGCTCGCCGTCCTCGCCGTGGCGCCCGTGGACGATCGGGACGGCCAGGTCCAGCCCGCCGAGCCAGGCGTCGAGCGCGTCCCCGTCCAGCCGGTCGGCTGGCCCGAGCTCCGACTCGAAGTCCTCGCAGGTGTTCGTGTAGTACCAGCGCGGCGCGAGCCGCCAGGCGCGCAGCTCGCGGTCCAGGAACACGACCGACAGGTCCACGGCCGGGTCGGCCGCGAGGTAGGTCACCCAGGGCTTGATCGAGCCCGCCGAGATGTTGCGCTCGTCGCTCGGCCCCCCGAACAGCACACCGACCCGCAGCGGCGGGGACCGGTCCGGGCCGGCCCCGTCGTCGGGGGAGTCCTCGCGCGCGAGCTGCACGCGGCCATGCTAGCGCCGCGCGCGGACGATGTCCGGCGCGATGTCCCGGCGAAGCCGGCCCGCTCGTCCGCCGCGGCTACTCGGTCTTCACCGGGTCCGCGGGGCGCTCGGGGAACGTCCGCGGGTCCGCCTCGAGCTTGCGCAGCACGACCTCCACGGCGCGCTCGAGCTGGGCGTCGCGCCCGGCCAGCACGTCCTGGGGGGCGTTCTCGACCTCGATGTCGGGGTCGACGCCGTGGCCCTCGATCACCCAGCGGCCCTCGGGGTCCGCGGTGCCGGCCTCCGGCACGCTGACGCTGCCGCCGTCGATCAGCGGCCCGTGGCCGTAGATGCCGACGACGCCGCCCCAGGAGCGCTTGCCGATCAGCTCGCCCAGGCCGGCGCGCTGGAAGACGTAGGCGAACTGGTCGCCGTCGGAGGCGGTGTCCTCGTCCAGCAGGCACACCATGTGGCCGTGCAGCATGACCTGCGGGTACGGCTCGGCGTAGTCCACGTTGCGCTCGAAGTCGACCATCAGGAGCTCGCGCCGCAGCCGCTCGAGCACCATCGACGACACGTTGCCGCCGCCGTTCGAGCGCACGTCCACGACCAGGCCCTGCTTGCGGGTCTGCCCGTAGAACCACTTGACGAACTCACGGATGCCGTCGCCGCCCATGTTGGGCAGGTGCAGGTAGCCGACGCGCCCGCCGGTGGCCTCGTCGACGAAGCGGCGGTTGCCCTCGACCCAGCGCAGGTACAGCAGGTCGTCCTCGCTGCGGATCGGCCGGACCGTCACGCGGCGAAGCTCGCCGTCGGGCCCGTCGTCGGCGGCGGCGACGGCCAGCTCGACCGACCCGCGCCCGGCGTGGCGCAGCAGCGCGTAGGGGTTCACGTCCGCGGTCAGCTCGCGGCCGTCGATCTCGAGCAGCCAGTCGCCGACCTCGACTCCGACGCCGATCTCGGTCAGCGGCGAGCGGTAGGTGTCCTCCTCGTTCTGCCCGGCGAACACGTCCGCGAAGCGGTAGCGGCCGGCGGTGGCGTCGAGCTCGAGGCGGCCGCCCAGCAGCGCCACGCGCGGGCGCTCGGGCACCTCGTAGTCACCGCCGGCGACGTAGGTGTGCGAGCAGTTCAGCTCGGCGATCATCTCCGCCAGGACGTAGTTCAGGTCCGAGCGGTGGCCGACGTGCTGCAGCAGCGGCCGGTACTGCGCGCGCAGCGCGTCCCAGTCGTAGCCGTGCATGTTGGGCACGTAGAAGTAGTCGCGGAAGCGGCGCCAGACCTCGTCGAAGATCTGCTCCCACTCCTCGGCCGGCACGCGGTCGACCTGCAGGCCGGCCGTCGACACGCCCTCGCCCTTGGCGCCGGGCTTGGCGTCGAACAGCTGGAAGCTGCCGCCGGTGCGCACGAGCACCTTCTTGCCGTCCGCGGAGGTCGCGTAGCCCGAGACGTTCTCGGCCAGCGTCTTCTCCTCGCGCTCCTCCAGGTCGAAGATCCGCAGCGACGTCTGGATGTCGCCCCCGCGGCCGTAGTACCACGGGCCGCCGCGCAGGTAGAGCAGGTGCCCCTCGAGGGCGGTCAGGCCGTTGTAGTTGTCGGCGTCGACCGGCACCCGCGCGACGCGCTCGCCGAGGCCGTCGAAGTCGATCTCGATCGGGCCCTCGTCGTCCTCGGCGTCGTCGTCCGCGTCGTCGTCGTCCCCGGACTCCTCGCCGTCCTCACCGTCGTCGCCGTCCTCCGGCGCGCCGTCGCCCTCCCCGTCCGCGGTCTCCTCGTCGTCGTCCTCGTCGGCGAGCTCGACCTCGTCGCTGCGCGGCGGGAAGGGGTGCGCGACGTCCTCGCGCAGCGCCAGGGCGTACAGGTACGTCTCGCGGTCGACGACGTAGTTCCACTCGACCGAGCCGATCTGCGGCGCGAACTGCCGGTCGCTCAGGTAGTAGAGGTAGTCGCCGCCGGGGTCCCAGGTGGGCGAGTACTCGTTCCACAGCGGCCCGGTCACGCGCCGCGCCTCGCCGTCGGCCACGCCCCAGATCCACAGCGAGCGCATGCCCGTCTCCGAGCCCAGGTCGTAGGCCAGCCAGCCGCCGCGCGGCGACCAGGCGTAGCCCATGCCGCCGTTGCTCGGATCGTCGGCGACCTGCGTGACCTCGCCGCTCGCGAGCTCGACCACGAACAGGCGGTTGGCCTGGTCGGCGTAGGCGATGCGCTCCGAGTCGGGCGACCACGTCAGGCCCCGCAGGCGGCCCGGGCCGTCCGGCGTCAGGCGCTCGGGCTCGCCGCGGCCGGCCTGGTCGACGGTCCAGATGGCCTCGTCGCCGCCCCGGTCGGACACGAAGGCCACGCGCCGGCCGTCGGGCGACCAGGAGGCCTCGCGGTCGTGGGCCCCCGAGCTGCGCGTCAGGTTGCGCGTCGGCCCGTGCTCGATCGGCGCCGAGAACACGTCGCCGCGCGCGACGAACAGCGCCCGCTCGCCCTTCGGACTCAGGTCCCAGCTCGACACGCTGCGGCTGGCGTCGGTGCGCGCGGCGCGCCGCGCGACGCCGTCGGTCGGCACGCGGATCGAGAGCGAGCGCACCTCGCCGGTCGCGCCGTCCAGCACGCGCAGCTCGCCCTCGAGCTCGAACACGACGTTGCCCGCGGCGTCCGCGCTGGGCCAGCGCACGTCCCAGGTGTCGTAGGAGGTCAGCGCGGCCGTCTCGCCCGTCGCGAGGTCGTGCGCGTACAGGTTCAGCGTCCCCGTGCGGTCGGACGCGAACAGGATCCGGTCCCCCACCCACATCGGGTCGCGCTCCGTGCGCGGGTGGTCGGTCAGCCGGCGCGCCTCGTTCGTCGCCAGGTCGAAGACCCACAGGTCCTGGGCCCAGCCGCCCTGGTAGCGCTTCCAGTGGCGGAAGTCGCGCACGAGCGGCGAGTACGCGACCTTCGTCCCCGCGGGATCCAGCGCGCCCGCGCCGGACACCGGCATCGGCAGCGCGGTCGGCATCCCGCCCGCGACCGGCACCGTGTAGAGGCGCGTGTCCGACAGGTCCCAGCCGTCGCGCATGGACCGGAACAGCACCGCCTGCCCGTCCGGCGTCCAGCCGTACACCTGGTTGTCGTACCCCCAGCGCGGCGGCAGCGGCCCGTTCGCCGGGTAGAACGTCAGCTGCACCGGCTCGCCGCCCTCGGCGGACACGACGTAGACCTGCTCGTCCCCGTCGTACTGCCCGGTGAACGCCACCTGGCTCCCGTCGGGCGAGAACTTGCCGAACAGCTCGATGCCGGGGTGCGACGTCAGCCGCCAGGCCGTGCCCCCGGTCGACGGCGCGATCCACAGGTCCCCGGCGTGCGTGAACACGACGCGGTCCCCGTGCACGTCGGGGTGCCGCAGGAGCTTCGTCTGCGCGGCGGCGGAGGAGGCGAGCAGGACCAGCAGGGCGGCGGGCAGACTTCGTCCGAGCATCGGGGCTTCCGTTTCGTTCCGGGCGGTCCCGCGCGCCGCCCCGAACGCCTCGGAGCCCCGCGCGCGGACGCGGGCCGCGAATCGTAGGCGAGCCCCTGCTCGCGCGCAACGCGACGAGGCGGCGCGGCGAGACGGCGTCCGCGCGTCGTCGCGCTCGCGCGCCGGGTCCCGCCGCA
>JAUIDW010000277.1 GCA_030428395.1 bacterium | reverse complement strand
GCCGGCGCCGCGCCCGCGCGCTCACTCCTGCTCCCCGCGCGCGGGGTCCGCGGAGTCGGCCCCGGCGACCGGCGGCAGCGCCGCGATGCGCTCCGCGAGCGCCTCGGCCAGCAGCGCGTGGCCGCGGGCGCTGGGGTGGTAGTTGTCGGCGAAGAGCTCCTCGACCGTCGCGCCGGCGGCGAGCTGCGCGTCGAAGAGCTCGCGGCCCTCGACCAGGGCGGCGTCCTCGCGCTCGGCGACCGCGCGGATCGCGCGCGTGTACTCGAGCAGGACCGGCGAGGCCTCCTCGACGGCGGCGCGGCGCGGCATCGAGAGCAGCACGGGCTCGGCGCCGTCGGCGCGCACCTCGGCGACGAGCTGGGCCAGGAAGCGGTCGAACTCCTCGAGCGAGACGCGCCGCGTGCCGCGCCAGTCGACCCGGCCGAGGTTCTGCGCGCGGCGGTGGTCGCGCAGCTCGCGCAGGAAGTGGCGGTCGCGCTCGGCCCGGGCGCCCTCCCGGCGGCGGTCCCGCAGCCAGCCCAGCGCGTGCCCGAGGCGCAGGTCGCGGCGCAGCGTCAGGCGCAGCTCGGTCCAGGCCGTGTCGGCGGTCACGTCGCGCGGGATCATCGCGTCGTCGCGCTCGTCGATGGCGTTCAGGTGGTCGTTCACCGCGCCGAAGGCCGCCACGACGACGTCGGGCCGGTGGGGGCGGACCAGCTCGCGGTACCGCTCGATCCCCTGGCGGACGGTGAAGCCGATCACGCCGCCGCAGAGGACCTCGACGGGGCGCCCCGCGCGCTGCTCCAGGGCCGCGGCCAGGCGGGCGGAGTAGGAGTCGGCGTACGCCACGCTGTGGCCGAACGTGGACGAGTCGCCCAGGGTCGCCACGCGCAGCGTCCCGGGCGCGCGCTCCAGCGGCAGGAGCGGGCCGCGGTAGCCGCGCTCGTTCACGACCTCGCCCTCGCCCCAGGGGATGGCGTGCCCGGGGGCGGGGGCCCAGAGCTGGTTCGGCTCGCTGCGGTGCAGCGCCGTCCCAAGGCGCATGGCGCGGTCCTCCTCGCGGTTCCACACCACCATCGGCGCGTCGATGGGCGGGTAGCGGAAGCCGGCGAGCCGCAGGCCGGCCTCGACGAGGCCGAGGGCCACGACGACGCTGGCGAGGGCCAGTCCGAGACGTTTCAGGAGGAGCTGCACGGGCGCGCCAGATCCTACCCCCCGCGCCCGCGCCCGAGCACGCCCCGCGCGCGCGGGCGCCGCGGCCCGGTTCCAACCGCCGCTCGCCTCCATTACCATCTTCGCCCCCATGGGCGAGACGAGCGACACGAGGTCCGCCGGCCCGCGCCTCGGCCCGGCCGAGACGCTGCCGCGCGAGAAGGTCACCTACGCCTCCGGCGACGGCGTCGCGCTGGTGACGCTGACGAACCCGCCGGCGAACGGCTACTCGTACGACATGATGCGCGACCTCGACGAGGCCGTGCTGCGCGCGCGCTTCGACGACGACGTGCAGGTGATCGTGCTGGCCGGGGCGGGCGAGAAGTTCTTCTGCGCCGGCGCGGACATCGCGATGCTCGACGCGGTCACGCCGACCTTCAAGTACGCCTTCTGCCTGCACGCCAACGAGACGCTGCAGCGGCTCGAGCGCACGCCCAAGCTCGTGATCGCCGCCCTGGGCGGCCACTGCGTCGGCGGCGGGCTCGAGGTCGCCCTGGCCGCCGACCTGCGCGTCGCGCGCCGCGGCTCGGGCAAGTGCGGCCTGCCCGAGGTGTCGCTGGGCGTGCTGCCCGGCACCGGCGGCACGCAGCGCCTGGCGCGCGTCCTCGGCCGCTCGCGCGCCATCGAGGTGATGGCGACCGGCGAGCTGTTCGACTACGACCGCGCCGCCGAGCTGGACCTCGTCAACCGCGTCGTCGACGCGCGCGACGAGGCCGAGTTCCTGCACGAGGTGCTGGCCTTCGCGGCGACCTTCACCTCGCCCGACCGCGCCGCCATGAGCGTCGGGCACATCAAGGCCGCCGTGCAGGGCGGCGTCGACCTGCCCCTGGACGCGGGGCTGGCGCTCGAGCGCGAGCTGCAGGCCAAGCTGTTCGCCTCCGACGACGCCCGCGAGGGCATCGCGGCCTTCGTGGAGAAGCGCAAGGCGCGCTTCAGCGGGCGCTGACCGTGCAGGCCGCCCGCATCCACGAACACGGCGACCCGTCCGTGCTGCGCGTCGAGGACGTGCCCGCGCCCGAGCCGGGTCCGGGCGAGGCGCTCGTCCGCGTCCTGGCCGTGTCCCTGAACCACCTCGACCTGTGGGTGCGCCGCGGCATGCCCGGGGTCGAGATCCCGCTACCGCGCATCCTGGGCTGCGACGGGACGGGCGAGGTCGTGGCCCTGGGCGAGGGCGCGACCGGCGTCGCCGTGGGCCAGCGCGTCGTGATCGAGCCGGGCTTCAGCTCCGGCGAGTCGGCCCACGACCGCGCGGGCAACGACCACCTCTCCGACGACTACCACATCCGCGGCGAGCACGCCGACGGGCTCGACTGCGAGCGGATCGCCGTGCCGGCGCGCCTGCTGACGCCCCTGCCCGACGGGCTGGACCCCGTGCAGGCCGCCGCCGCGCCGCTGGTGTTCCTGACCGCCTGGGGGATGCTGTTCACGCGCGCGCGGCTGGCCCCGGGCGAGACCGTGCTGGTCCAGGGCGGCGCCAGCGGCGTCGGCTCGGCCGCCATCCAGCTGGCGAAGGTGCACGGCGCGCGCGTGATCGCGTCCGCGGGCACCGAGGCGAAGCGGGCGCTGTGCCGCGAGCTCGGCGCGGACGAGGTCGTCGACCAGCGCGCCGAGCGCTGGGACCGGTCCGTGAAGCAGTGGACCGACGGCCGCGGCGTCGACGTCGTCGTCGAGCACGTCGGGCCGGCCACCTGGGACCTGTCCATGCGCGTGCTGGCGCGCAACGGGCGCCTGGTCACGTGCGGCGCGACGACGGGGCCGAAGGTCTCGATCGTGCTGCCGCACCTCTTCATGAAGAACCTGTCGGTGCTGGGCTCCACCATGGGCCCGCGCTCCTGCCTGCCCGCGGTCGTGGCGGGGCTGGCCGACGGGACGTACCGCGTGGCCGTGGACGAGGTGCTGCCGCTCTCCGAGGTGCGGCGCGCCCACGAGCGGCTCGAGGCCGGCGACGTCGCCGGCAAGCTGGTCCTGGTCCCCGGCGGATGACGCCGCGGGCCGCATCGACGTAGGGAAGCCAACGAGGTCGACGTGAACGCCGAAGCGATCGAGAGGGGCGCCGTCCTGGGCGCGGGGACGATGGGGCACGGGATCGCCCAGGTGCTGGCGGCGTGCGGCGTCGCGACGCGGCTGTTCGACGTCGAGCGGGACGCGGTGGACCGCGGGCTCGCCAAGATCGACGCGAACCTGTCCAAGGGCGTCGAGAAGGGCAAGGTCGACCCCGCCGACCGCGAGACGACCCTCGCGCGGCTGTCGGGCTCGACCGACCTCGACGAGGCCATCGAGGGAGCCCACGTCGTCGTCGAGGCCGTGCCCGAGAGCCTCGAGCTGAAGCGCCAGATCTTCGGCGAGCTCGGCCGCAACCTGGGCCCGGACGTGCTGCTCGCGACGAACACGTCCTCGCTGTCGATCACGTCGATCGCCGAGTCGGCCGAGCACCCCGAGCGCGTGCTCGGCATGCACTTCTTCAACCCCGTCCACATCATGAAGCTGGTCGAGGTCGTGCGGCCGAGGAACTGCTCCGACGAGGCGGCGCGGACCGCCCTGGACCTCGCGCGCCGGATGGGCAAGGACCCGATCGACGTGCAGGACCACCCCGGCTTCGCCTCGTCGCGCCTGGGCATCGCCATCGGCATGGAGGCGATCCGCATGGTGGCCGACGGCGTCGCCAGCGCCGAGGACATCGACAAGGCCATGACGCTCGGCTACGGCTTCCCGATGGGGCCGCTGAAGCTGACGGACCTCGTGGGGCTCGACGTGCGCCTGGCGATCGCCGACTACCTCCAGCGCGAGCTCGGTCCGCGCTTCGCCCCGCCCCGGCTGCTGCGCGACATGGTCGCGCGCGGCGAGCTGGGCAAGAAGAGCGGCAAGGGCTTCTACGACTGGAATGACTGACCGCGCGCAGCTCGCGCCCGCGCCGCGCTCGCGCTTCGCGCTGCCGCGCGAGGACCGCGGCGCGCTGGACCCGCCCGAGCGCGAGCTGGCCCTCGCCCGCGTCGCCGACCTGCTCGCGCGGCCGACCGCGCCGTACTTCGAGGACGGGCCGCTCGCCGTCGTGCGCCGCTTCGCCGCCGAGCGTCGCGGGCTGCGGCTGCGCGAGGACCGCTGGGGCAACCTGGTCCTCGAGCGCGGCCCGGCGGGCCCGCCCCGCGGGAGCCGGGGCCGCGGGTCCACGGGTCGCGCGACGGGGGCGCGCGGCGCGCGGCGCCGGCTGGCGCTCAGCGCGCACCTCGACCACCCGGGCCTCGAGTGCCTCGGCAAGCGCGCCGGCGAGACGCGCGCCGTGCTGCACGGCGGCGTGCCCGCCTCGCACCTGCCCGGCGCGGCCGTGCGCTTCTTCCGGCCGGGCGAGAGCGACGCCTGCGCGACGGCGCGCATCGCCCGCGTGGTCGACCCGGCGGCCCGCCCGCCCGTCGTCGTGCTCGACCACGTGCGCGGCCGCCTCGGGCGCGGCGCCTTCGGCACGTGGGACCTGACGCCCGGCGAGATGCGCGGGGCGCGCCTGCGCGCGCGCGTCTGCGACGACCTCGTCGGCGCCGCGGCGATCCTGGCGACCTTCGACGTCCTGGCCGCGCGCCGCTCGCGCGCGCCGCTGGTGGGCGTGTTCACGCGCGCCGAGGAGACCGGCTTCGTCGGCTGCCTGGGTCTGCTGCGGGCGGGGGTGCTCGGCAAGGACGTCGACGTCGTCGGCCTCGAGTGCTCGCCGCGTCGCCCCTGGGCCCGCGTCGGGTCCGGCCCGGTGCTCCGCGTGGGCGACGCGGGGACCGTGTTCGACCCGGCCATCTCCGCGCGCCTGCACGCGACCGCCGCGGCCCTGCGCGAGGAGCGCCCCGGCTTCCGCTTCCAGCGCGCGCTGATGGACGGCGGGCGCTGCGAGTCGTCCGCATACAACCTCTGGAACGTGCCCGCCGGCGGCCTGTGCCTGGCGCTGGGCAACTACCACAACTGCACGCCGCGGGGCGGGATCGGGCCCGAGTTCGTCGACTGGCACGACTACGAGGCGCTCGTCGCGTGGCTCGTCGCCGCGGCGCAGGGGTGGGGGAAGCGCGGCCCCGGGGCGAATCCCCGGGCTCGATTGAATCGCCTCTGGGAGGCCGAGTATAAGCGCCTCGCCACTTCGGCGAAGCGCCTGGGCGCGCGCGGCGGCCGCGGGCGCTGAACCTAGGAGGAAAGGAACAGGATGTCGGAAACTCAGTGGGGCGACGACGACCAGCAGCCCGTGAAGAAGAAGAAGGGCCTGCCGACGTGGGCCAAGATCGGGTGCGGGGGCTGCGGCATCGTGCTGCTGATCGGGATCCTGGGCATCGGGTTCCTGTTCACCAAGTTCAAGGACGCGCGCAACCCCGACGTCCAGTGGCCCAAGCTCCAGGCGATCCTGCCGTTCGACGAGCGCCCGGACTACGACATCACCGGCGTGCAGCTCGGTCAGGAGCAGTACACGCTGACCGACCTCTCCAACGGCGTCCAGGGCCAGTTCACCCGGGTCCCGGGCGCCCGCGGCGTCGAGGCGCGCGAGGAGATGTTCGCCGGCGACACCCCGGAGATGCCGACGGACCTCGTCGTGATGAAGTTCGAGGACTTCGAGAAGGGCGTCGTCAGCGTCCAGGGACGCGAGCTGCCCATCGTGCGGTTCCGGATGGAGGCGGGCAGCCTCCTGAAGAAGGCCGCCGACGGCGAGAACCCGCTGGGTCCCTCCTGCTTCGTCGACCTGACCAAGCCGGGTGAGGACTTCCTGTTCTTCCAGCTCACCGTGCCGCGCCAGGACGGTCCGGTCGGCGACGGCCAGGTGCGCGAGTTCCTCGCGCCCTTCCACGTCGGCCCCGACCGCACGGCCACGCGCGCCATGATGGAGGCGGCCGGCGACGCCGTCGACGAGGCGGTGGACGGCCTCCGCGAGGCCGGCGAGCGCGAGCTGCAGAAGGTCCTGGACTCGGCCGGCGAGGACGGCTGACCGCCCGGCCGCCATGGCCGCGCCCGACCCCGAGCCGAGGCCGCGCGAGAGCGGCTGCGCCGTGCTCGGCGTGTCGGGCGCGCTGCTGCTCTTCGTCCTGGCCGCCGCCGGCGTCTGGTTCGCGTTCCCCTCGGAGCGCGTCGACGCCGACGCGGCCCTGGCCGAGCTGTTCGACGTGGGGCCGCTGCCCCACGGCCTCGAGCTGGTCGAGGGCGGCGTCGCCGGCCGCGGCAAGCGCGTGCTGCGCTTCGTCGACCCCGCGGCGCCGCCCGAGGACGAGCCCGAGCCTGGCGACGGCGATGGCGACGGCGACGGGGAACGCGACGAGGCGCGCGACGCCGGCGCGGACGGCGGACGCGACGGATCCGGCGTGGAGCCCGCGGAACCGGCGGGTGACCGGGCCCCGGAGCTCGCGGGGCCGCCGCCGGAGGACGCGCCGCCCAGGGAGGTGCTCGTGCTGCACTTCACGTCCCGCGGCGGCCGGCGCGCCGTGGCCGAGCTCTTCGCCGCGCCGAGCGCCGCCGGGGGTCCCCGCGGGGGCGGCGGACGCGGAGGAGGGCGCGGAGGCCCGCCTGGCGGGGGCGGCCCTGGCGGGGGCGGGCAGGTGTTCGTGATCGAGCGCGGCACGCTGCCCTGGGCCGGCGGCGAGGCGCCCTACGTCCACCGCCGCGAGATGCAGGGCCCGGGGAAGTGGCGCGACGTCGTGCGCGTCGACGTCTCGCACGGCGGCCGCGCCGCGGCGCTGGTCGCGCGGTGGACGCGCAGCTACCCGGCGTCGCTC
The DNA here is from genome assembly GCA_030428395.1 of bacterium. Lineage (GTDB taxonomy): Bacteria > Planctomycetota > UBA1135 > UBA1135 > JAUIDW01. The sequence goes on along the minus strand of JAUIDW010000277.1, from coordinate 542 downwards.
GAGCGGCTCGAGGAGCTGCTCGCCGCGCTGCCGCCGGCCGCGGCCGACTCGTAGGCGTCGGCCAGCACCTCGGCGAGGTGCCGGACCTCGACGTCGCCGCGCCCGGCCGCGCGCAGGCCGGCGGTCCACTGCAGCTGGCAGCCCGGGTTCGCCGTGACGACCGTGCGAGCCCCGCAGCGCTCGAGCGCGGCGAGCTTGGCGGCGAACACGTCCGCGCCGTCCGCCGGCCGCAGGAACGAGTAGATCCCCGCCGAGCCGCAGCACTGCTCGGCGTCGGGCAGCTCGACGCGCTCGAGGCCCTCGACGGCGTCCAGCAGCGCGAGCGGCTGGGCGCGGACGCCCTGGCCGTGGCACAGGTGACAGGGCGCGTCCCAGGCGACGGGCCCGGCGACGCGCGCGCGGCCCGCGGGCGCGCCGGCGGCCGCGAGGAACTCCGCCAGGTCCACGACGCGCCCGGCCAGCGCCCGCGCGCGCTCCGCGTACGCCGCGTCGCCCGCCAGTACGCGCCCCAGCTCCTTCAGGTGCGCCCCGCAGCCCGCGCC
>JAUIDW010000276.1 GCA_030428395.1 bacterium | reverse complement strand
ACGACGGCCGCACGCGCGGGCGGCCGTCGTCGCCGACGGCCTGCCAGGCGACGGCGACGCGCTCGCCGCGCACCGCCAGCGCCGGCCCCTCGCCGCCGCAGCTGGCGCCGGGCCAGCCGTCCTCGGCGACCACCACGGGCGGCGCCCGGTCGTCGGCGCCGCCGCGCACCAGCACGACGTCGCGCACGCGGCGCTCGCGGCGCGCGCGCAGCACCGTCAGCAGCTCGCCGCTCGGCGCGCGCGCCGAGGCCGGCGCGCAGTCCGGGCAGGGGAACTCGTACAGGTCGCCGTCCTCGCGCTGCCCGTCCTGCGGGTGGAACCGCGCCCAGCGCAGCACCGCCTGCCGCTCGTCGTCGTCGCGCTCCTCCGCGGGCCACTCGAGCCAGGTCGCCTCGACCCAGCCGTCGGGGGCGGGGACGAGCGTGGCGGCGGCGTTCCCGGTGCGCCCCAGCACGCGGTTGAGCCGCAGCAGCGGGCGCCACGACGCGCCGCCGTCCTCCGAGCCGACCACGCGCACGTCCGTGGCCAGCGGCAGGCCGTTGCGCAGCGTGCGGTAGTGCGCGTACAGCCGCCCCTCCGGCCCGGCGACGACGCCCGGCGCGTCGTCGTCGGCCACGAGGAAGCGCCCGCCGCTCGCGGCGCGGTGGGGCTCGCCCCAGCCGGACTCCACGCGCGGGGCGTACCAGAGCTCCCCGTGCCCGGGTCGCTCGGCATCCTCCTCCGTCCACGCGAGCACGAGTCCGTCGTCGGGCGACACCGCGAGCAGCGGGCATCGACTCGGCGTCGCCGCGGGCACCGCCTCCTCCACGACGGCGATGCTCCCCGGCGCACGGAAGAACACCTCGGACCCCCGCGCCTCGTCGAAGCAGCCGACGAGCAACGCGCAGCCGAGCGTAGAGCCCACGACCCACGACGGGGCCGAGGGAATCGTCCTCCCCTCCATCCTTCGGGCTTCCCCTCGCGGTCCACGCGGGACCGCTCTGGTCGACCGCGCAGCTCCCGTATCCCCTCGGAGGACTCCGCGATCGAGTCGGAGCAGGAGGCCCGGGCGTGTTTCGAACCCGCGACAAGACGGGTCCGGGGCCGCGCCCCCTGCGAGCTTGTCCATCGGGTCCATCGGCGCGCCTCGGCGGCTCCTGCCTCGAAAACGGGAAAAGCGGCCGGACGCGAAGCGACAAAGCGCGCGAAACCCGTCCCGCGGTGCGCGCCGCTCCCACCGGCGTGCGCCCGTCGCGTAGTCTGGGACCATGGCGGGCCCCGGACAGGACTTCGCGCGGCTGCTCGCCGGCGCGGGGCCGGTCGAGTCGGCGCTCGCCGCGCAGCTGCTCGACGCCGCGGGCATCCCGTCCCTCGTGCACGGCCCGGACTTCGACGTGGCCGAGCTGGGCGTCGCCGCGCACCAGACCCTCCGCGGCGCCGACCTCTACGTCCCGCGCAGCGCGCTCGAGCGCGCGCGCCAGGTGCTCGACGAGGCCTGGGGCGAGGGCGCGACCGCGCCGCCGCCGGCCGACCCCGGCGCGCGGGACGCTCCGGACGATCCGGGGAGCTGAGCCCGCTCCGCGCGGAGCCGATCGCGACGGCTCCGCTCGAGACGACGCCGCGCGCGCGCCGGGTCGCAGGCGCTCCGACGAGGCGCCGATACGGGGACGCCCCGCGGCTGCAGGGCGTCGATACGAAGACGCCCCGCGGGCGCGGGGCGTCGGGCGGTCCGGGACGGCGGGCGCGGGTCAGGTGCCGCGCTTCTTCGCCTTGAGCTGCGCCAGCACCTTGCCGGAGTTCATGCCCATCCGGCGGACGCGCTTGGCGCCCTTCTTGACGCCGCCACCTTTGACGCGGGACTTGGCCATGGTCTGGATCTCCTGGGCTGGGGGTCGTCCGGGCGGGGTCCCGGGCGAGCGAGCGGAAGATTAGAGCGGGGGCGCGGCCCGATGGCAAGGGCCGAGGCGAGCGGGGCCCGGCCTCAGGGCTCCTCGCCGATGTAGCCCAGGGCCTGGAGGGCCTCGACGTTGATGGGGCCGCCGGCGCCGGCGGCGTCGTCGGGCCCCCACAGGGCGCGCAGGGCCTCGAGGGCCGCCCCCAGCTCGGCCACGCGCTCGGGGTGCTCGCCGGCGACGTCGACCAGGCCCACGGGGTCGGTGGTGAGGTCGAAGAGCTGCAGCCTCGTCTCCCCGCCGTCGGGCCCCAGCCGCACGAGCTTCCACGTGTCGCGGTAGAGCGCCAGGCGCACGTCGGTCTCGTCGAAGTGGTCGCGGTCCTCGACCAGCACGGCGCGGTCGGGGCCGAAGCGGTGCGTCAGCAGGTCGCGCCCGAGCAGGTGCTCCGGGCGGTCGACGCCCGCCATCCCCAGGAGCGTGGCCGCGACGTCGACGCCGCTGGCCGGGTCGGGCAGGCGCGTCCCGGCGCGCTCCTCGCGGCCGGGCGCGGAGCCGGGCTCGCGCACGACCAGCGGCACGCGCAGCTGCGGCTCGAGGATGCCGTCGTGGCCGTACTCGCCCCCCTCGCCGAAGGCCTCGCCGTGGTCGGAGGTGACGACGACCGCGGTGCGGTCGAGGTCGAGCTGCGCCAGGAAGGCCTCGACGTCGCGGTCGAGCTGCCACATCTCGGCGTCGTACAGGTCCAGCAGGTGGCGGTCGTCGCGCTCGTCGGGCTCGTAGCCCTTCACGTAGCGGTCGCTGCGGAACAGGTACCCGTCCATGGGCCCGTCGTAGGGCCGCACCCAGCGCTCCGCGGCCTCCGCCGGCGGCACGAAGGGCCAGTGGACGTCGTACATGTTGACCATGCAGAACCACGGCTCGTCGCCGCCGTCGCGGATCCAGCGGGCCGCGCTCGCGAGCACGTCGCCCGCCGGCCGCTGGAAGTCCTGGAAGGCGTGCGGCAGCCCGTTGCCGCGCATCGAGTCGAACGACTTCGCCAGCACCGCCTGCACGTCGTGCACCAGCGCCCAGGCGCGCGTGTCGGACACGGGCGGGTCGACCAGGTCGTCGTACACGTCGAAGCCGACGTCGATGCCGGTGCGCGCCGACAGCACTGCCGTGCCCACGAACCCGCCCGTGCGGTAGCCGGCGCGCCGCAGCAGGTCGGCCACGGTCGGCGTGCGCGTCGGGTCGTAGCTCTGCCGCGTCAGCCGCGCCCCGTGGTGGGACGGGTACACGCCGGTGAACATCGAGAGGTGCGAGGTGAACGTGAAGGTCGAGGCCGAGCGCGCGTTGTCGAACGTCACCGCGTCCTGCGCGAAGCGGTCGAGCCAGGCGGTGGTGTCGCGCTCGTAGCCGTAGACGTTCAGCGAGGGCGAACGCGTCGTGTCCCACACGAGCAGCAGCAGGTTCGGCGCGTCCGCGGGCGCGGCCGGCCGCGGCCTCTCCTCGCGCAGCGGCACCGTCGCGGTCAGGGCGCCCACGACCAGCGCGGCGACCGCGGCGAGCGCCGCCGCGCGCCCCGCGCGCCAGCTCGCGGCGAAGCGGTCCGCCGTCCACACGGCGACCACGAGGGCCACGACCACGCCGGCGACGGCGACCCAGGGACCCGGCGAGCGCAGCGCGCTCGTGTCGGCGTTGATGCCCGTGTAGCGGTCCAGGACCTGGTGCCCGAGCACGGGGAACACGGCCCAGGCCGCCAGGTGCACGGCTGCGGGGACGCCGGTGCGGGGACCGCGACCACTCCGCCGGAGCGCGTCGGCGAGCCGCGCCGGCACGAGCGCCACGGCGCCGAAGGCCAGCCACAGCAGGAACGCCTGCCCGAACAGCTCCGGCGAGGGCTCGCGGTGGGCGAAGGCCGCGCGCACGAGCACGGCGTCCACGGCGGCCGCCGCCAGGGCGACGACGGGCAGGCTGCGCAGGTAGGAGCTCACGGGGCGGGGGTCGAGGGGGGTGCGGGCCGGGCGGGCGGCGCCATCATGCCGCAGGCGCGCGGCGGGGACACCGCGCCCCCTCCCCTTTCGAGCCCCCGCGCGCCGGCCTTGAGCGGTGCGCGGCGTGCCCTCCGGTTCTCGCTCCGCACCCGGCTTCGGGCCTAGCTCCGGGGACCCGGCCCCGGCCCCTCCGCGGGACCGCGGCGGGCGCGCCGGAAGGGCCCCACCAGGTCGATCCCGAGGTACGCGAGCGCCCCGAGCACGAGCCCGGTGGCCGCCGCCTCGTCGAGGTTGCCGACCACGGGCAGGTTGTCCGGCAGCAGCTCGAGGATGCCGGCGGTCGGGTTGATCAGGTACAGCAGGCCCAGGCCCAGGCCGACCACCGCGCCGACCGTGCCGGTGGCCGTGCGCGGTCGCCGCGCGCGGTCCGGGTCCAGGGACGGGTCGCCGGACGCGGCGTCGGCGGCAGCGGGCGGCTCGCCGGGCCTGTCGGCGCCCCGGCTCACGCGTCCTCCGCCCGCGCGACCTCGACGGTCATGGTGGCGCCCGGGATGTCCTCGGCCAGCGCGCCGGGCATGTCGCTCGGGTTCGAGAGCGCCCAGGTCACGAGCGCCCGGACGCGCTCGGAGACGTCCGGCGCCTCCGCCTCGCTCGCGAAGCGCGGCACGTCGCGCGCGTTCTCCCCCACCGGCTCGCCGCGGCCCAGCAGGCCCGGCGCGGGCAGCGTCACGATCACCCGCAGGCCGTCCTGCCGCGCGATGTCCTGGGGCAGCGCGGCGAGGTCCAGCCCGTAGATCGCCGGGCCGTCGGGGTGCCCGTCCTCGACCACGTGGCTGACGAGCCACGGCATGCGCGACGAGAGGCGCAGGAACTGCAGGCGGTTGTGGACCTGCGGCCCGCCGTACTTCAGCCACGCGCCGACGCGCGCGACCGGCTCGGTGGGCGCCTCGCGCGCCTGGCGGTCGATCTCGCGCGCCACGGCGGGGGCCTTCCAGCGGAAGAACGCGCTGGAGGCGCCGAGCCCGAGCAGGATCAGCAGGAACAGCAGCAGCAGGCCGTTCACGCGCCGCGGGGCCGGCCCCGCGTCCGCACCGCGCGTCTCGGGGGCGTCGCTCATCGGCGCCATCATCCCCGCCCCGCCCGGCCAGATCCACCGGCGCGGCCGACGGAAGCGCCCGCGGGGTTTGTGCTGGCGCGGCGGCTGGTCGAGGATGTCGGGGAGTGCCCCCTCCCCGAGTCCAGCCCCGCACGCCCCGCCGCCGCGCGCGGGCCGCCGCCCGCCTGCTCGCGCTCGCCGCCGCGCCCCTCGGGGCCGTCGCGTGCGGGCCGGGCGCCGTCGAGACCATGCCGGTGCGGACGGCGCACCTCGAGGTGCTGTTCGGCGACGTCGGCGTCGAGACCGCCGGGCCCGCGGGGGTCGAGCCGGGACCGGCCGTGCTGACGCCGTCCTGGCAGCCGCCGGACGACCCGGCCGTCGAGACCGGCGACATGCCCGCCCTGCGCCTGCCGCCGCCCGGCACGGCGCGCTTCGCGGTGCCGGCGGACGCCGGGCCGCTGCGGCTGCGGACGTGGACCGGCGTCGACGCCTCGGCCGCCGACCTCGCGCCGGCGGGCGAGGCCTACACCGTCTCGTTCCGCGTCGAGGTGGCCGGCGAGGTCGTCCACGAGGAGACCCGCGAGGTGCGCCCCGACCAGCCCGGCGACGCGCGCGCGTGGCGCGCGGTCGGCGGCCCCGACGGCGTGCCCGTCGAGCCGGGCGCGCTGGTCGTGCTGGAGACGCGCGTCGTCTCCGGGTCCCCCGCGGCGCCGCCGTCGCTGGGCTTCGGCGGGCTGTACCTCGAGCGCCGCGAACCGCGGCCGCGCGAGCGCGCGACGCCGGAGCGGCCGAACATCCTGTTCGTCGTGATGGACACGCTGCGCGCCGACCGCCTGGGGCTCGCGGGGTACGAACGCGACACGTCGCCCGTGGTCGACGCCCTGGCCGCGCGCGGGACGACGTACGAGCAGGCCTACGCAACCTCGAGCTGGACGTGGCCGTCGACCGCGTCGCTGCTGACGGGGCTGCGGCCGGAGGAGCACGGCGTGGTCAGCAACCGCTCGTGCTACCTGGCCGGGGCGCTGGACACGCTGCCCGAGGCGCTGCAGCGCGCCGGGTACACGACCGCGGCGATCTCGGGCAACCCCCTGATCGTCCCGCGGCAGAACTTCGACCAGGGTTTCGAGCACTTCGACCACGGCAACCGCTTCCGCAAGGGCGACGTGCTGGTGCCGCGCGCGGTCGCGTGGCTCGAGCAGAACTCTGCCTGGCGCTTCTTCCTCTACGTGCACCTGACCGACACGCACACGCCGCACCTGCCGCGGGCCGAGGACCGCGAGCGCTTCGGCGCCGTCGAGCCCGACGACTTCCCGCGCTTCCCCGACCCCGCCGCGCAGGACGCCGACGGCTACGAGCTGTACGCCAGGCGGCTGCTCGACGGCGAGGGGCACGGGCCCGGGGGCGAGCCGCGCACCGGCGACGTCGTGCCCGAGGCGCACGCGCGGTACATGCAGGACGGCTACGACGCCTGCGTGCGCACCGGCGACTTCTGGGTCGGCGAGCTGCTGGCCGCGCTGGACCGCCTGGGGCTCGCGGAGAGCACGCTGATCGTGTTCACGAGCGACCACGGCGAGGAGCTGCTCGACCACGGCCTGCTGGCGCACGGGCACACGCTGCACGGCGAGCTGGTGCGCGCGCCGCTGGTGCTGGCGGGCCCGGGCGTGGCGGCTGGCGCGCGCTCCGACGTGCCGGTGTCGAACCGCCACCTGGCCGGGACCCTGGCGCTCGCCGGCGGCGCGCGGCTCGAGGCGGCCGGCTCCGCCCGCGGCCTGCGCGACCTGCGCGACCCCGCGGCGCTGGCGCTCGAGGGCGTCTCCTTCTCGACCGAGAAGGGCTGGTGGAACGGGCGCAAGCACCAGGCGCTGCACGGACTGCGCACGGCGGACTGGACGCTGCACCACGCGCCCACCGGGGCGCCCTGGGGCGCCGACGCGCCCGCCCCGGGCGGCGCGACGCGCCTGTATCGCGCCGCCGACGCCGGCGAGACCGACGACGTGGCCGCGGAGCACCCCGACGTCGTCGCCACGCTGCTGGACGAGCTGAGCGCGCGCCGCGCCGCGGCCGAGGAGGTCCGCCCGCGCGTCGGCCTGGCGGCGGGCGACCACCTGATGGAGCTGCTGCACGGCATCGGCTACGTCAACTCCGGCGAGGACGACGACCGGTGAGCGCGCGGCGGCGCGTCTTCGTCGGCGACGTCCAGGGCTGCCGCGACGAGCTGGAGCGGCTGCTCGAGGCCGTGCGCTTCGACCCTGCCACGGACGACCTCCAGCCCGTCGGCGACGTCGTGAACCGCGGCCCGGACTCGGCCGGCACGCTGCGCCTGCTGCGCGAGCTGGGCGCCGGCGGCGTGCTCGGCAACCACGACGTGCACCTGCTGCGCACCGCGATCGGCGAGCGCAGCCTCGGCAAGCGCGACACGATCCAGGACGTGCTGGAGGCGCCCGACCGCGAGGAGCTGCTCGACTGGCTCGGCGCGCGGCCCCTCGTGCGCGTCTGGGACGACGTGGTGTGCGTGCACGCCGCGCTGCA
>JAUIDW010000275.1 GCA_030428395.1 bacterium | reverse complement strand
GCCCTCGGGATCGTGCTGCTCAGCGCGACGCTCTACGACGTGAAGGGCATGAAGCTCGTCCGCGCGCTGCTGTTCCTGGCGCCCGTGCTCGCGGCCGGCGCGGCGGCGTGCTGGACCCCGCGCGCGGCGTCCGGCGGCCGGGCGCGCTGGGCCTGGGTGGCCGTCGCGCTGCTGCTGGGGGTCGGCGCGGAGCGCTCGGCGGCCGCGGCGGGGGCGTCCTTCCGCAAGTTCTCGGAGGTCACCCGGGCGAACACGCGCGCCCTCGAGGCCCTCGGGCACGACGCCGACGCGCTGCTGATGACGCACTTCTCCTTCGGTCTCGACTACGCCGTCGAGCACTACCCCGTGCGCTGGTCGTTCCTGCCGGCGAACGACGAGACGTACCGCCGCGTGGCCGCGCGTTACGCGGTGGGCACGGTCATCGTCCCCGACGCGTACCTCGGCGAGCGGCTGTCCGCGGCGGCCCTGCGGGCGGACGGGCTGGCGCCGCGGGGGACGCTGAAGGTGCGGGGCGAGACGCACCACATCTTCCAGCGGCCGCCGGGGGGCAACCGCTAGCGCCGGCGGTACACGACGTGGCCGCGGGGCGTGTCCGGCAGGCCGACCTGCACGAACTCGCGCTGGATCGCGGCCCACACGCGCGGGTACGTCCGGTCGAACAGCATGTCGCGGCGCTGGTCGACGGCCCAGAGCGAGACGACGACCCAGCGCACGTCGCGCAGCTGCTCGAGGATCTGGTCCTGCTCGGCGTCGGTGCCCGGCCACAGGAAGTAGATGCGCCAGGTGGGCGAGCGCTTGCCGAGCAGGCAGTAGTAGGTGGGGCGGGTGGGGACGACCAGCACCTGCTCGTCCTCCTGGACGCGGCGGCCGACCACGTCCTGCACGAAGTGCACGATCTCGGCGGCCGGGCGCGGCAGCTCGACCGTCTCGCCGGCCACGTCCACGGGCCGCGGCGGGATGCCCGGCGCGCCGGGGTGCCAGCGGATCAGCTGGGGGTGCTTGGTGGAGACGACGAACAGCGTGACGGCGGCGACGAGCGCGACGTTCAGGCCGACCACGAGGCGCCGCCCGCCCAGGCCGGCCGCCGCCGGCAGCGCGAGCCAGGCCAGCAGGAACGGGTGCGCGATCTGGGAGAAGTGGTGGATGTCGGAGCGGACCGAGGCGTGGTGGGCGTAGAACGCCCCGACGCAGGTGGCCGCCACCAGCAGGCCGCCGGCGGCCACGCGCTCGCGCGTGAGGCGCGCGGCCGTGACGAGGCCGGCCGCGTACGCGAGCGGCAGCAGCAGGAACACCGTGCCCACGAGCGCCACGGAGAGCGCGAAGTGCCAGGCGAGGTGCTCGTAGTCCTGCTTCCAGGGCCAGGGGACGGCCAGCGGGACGTTCGAGCCGCGCTCCGCGAAGAAGAGGACGGAGTCGAGGAACGCGCGCCCGAACCCGGGCACGAAGGCCAGCATGGCGAGCAGGGGCAGGGAGCCCAGCAGCCCGCCGCCGACGAGCGCGGCGACGCGCCGGCCGACGGAGTCCTCCGGGCGCAGGCGGAGCTGCACCACGAGCGCGGCGACGACGGTCGCGAGCAGGGTGTACAGCGCGTGGTTGCGCCCGAAGAAGGCGACCAGGCCGACCAGGACGCCCTGGGCGAGGTGGCGCCGGGCGGTGGGGCGCTCGAGCAGGCGCACGGTCGTCCACACGGCGGCCATCGCGATCGCGGGCTCGAACAGCTTGTGCCGCGGGAACAGCCACAGCGCCAGCACGAGGCCGCCCACGGCGAGGGCCAGCGGGTGCCGCAGGACGCGACGCAGGGCCAGCAGCCCCAGGGCCAGGCCGAGCCCGGCGAACACGGCGACCGCCGCGCGCACGCCGACGATGCCGGTCCCGACGAGCGGGCTCCAGGCGACGCACCAGTAGTAGCGCCCGGGCTCGTAGGACTGGAAGTCGCGCAGGGGCACCTCGCCGGCGGCGGTGCGCTGCACGCCGTACCAGAGGAAGCCCTCGTCCTGGAAGTTCAGATTGTAGTGCCCGAGCAGCAGGTGGTAGCCGAGGGCGAGCAGCAGCCCCAGCCCCACGGCCCAGGCGGCGCCGAGGCGCTCGCGGCGGACGTCGGTGCGGTCCATGCTCGGCCTAGGCGCGGAACGCGCGCACCGCGGCGATCACCTCGTCCTGCTCGGCGTCGGAGAGCTCGTTGTAGAACGGCAGCCGCACGAGCCGATCGGACACGTCCTCGGTCACCGGGCAGGTCCCCGGCCGGCCGCCGTAGCGCCGCCCCATGTCGGAGAGGTGCAGCGGCAGGTAGTGGAAGACGGCCAGGATGCCCTTCTCGCGCAGGGCGCCGATCAGCGCCTGACGCGCCTCGAGCGACGGCAGCAGCATGTAGAACATGTGGTAGGCCTGCTCGCACTCGTCGGGGACCGTCGGGAGCGTCGCGCCCGTCTCCGCGGCCCAGTCCGCGAGGCCGTCGCGGTAGCGCTCGAACAGGCGCCGGCGCTTCTCCTGGATGCGCTCGCGCGCCTCGAGCTGGGCGAAGAGGAACGCCGCCAGCACCTCGGAGGGCAGATAGCTCGAGCCCTTGTCGACCCAGGTGTACTTGTCCACCTGGCCGCGGAAGAAGCGGCTGCGGTTCGTGCCCTTCTCGCGCAGGATCTCGGCGCGCTCCGCCCAGCGCGCGTCGTTGATCAGCAGGGCGCCGCCCTCGCCGCAGGTCATGTTCTTCGTCTCGTGGAAGCTCTGCGTCGCCAGGCCACCGAGCGTCCCCAGCCAGCGGCCGCGGTACTTGCCGAACAGCCCGTGCGCGTTGTCCTCGACGACCGCCAGGCCCAGGTCCCCGGCGACGCGCAGGATCGTGTCCATCTCGCAGGCCACGCCGGCGTAGTGCAGCGGCACGACCGCCCGGGTCCGGGGCGTCACGGCCTCCGCGAGCAGGCGCTCGTCCAGGTTCAGCGTGTCCGGACGGACGTCCACGAACACGGGCTTCGCGCCGTGCAGCGCGAAGGCGCCGGCGGTCGTCACGAAGGCGAAGGAGGGCACCACGACCTCGTCGCCGGGCTGGAGGTCCAGCAGCAGGGCGGCCATCTCGAGCGCGTGGGTGCAGGACGTCGTCAGCAGCACGCGCGGGACGCCGAGCTGCTCCTCCAGCAGGCGCGAGCAGCGCTTCGTGAAGTCGCCGTCGCCCGAGAGGTGGCCGCGCTCGTAGGCCTCGCGGATGTAGTCGAGCTCGCGGCCGGTCAGCGTGGGCTTGTTGAACGGGATGCGCAGGGCGGTCACGGGCGCGCCTCCGGGGGGCGGGAGGTCCAGAGGTGATACCACAGCTCCACGGAGCGGGTCCGGAAGCCGAGCGTTTCGTACAGGCGCAGCGCGGGCACGTTGCGGCCCTGGGTGACGACGGTGGCGGCGGGGCGGTCGCGGTCGGCGAACCAGGCGAGCGAGCCCTGCACCAGGGCGCGCCCCAGCCCGCGGCCGCGCGCGCGCTCGGCCACGGCGATCAGGCCGATGCGGCCGGCGTCCTCGTCGAGGTGGCAGGAGATGTAGCCGCACGCCCCGGCGTCGTCGCGGGCGACCAGCACGCCGTCGGCGTAGCCGCCGACCGAGTTCTCGATCCACGTGGCGTAGAGCTCGTCGCAGCGCTCGGCGGAGAAGCCGCCGTCGTGGTGGAAGCGGCCGTCGCGGTGGCTCGCCGCGGCGATCGCGCGCAGCGCCGGGACGTCGGCGGGGACGGCCGCGGACAGCGCCGGCGCGCCGGGCGCGGCGGGGCGGTCCTGCAGCGAGCGCTCGAAGGTCACCCGCAGGTCGGTCAGGCGCATGCCGACGCGCTCGGCCGCGCGGACCGAGGCGCGGTCGTCGGGGTCGGCCAGGAAGTACGTGCAGTCCACGCCCTCCGCGCGGGCCCAGGCGACCAGGGCGTCGGCCGAGCGGTCGTCCAGGCGCGACGTGTCGGCGCGCGCGACGCGCAGGCCGAAGAAGTCGGAGTCCCAGGGCAGCAGGTGCCCCGGCGCGGCCTCGCTCACGGGCGGGGCTCCCCGTCGTCCCCGCCGTCGGCCTTCCCCGTCGTCGTCGTGAGGACGGCGTAGGGCGGGCGCTCCATCATGCGGAAGTGCATGCGGGCCAGGTACTCGCCGATGATCCCGAGGGCGAAGAGCTGCGCGCCCGAGAAGATGGCGATGACCGACGCCAGGAACGGGAAGCCCGGGACGGTCGTGCCCTGCAGCACGTAGCGTCCGATCACGTACAGCAGGATGAGGAAGCCGAACAGCGTGAAGGCGAAGCCCGTCACGCTGGCGATTTGCAGCGGCGCGACGCTGAAGCCCGTCATCATGTTCAGCGCGTGGATCACCAGCTTGCGGAACGTGTAGTTCGACACGCCCTCCGCGCGCGGGTCGTGGCGGACGCGCAGCACCGCGAAGCGCGTCGTGCCCCAGGTCAGCAGCACGTCGATCGACACGAACTGGCTCTGGTAGTTGGCGAAGGCGTCCCGCAGGTGCAGGCGGAAGACGCGGAAGGCGCTGATGTTGCGCGCGGTCTCGGCGCCCATGGCGCGCTGCAGGGCGAGCTTGGTCACCTGGGACGCGAGGTCGCGGAAGAAGCCGTGCTGCTCCTCCTGCGGCGCCCCGTAGACGACGTCGGCGCCCTGCTCGAGCACGGCGAGCAGGCGGGGCAGCTCCTCGGGCGGGTGCTGCAGGTCGTCGTCCATCGTGACGACCACGCCGTGGCGCGCGGCGCGGATGCCGCAGAGCAGCGCGTTGTGCTGCCCGTAGTTGCGCATGAGGTGCACGCCGCGCAGCCACGGGCGGTCGGCGGCGAGCTCCTGGACGACCTCCCAGCTGCCGTCGGGGCTGTGGTCGTCGACGAGGATCACCTCGAAGCGCCCGGCGTGCTCGCGCAGGACGGGCTCCAGGCGCGCCAGCAGGTCGGGCAGGATCGCCCGGCTGTTGTAGACCGGGACGACGACGGACAGGTCGGGGCGGGGGGCGCTCATCGCGGGGCCGCGGGCGGCGGGGCCAGGCTACTGTCCGCGACCGGGCCATCAAGGCGCGGGGGTCCGCCGCGCAGGGCGCGGCGCGCGAGCAGCGCAAGCGCGGCGGCGAGGAAGGCGACCGGCGGCACCCACGCCCAGCGCACCCACGGCCGGAAGACGAGCTCGACGCGCTCGGCGCCGGTGGGCAGCGCCACGCCGAGCCACAGGTCGTCGGCCGCGAAGACCTCCGCCGCCGCGCCGTCGACGCGGGCCCGCCAGGCGGGGTGGTGCTGCTGGCTCACGACCAGCGTGGTCGGGGCGGGCGCCGGGGTGACGGCGAGCTCGAGGCGGTCGGCGCGGTCCACGTCGCGGCGTACGGGCAGGCGGCGCTGGCGTGAGAGCGGACCGTCCCAGGACCGCGGGGGCGGGCCGCCGTCGCCCGGGAGCTGGGCCTCGAGCGCCACCGGAGCCGTGCGCCGGTACACCGTCAGCGGCCCGAAGCGCAGGGTCGGCTCGAGCCCGGGGTCGCCCAGCTCGCGGTCGGAGACGAGGAACGCCACGCCGGCGTCGGCGAGCTCGTCCGCGTCCAGGCGCGAGCCGTCGGCCAGGCGCGCGAACACGCGCCCGCCGACCTGCGCGCCGACGGGGCTGACGGCGTCGGTGAAGCGCTGGTAGGCCGCCGACGAGAGCGAGTCGTAGGAGTGCACGCTGCGCAGGCCGACCAGCTCCTCGACGTTGGGCAGTAGCAGCGCGGGCAGGTCGTAGCCGACGACGGCGTAGCGGGAGCCGTCGGGCGTGCGGCGGCGCAGCTCCTCGACCAGGCGCGAGCTGGTGCGCACCTCCGCGCGCGGACGCCACAGCGGCAGGCGCGCGCCCCAGCCCAGCGCGCCGAGCGCGGCGAGGCCGAGCAGCAGGCCCGACCGGCCGGTCCAGGCGAAGGCGGCCGTGGCCAGCGACGCCGCGATCGAGAGCGCGACCCCGGTCCCGTCGAGGGGCGCGTCGACCAGGGCGGCCTGGGCGGGCAGCAGCAGCAGCGGCGCCAGGGCCAGGGCCGCCGCCGGCGCGCGGCGCGCGCGGTCGGCGCAGAGATCGGCCGCGGCCAGCGCGACCAGCACCGCGGAGGGGATCAGCGCGCCGACCAGGGGCGTCGACCGCGACAGGTGGAAGCCCAGGTTCCGCAGCGCGAAGCGGTACGCCGGCGGCACCAGCGCCAGCACGGCGAAGAACACGAGCGCCGCGTACCACGGCGCGCGGCCGCGCCGCAGGCCGAACACGAGGCCCGCGCAGAGCAGGCCGGCGCCGACGGGCGCGAGGCTGACGCCGTTCACGCGGAAGGGGTAGTCCGCGTCGAGCGGGTGGCCGAGCCAGAACGGGTCCACCAGCGTCGCGAGGTAGCGCGCGTACTCGGCCAGCGTGCCCGGCACGGCCAGGGCCTCGGTGAAGAAGCTCTCGTCGATGCCCAGGCGCGTCGAGCGCGCGGTGACCGCCGCCAGGTCCAGGTACACCGGCGCGGCCGCGGCGAGCCCGGCGGCGGCCGCCAGCCCGAGGCCGGCGAGGACGCGCACCCGCGCCGCCGGCGGCGTGGTCCGCGCGAGGCTCCAGGCCACGAAGGCGGCGACCACGTAGGCCTGGTGCACGATCTGCTGGGGGTAGCCCGAGAGCAGCAGCGAGTAGGTCGCGAAGGCCGCGGCCAGCCACGCGCCCGCGCCCGGGCGGCGCGTGAAGCGGGCGACCGCGGCGAGCAGCACCGCGGACCAGGCGAGCGTCGCCGTGAACATGACGAAGCTCGACCACAGCGAGGCGAAGACGCCCAGGGCCAGGCTCGCCGCGCCGAGCGCGGCGGCGGCGGGCGGCAGCTCGAGCTCGAGCAGGAACGCGTACGCGCCGAGCAGGCCGACCAGCGCGGTGAACGCGACCAGCCACGTGTACACCCGGAAGGCGTCGGTCGAGAGCCAGCTCGCCACGAGCGTGGGGAGGTAGGCGCGCGAGATCCCGCTGACGTGCGTGGTCGGACGGCCGAGCTGGACGTGGGGGTCCCACGTCGACAGCCAGCCGTCGCGCGGCCCCCGCAGGTGCAGGTGCAGCGCGGGCACGAACTGCCGGTTCTGGTCGCTGAAGCGCAGCGTCTCCCGGCGCGTCGCGCCGTCCTCGGCCGCCACGGGCGGCGCCCCGACCAGCAGCGAGTTGTCGTTGGGGAAGACGATGCGGCCGGCGAGGGCGGGGCCGAAGCACAGCAGGTGCAGGACGACGAGCGCGGCGCCGACCGCCCAGCGGGTCCCGGCGCGCGCCCGGAGCGGCGGACGCGCCGCGGCTCCGGCCGCGGGCGCGTGGGCGGGATCCTGCGGGCCGGCGTCCTCCACGCCGCGGATTCTACGGAGTCGCGGCGCCGGGTCCTCGCCTTGCGGGGTGCGCGGCCGCGTGACATCATCCGCCGCCGCGGCGCCGCGCGCGGCGCACCCCGGGCGCCCGGCGACCGGCGCGGCCGCGCGGGCGGACGGCCGGCCCCCCATGCAGCCCCCCGACCTCGCAC
>JAUIDW010000274.1 GCA_030428395.1 bacterium | reverse complement strand
CCGGCGGTGACCGTGCCGATGAAGTAGAAGAACACGATCGGCATCACGAAGACCCACGCGATGGTCTCGCGCGCGCGGAGCATGTTCCGCACGTCCCGCCAGCCGATGAAGAGCGCGTCGCGGAGCACGGCTCAGCCTCCCCCGTAGCGCGCGCGCAGGCGCCAGGTCGAGAAGGCGAAGCAGGCCGCGCCGGCCGCGACCAGCCCGGCCGTCGGCGCGAGCAGCGCCGTGGCGTCCGCCCGCCCCAGCAGGATCGCCTTCAGGTGCTCGAGCGCCCAGCCGTTGGGCGTGAGGCGGCCGACCGCGCCCATCCAGCCGGGCATGGCCTCGAACGGGAAGAAGCTGCCCCCGATCATCAGCAGCGGGAACACGATCATCATGGTCAGCACGTTGCCCGCCTTCTGGCTCGAGGCGACCAGCTGCAGGCCGAACATGGCGGCGATCATGGCCGTGCCGAGCAGGCCGCCCCAGGCGGCCGCGGCGGGCCAGCGCGCGAGCGGGACGCCCAGGTACAGGCAACCGACGCCGAGGAACACGGCGCTGACGAGGAGCACGACCCCCGCGCCGGCCAGCAGCTTGCCGCCGAGGAAGGCGCCGAACCCGTGCGGCGCGACCGCCGCCCGCCGCAGGGTGGTCATGGCGTCCTCGCGCCACAGGTCCTCGCCCAGCCCCTGGGCGACGAACATCAGCGACATGACGAGGATGCCCGGCAGGAAGAGCAGCGCGAAGCCGACCTGGGGTCCCTCGTCCTGCTCGTCCTCGCGCTCGACCACGACCTCGACGTCGACGACGGGCGGGAACAGCGTGCCCTGCAGGCGCTCGACCAGGCGGTTGATGCGCACGCTGACCTCGGCGATGCGCTCGTCGGGGAAGGTCGTGCCCTCGTCCGGGCCGGCGGCCATCGCGCGCAGGTCCTCGCCGATCAGGCGGTGCACGTAGAACACGAGGTCGGGCAGCGTCGAGACGGTCTCCTCGACGATGCGCGGGAGGATGCGCTGGGCCGGGTTCTGCAGGACCTCGATCGTCGCCGGCTCCTCGAGCAGCAGCGCCTCCGAGAAGTTCCCGGGGAGCACCACGAGGGAGGTCGCCTCGCCCCTGGCGAGCGCGGCGCGGCCCTCCTCCTCGGCGACCTCCTCGACGGCGAAGAGCCCACCGGCGTTGGAGAGCGCGCCGGCCACGAGGCCGCCGAGGAAGGTCCCCTCGCGGTCGACCAGCAGCACGCGCGCCCGCGGCACGGAGGCGGACCCGCCGCCGCCGAACGCCAGGCTGATGAGCGCCCCGATCGCGAGCGGGATCCCGATCCACAGCAGCACCGCGACCGGGTCGCGGTACAGGCGCAGCGCGTCCTTGTGGGCGGAGCGGAGCAGGTACCCCACTACTGCCGCAGCTCCTTGCCGGTGAGCTTGATGAAGAGCGTCTCGAGGCTGGGCTGCGTCAGGGTCGTCTCGCGCACGTCGCCGCCCGCGCGCGCCACGGCCTCGAACAGCTCCGGGAGCCGGCGCGACGCCGCCGGCAGCGCCAGGGTCAGCGCCTCGGCCTCGCACTGCACGACCTCGACGTCCGCCAGCGCGCCGAGCGCCGCCCGCTGGGCCGCCGGGTCGAACGCGCCCGCGAGCCGGAGCAGGTCGCGCTCGCCCAGCAGCGACCGCAGCTCCGCGAGGGTGCCGTGGGCGATGACCTTCCCGTGGTCCACGATTGCGAGGCGGTCGCAGAGCGACTCGGCCTCCTCCATGTAGTGGGTCGTGTAGAGCACGCAGGTCCCGCGGTCGCGCTCGGCCCGCACGAGGTCGAAGAGCCGCACCCGGCTCTGGGGGTCGACGCCCACCGTCGGCTCGTCGAGCAGGAGCACGTCCGGACGGTGCACGACGCCGCAGGCGAAGTTCAGGCGCCGCTTCATCCCCCCGCTGAACGTCTTGACCCGGTCGCGCCCGCGGTCAGACAGCCCCACCAGCTCGAGCACCTCCTCCACGCGTGCGGCGCGGTCGCCGCGGCCGAGCCCGTAGGCCGCCGCCCAGTAGTCGAGGTTCTCGCGCGCCGACAGGTCCTCGTACAGCGCCAGCTCCTGGGGCACGACGCCCAGCCGCCGCCGCGCCTCGCGGCCGTCACCCACCACGTCGATCCCGAGCACGCGCACGGACCCGGCCGTGGGCCGCAGCAGCCCGCTGATACAGCCGATGGTGGTCGACTTGCCCGCGCCGTTGGGGCCGAGCAACCCGAACACGGCGCCGCCCTCGGCGGTGAACGAGACCCCGTCGACGGCCACGAGGTCGCCGTAGGTCTTGCGCAGGTCCTGGACTTCGATCACGGGGGTGGCACTCCTGGGGACGGGGAGTGGGTGCGCGGGGCGGGGAGATCCTCCGGGGAAACCGGGGCGAGTTGCGGAGGTCCGGAACGGAGCCCGCCCCCGGCACCCTCCCCCGGACCCCCCACCCACCCAGGGGGCCCCGAGGACCGGCCCGCGGCTCGTCCGGTTGCGGATTTTCTCGTGTCTTTCGCCTACCTCGCTCCGCGCGCCGCGCCGGGCGGTGCTTCGACGGCCGCGCGGTACGCGGCCACCACGTGCTCGGCCTCCCCCGGCAGCAGGGTGCGCGGGTCGAGCCACACGGCGTCGTCCTTCACGCGCGCGAACACGGCCGGGTCGGCGCGGCGCAGCAGGTGCGCGAGGCGCTCGGGGCGCAGGGCGTCGGCGGTGGTGCGCACCAGGGTGGTCGGGAGGGTGACGCCGGGGGCGCTGCCGCTGCCGGGCTGGGACTCGCCCGGCTCGGTGGTGGCGCGCAGGCCCGGGAGGGCGTCGAGGGCGCGGGCGAGGGCCGCGGCCTCGGCGGCGAGCTCGGCGGGGTCGCGGGCCAGGGCGCGGCGGGCCGGCAACTCGTCGGCGCGGCCGGCCAGGAAGAGCTCGAGCGTGCGCTCGAGCGCGCACAGGGTCGTCTTGTCGAGGCGGAGCGCGCGGTACAGCGGGTTCGCGCGCAGCGCGCGGACCGTCTCGGCCGTGCCGAGCAGCAGGCCGGCCTGGGGTCCGCCGAAGAGCTTGTCGCCGGAGAACAGGACGACGTCGACGCCGCTCGCCAGCGCGTCCTCGACGCGCGGCTCGGGTCCCAGCCCCGCGGGCAGGTGGCCGCCGGGCCCCGCGTAGAGGCCGGAGCCCAGGTCGAAGGCCGTCGGGACGCCGAGCTCGCGGCCCAGGGCGCCCAGCTCGGCGGGGCCGACCTCCTCGGTGAAGCCCTCCACGCGGAAGTTGCTCGTGTGCACCTTCATCAGGAGGCCCGTGTCGGGGCCGACGGCGCCGCGGTAGTCGGCGGCGCGGGTGCGGTTGGTCGTGCCGACCTCGCGCAGGCGCGCGCCGGCGCGCTCCATCACGTCGGGGATGCGGAACGACCCGCCGATCTCGACCAGCTCGCCGCGGGACACGACGACCTCGCGGTCGCGGCCGAAGGTGTTGAGGACGAGCAGCACGGCGGCGGCGTTGTTGTTGACGGCGATCGCGGCCTCGGCGCCGGTCAGCCGGCGGACGAGCTCCGACGTGCGGTCGTCGCGGCGGTTGCGCTGGCCGGTCTCGCGGTCGACCTCGAGCAGGCAGAAGCGCTCCCCCACCTCGGCCGCGGCGCGGGCCGCCTCGGGGTGCCAGGGGGCGCGTCCGAGGCCCGTGTGGAGCACGATGCCGGTGGCGTTGACCGCCGGGCGCACGCCCCGGCGCGCGTCGACGCCCGCGGCCTCGGCGATCTCGGCTACCAGCTCGCCGGCGGCCAGGCGCCCCTCGAGCTCGCCCGCCTCGAGCGCGCCGCCGGCGATGGCCTCCCGCCACCGCTCGAGCGCGCCGCGGGCCAGCTCGAGCAGCAGCGCGCGCGACGTCCGCGCGGCGAGGTCCACCAGCGCGGGCGCCGCCAGCAGCTCGTCGACCGACGGCAGCAGGCGGTACGCGCTCGCGGTGCGGCTCCCGGGGCGCTCGGAGACCATGGCGAGAGTGTCCCCCAAGGCCGCCGGGCATACAATCCGCCCCTTGAAGCCGCACTGGAAGCTCCGGCCGATCGACCCCGCGGACGTGCGGCGCCTCGAGCGCCAGCACGGCCTGCCCGACGTCGTCGCGGCCCTGCTCGTCGCGCGCGGGCGCGGCGACCCGGACGAGGCCGGGCGCTTCCTGGACGCGGGGCTGCGCAGCCTGCACGACCCGCGCGCCCTGCCGGGCGTGGACGCCGCCGCGGAGCGCCTCCTGCGGGCGGCGCGCGACCGCGAGAAGGTGCTGATCCACGGCGACTACGACGTCGACGGCGTGACGGGCACGACGATGCTGACGCGCCTGCTGCGCTCGCTCGGGGCGCCGGTGGACTGGCACATCCCCAACCGGCTGACCGACGGCTACTCCTTCGGCGAGCACTCGCTCGAGGCCACCCGCCGCGCCGGCGCGAGCGTGGTCGTCAGCGTCGACAACGGCACCTCGGCGCACGCCACGATCGCCGCGCTGGCCGCGGAGGGCGTGGACGTCGTCGTCACCGACCACCACGAGCCGCCGCGCGGGCCGCTGCCCGAGGCCCTCGCGATCGTGAACCCCAAGGTGGGCCCGAACCGGTACCCGTTCCGCGAGCTGTGCGGCGCGGGCGTCGCCTTCAAGCTCTGCTGGGCCCTGTGCCAGGAGCTGGCGCAGGGCTCGAAGGTGCGCGACGAGCACCGCGAGTTCCTGCTCGAGGCCACCGCCTACGTCGCGGTGGCGACGGTCTGCGACGTCGTCCCGCTGGTCGACGAGAACCGCGTGCTGGCACGCCGCGGGCTGCTCGCGCTCGAGCGCACGGCGAACCCCGGGCTGCGCGCCCTGCTGGACGTGTGCGGCCTGGGCGACCAGGCGCTCGTGGCGGAGGACGTCGGCTTCAAGGTGGGCCCGCGACTGAACGCGGCCGGGCGCCTGGCGGGCGCCCACAAGGCGGTGAACCTGCTGCTGGCCGCGACGCCGGACCGCGCGCGCGAGCTGGCGCACGAGCTGGACGAGCTGAACACCGAGCGGCGCCGCATCGAGGGCGAGCTGCTCGACGAGGCGCGCCGCGCGGCCGAGCCGTTCGCGGACGCCGCGGAGCACCCCGTGCTCGTGCTGGCCGGGCAGGGCTGGCACCAGGGCGTGGTCGGCATCGTGGCCGCGCGGATGGTCGAGGAGTTCGGCCGGCCCGCCCTCGTGATCGGGCTCGACGGCGCGACGGGCCGCGGCAGCGCGCGCTCGGTCGCGGGCGTCGACGTGCTGGAGATCCTGCACGGCGGCGCGGACGCGATGGAGCGCTACGGCGGCCACGCCCAGGCGGCCGGCTGCGAGGTGCGCGCCGACCGCGTGGACGAGCTGCGCGCGGCCCTCGAGCGGCGCGCCGCCGAGCTCCTGCCGGACGGCGGCCTCCCCGAGCCGCGGGTGGACGTCGACTACGAGCTACCGCTGGGGCGCATGACGCCCGAGCTGATGCGGCACCTCGACCGGCTCGAACCCTTCGGCGAGCGCAACGAGAAGCCGGTGCTGACCTCCCCGTCGCTGCGGCTGGCGGAGCCGCCGCGGGTGGTCGGCGCGACCGGGGCGCACCTGACCTTCCGGGTGCGGGCCGGCGACGCCTGCCTGAAGGCCGTGGCCTTCGGCATGGGCGCGCGCCGCGAGGAGCTGCGCATGGGGCGCGACCTGCGCCTGGTCTACACGCCGCGCTGGAACACGTTCCGGGGCGAGACGAGCCTCGAGCTCCACGTCGTGGACTTCGAGGCCGAGGGCTGATCAGCCGGCCGCGTCGGCGGCGGGCGGCGCCTCCTCGTCGTTCTCGAAGTGCAGGAAGCGCGTGACGGCGAAGCCGGCCGCGATCAGCACCAGGACGACGCCGATCTGGACGGCGTCGGGGCGGAAGTACTCCAGCTCGTCGGCGGCGAGCTTGAGCTCGCCGGCGGACTTCCCGCCGTAGCGCGCGCGCACGTCCGCCTGGGCGGCCGCGTCGAAGCTCAGGCCGTACTTCGCCTCGACCTCGGCCACCGGCGCGCCGTCGAGCAGCATGGCGACCGACTTGCGAAACGGCCGGCGCGCGAGGTCGGGGTCGACCGGGCGCTGGAACGGCACGAGCCCGATCACCGAGCCGAGCAGGAGCCCGAGGAGGAAGCCGTGCGAGGCGCGCGGGAAGCGCGCCAGCATCGCCTTCAGCAGGTTGCTCAGCAGCCCGATCCCGAGCGCGGAGCCGATCGCGACCGGGACGATGATGCGGAGCGAGCCGCCGAGGTCCTCGCGCAGCTCGCTGCTCGAGAGGCTGCCGATGACCACGTCGTACATGCCGAGGATCAGCAGGATGTAGGAGCCGCTGACGCCCGGCAGGATCATGCTCGAGGCGGCGAACGCGCCCACGACGACGAACACGAGCGCGGTCTGCGGGATCGACACCGCCGAGAGCCCGAACGCGAGCAGCACCATCGTGCCGATGCCGACGGCGGCGGCCACGAACACCCGCGGACCCAGCGGCCGGCACAGCCCGACGAGCTGCGGCACGCCCCCCAGCGTCATGCCGACGAACAGGCTGTACATGATCCAGCGGTACTCGGTGACCAGCTGCACCATGACGCCCGAGAAGCCGAGCACGGCGACGGCGAGGCCGACCGCGACGATGCCCAGGAACACGAAGCTGCGCACGGACCAGCGCAGGCTCGTGACGTCCGCGACCGCCCCGATGAAGCGGTCGTAGAGTCCCATCGCCAGGATCATCGTCCCACCGCTGACACCGGGGACGAGGTTGGCGAGCCCCATGAGGAAGCCTCCGAAGAGGACCCGGAGGGGGTGCGGGGGCGCGGCGTCGGCGGCGGAGTGGCTCATGGAGGGATCCTGGGAGCGAGCGCGTCGCGGCGGCGGCCGCGGGGGGGCCGCGCATTCTGGCCGGCGCGGCGCCCGCGCAGAAGCGCGCGCCGCGGTTCTCCCGTTTCCGGTCCGCGTTCCGCGCGCGCCGGGCGCCCTTGCCCCGGCCCGCGCGGGCGCCCACAATCCGCGCGCCGTCGCCGCGCGCCGCGCGTCCGCGGCCTCCGCATGACCCGGGACATGGACCCGCAAGCCGATCGGCCCGCCAGCGGGGACCCGCTCGCGCGGGAGGACGCGGAGCGCCTCGCCGCGCTCGCGCGCAGCCTCGCCGGCGAGGTCGAGCCGCCGGACGACGACGGCGCGCCCGCCGGGTCTACCCGGAGCGGCGCGGCGCGCCCGCCGGCGACGGAGGCGCCCGTGTGGGCGCTGGCCCGGCAGGCGGCGGAGTCGACCGGCGCCGACTGGGTGCTGCTCGGGGAGGTCGACGACGAGCGCTCGGAGGGCCCGCGGCTCCTGGCGGCGCACGGCGAGCTGGACCCCGGCCTCGGCGTCGGCCCGGTGCTGCGCCGCGCGCTCCACGCCGCCGCCGTGGCGTATGTCCGCCAGGTCTCACCCCGGGACCTGCCGCCGTACCCGTTCCCGGCTCAAGAGTTTGCCGAGGCAATCGGGCTGCTCCGCGAGCGCGCCCTCATCGCC